>NZ_CP104467.1:3338290-3645505 GCF_025369935.1 Paenibacillus andongensis | reverse complement strand
TAGACATTCAATTCAACCATTTTCGGATCGATCATTAGAAACTTCACTTCATTAGGCTTGGCTTTGTACAAAATGCTCGTAATAATCCCATTAATGCACACGGATTTACCTGAACCGGTGGCACCAGCTACAAGTAAGTGAGGCATTCTCGCCAAATTTCCGACGATGGGTTGTCCAGAAATATCTCGCCCAAGTACAACGGATAGCCGTGAGCTGGATTCCTGAAAAGCAGATGTTTCCATGACTTCACGCATGGTTACAATCGAAACCTCCAGATTCGGCACCTCAATGCCGATCGCTGCTTTTCCAGGAATCGGCGCTTCCATCCGAATATCCTTGGCGGCAAGCGCCAAAGCGATATCATCGGTTAAGGAGACGATTCTGCTAACTTTCACACCCACGTCGGGCTGTATCTCGTAACGTGTCACAGCAGGGCCTCTGACGACCTCCAGCACCTTCGCACGCACCCCAAAGCTCTCCAACGTGGCTTCAAGCTTCCTTGCATTCGCTTTATAGTCCGCCATCTCACTGCCTTTGCCAACAGCAGGCTTCGCTAATAAATCAAGTGAAGGCATTTCATATGGACGTGTTTGCACAATCGGCACATTATCCTGAAATTCGAGCGTAACTGTCTCATCCTCTGTGTCAATAGCCCCTGCCTCTTGTACTTTTGAGACCGGCGCTGTAGAGGAAGCTGCAGGATGTTTAACAGCCTGCTGAGCTTCTTGAAAAACCTGCTCCTGAAAATCACGGATAATTGGTGTGATTGGTTGATCCGAAGTAGGTGAATCTGATTCAGCAGCATCCTTCCCACTTGACTTATAAAGAACTTGCTCGGTTTCATCAGCTGCATCTAAATCATTTAATTCATCTATATTTGAATGATTCTCGACTGCTGTCTTCTTCCGATTTTCCTTATTAGGACGAAGAAGTTCCATGAAAAGCGGTGTTTTCTTTGCCCGTTTGACAGGCTGGAAAACCTCTTCATCAAATTCATCATCAACTGGAACGTAAGTAGATTTCTTCGCCTTAGGTGCAATAGCACCTGTGGAGGTTGTTTGAGGCTGACGTGTTTCCCGATCCTGCAGCCACTCTTTCATTCTATCTTTAAAATTTTGGCCAACATTACTAAATCGACCCTTCACGAGATTGCCAACGTCTACGTAAGAAATCCCTGTTGCCAGAATAAAACCCATGACAAACAACGCATATTGGATTAATCTCGCGCCCAAATAATCGAACAGAAAGTAAAGGATACTGTACAGCATAGCGCCAATCATACCGCCGCCAATACCATGCTCGAGTGCCGACTTGCCTGCTTCTGTTGGTTTCAGACCATCTAACATGGCATTCCATGTTGATGCAATGACTTTACCAGACGTGAAACCGCCATCAGGATATAATTGAGCGAACAAATCAATATGATTTTTTATTAGCAGTCCAAGTATAAACAGCAATATGCCTGCTTTCTTAGGCGTAACCATCTGCGGCCATGCTCTCTTAATCATCGCATATAAGGCCACATATATGAAAATCAGCGGTATAAGTGAATACCACGTTCCCACAAAAAATCGAAAAAGGTAAATCAACGAATTCCCAACATGCCCTTGATGAGCAAGTGCAATGACGGAGAAGATTAGAATGAGAATACCATATAACTCGAATAACAAGCTTGTTTTTAGTGCCTTACCTTTTTTCTTGCGTTTCGCCACGCTTGCCACCCCCAAGTCCACATTATACCATATTTAACTTGGGGGATGATACAGGAAGAGCAGGCTAGAATGTTAAAGCTGCCTCAACAACAGGACTATATGAAATAATAGTTCCAGGGGCATATTGATTGTTCAAATAATCCTGAGGATTACTGCTAAACAGTCTGACAATTCGCGCCTGAAAGCCACTAATCGGTTCAATTTGCATTTTGACTCCACCCTGATCGATCTCGATAAATTTGGGTTCATACGTATCCATTCCTTCAAAAATCACGTCCATAGGAATAACGGAGTAATGTATCATTGTACGATGCCTCCGCTCGCTGCTGCTTTCTTACTCTCTATTCGCTGATTAAGCTCTCGGATTGCATCACCAATTCCGCCAACTTGATCTATCAAGCCATATTTAACAGCGTCAATTCCAATAACTGTAGTCCCTATATCCCTTGTCAACTCACCAGTCTTAAACATCAACTCTTTAAACTTTTCTTCTGTTACATTAGAGTGCTTCGTAACAAACCGTACAACCCGTTCCTGCATTTTATCCAAATATTCAAATGTTTGGGGGACTCCAATAATTAAGCCATTCAATCGAATGGGGTGAATCGTCATCGTTGCTGTTTCGGCAATAATGGAGTAGTCCGCTGATACTGCGATGGGAACACCAATGCTGTGTCCGCCACCTAGCACCAAAGCAATAGAAGGCTTCGATAACGTGGCGACCATTTCCGCAATAGCTAGCCCCGCTTCGACATCTCCCCCTACCGTGTTTAAAATAATCATAACGCCTTCTATCTTAGGATTCTGCTCTGCGGCGACTAATTGCGGAATGATGTGTTCATATTTGGTCGTTTTATTCTGGGGAGGGAGAACGATATGTCCTTCCACTTGACCAATAATGGTCAGGCAGAAAATATTAGATTCGCCAGAAAGCGTATTCGTTTGACCTAACTGTTGAATGTTTTCGAGGACTGCATTTTTTTTACTTTCTTCCGTTTCCGGTTCTTGTTGTTTCGGTCCTGTGGGTGCTGCCACTGAAAATCCCCCTTCGAGTTTTGCTTTTACAAAAGCACTTAAACTTTAACCGCATTTTGTTAGCAAACTTTGCATGTACGATTCATAATCTCCCATAGTATGAATAAATTTGTGTACTTTCATGCATTTGCAGCATTCGAACTGAAATAAAAAAAGCTCCCTCCAGTGATGGAGAGAGCTTTATGATTTGCATAGGTTCAAGTGACTTGTTCGAGCCTAGACTTCCATGATAATAGGAAGGATCATCGGTCTTCTTCTGGTTTGTTCATATAAAAAGCGTCCGAGAACATCTTTCACATTTGTTTTTAAAGATGCCCACTCATTTACATTTTCATTCATTAATTTCGTTAACGTATTCGTTACGATACGATTGGCTTCTTCCAAGAGACCTTCAGATTCACGTACATACACGAATCCGCGGGAAATAATATCTGGTCCAGATAGAATTTTGCCATCTTGTTTGCTGAGTGTAACTACGACCACAAGAATTCCGTCTTGAGACAGTAATTTACGGTCACGCAACACAATGTTGCCTACATCTCCAACGCCAAGTCCATCAATCAGAATGTTGCCGCTTTGAACTTTAGATCCTT
Organism: Paenibacillus andongensis; assembly: GCF_025369935.1. Lineage (NCBI taxonomy): Bacteria > Bacillati > Bacillota > Bacilli > Caryophanales > Paenibacillaceae > Paenibacillus > Paenibacillus andongensis. Next base: position 3,642,165 of record NZ_CP104467.1, on the reverse strand, counting down.
TGCGAGCAACGCCATTTTGAATTTCTACCGTATCACCGATATCGCACATAAATATATCTTCTTTAGGAATGCCGACAGACTCGGCAAGGATGCCATGTTGACGCAGCATGCGATATTCGCCATGAATCGGAATAAAGTACTTAGGCTTTATAAGATTGAGCATTAATTTCAATTCTTCTTGACTACCGTGACCTGATACGTGTACACCAGTAACTGAACCTGGACCGTAAATCACATTAGCGCCAATACGGAATAACTCATCTACGGTACGGCCTACATAACGCTCATTCCCCGGAATTGGAGTTGCCGCAATAATAACCGTATCACCAGGTAAAATATCGATTTTACGATGGGTTGAACGTGCCATTCTTGTAAGAGCAGACATTGGCTCTCCTTGGCTTCCAGTGGAAAGAATGACAACGCGATCAGCGGCAAGCTTGTTAACTTCCTCTGGCTCGATTAGCATGCCATCCGGAATGTGCAAGTACCCTAACTCGCTAGCTATCGAAACCACGTTAACCATACTGCGACCGATTACTGTTACTTTGCGATTAGTTGCTGCGGCTGCATCAAACACCTGTTGAACACGGTGAATGTTGGATGCAAATGTCGCAATAACAACTCTTTGCTTAGCTTTACGGAACACTTCCTCAATTTCAACCCCAACACTGCGCTCAGAGCCTGTGTAACCAGGGCGTTCTGCATTGGTGCTATCGGAAAGCAAGGCAAGTACGCCTTTCTTCCCAATCTCTGCCATACGATGCAAATCCGCATATTGATCATTCACAGGAGTTTGATCGAACTTAAAGTCTCCTGTATGAACAACGACACCTTCTGGTGTATCTAAAGCGACACCCACAGAATCAGGAATACTATGATTGGTTTTGAAGAAAGATGCTGTAAGAACACCTAAGGAAAGTACGGATTCCGAATTAATAAGGATCCGGTTCGTAGTACCAAGTAAATTTGCTTCCTTCAACTTTGCTTCGATAAGTCCCATTGTAAGCTTAGTAGCATAAAGTGGAACGTTAAGATGCTTAAGTACATAAGGTAAGCCGCCAATATGATCTTCGTGGCCGTGAGTAATGATAATGCCGCGTACTTTATCCCGATTCTCCGTTAGGTATCCAATATCTGGAATGACAATGTCAATTCCAAGCATGTCCTCCTCTGGAAATTTCAAACCACTATCAATGACGATGATATCGTTCGCATACTGAACGCAATACATATTTTTTCCGATTTCGCCCACGCCGCCAAGAGCGAAGATCAAAAGTTTATCAATATTTTTTTTGGACAAGAATATACCTCCTTCTTAGATTGGACGACGAATTTTAAATGAAAAAACCGAACTAGTCACTTGCAACCATTATACATGAAAAAAAACAACAAATACAAGTTAATACCGATTACTTTAGATTCCCCAAAAAAAGAAAACCGATGCCGGAAGCACCGATTCATTAGGCGTTATCATACAAAAAGTGATTGGATGAATTGTCCTTCTTGCTCGGATACACGAACTAACGGAAGTCTTACGCCCCCAGTTTGAATGCCTTTCAGTGCTAGAGCATGCTTAATTGGAGCAGGGCTCGGTACACGGAAAATGCCTGTAAAAACTGGATGAAGCTTACGATGAAGTTCTGCCGCTTGCTGAATGTTACCTTCTAAATAATACTTTATCATAGATTGCATTTCTTTTCCAATCACATGACTAGCAACACTGATAATACCCTGACATCCTACCGCTAGAGCAGGCAGCGCATTGCTGTCATCTCCGCTATAAACAAGGAAATTAGGAGCTGCATCATTAAGTATACGTGTCAATTGATCCGTGTTAGCGCAATCTTTGGTAGCCACGATATTAGAAATTTGGGAAAGACGAATGGTTGTTTCCGCATCCAAATTCACACCTGTGCGTCCCGGAACATTATAAAGCATAATCGGTACCTGAACAGACTCAGCTACTGCTTTAAAATGCTGGTACAACCCCTCTTGGGAAGGGCGATTATAGTAAGGAGCAACGATCAGTAACGCATCGACTCCAAGTTTCTCCACTTTTCGGGAAAATTCAACAGTGTCCAGAGTGTCATAACTTCCTGTCCCTGCAATAATCTTGCAGCGTCCCCTGGCATAACGAACCGATAGCTCAATAAGCTTTAACTTCTCATCGTCTGTTAATGTTGGTGCCTCACCAGTCGTGCCGCAAATAACAAGACTATCCGACTGCTGTTCTTCGATCAAATAGTTAATTAATGGTTCTACTTGTTCCCAGTTCACTTGTAAGTTCTCATCAAACGGAGTGACCATAGCTGTAATTACTCTTCCAAAATCCAAAAGTTATACCTCCTCAATCTCACATTTTCACTTATATAAATTGAACTTATGATGTAGTGCCCTAACAGATTTAATCATATCAACACCATGGACAAGTACCCAAATTGTTGTATTTGAATCAGCTGATTGAAGGATACGTATGTCCTCTACCGTTAATGCCTCAACAATATGTGCCATTATACCTGGCACTCCGTTCATTCCGCCGCCGATTACCGAAACTTTCGCACATCCGCTTACAGCTTTAGGATCATAGCCTTGACTCCTGAGTAGTTTTAGAGCGCGTTCCGCTTCATGATCGAACACCGTGTACACGACACCCGATGGATTAACATTTATAAAATCAACACTAATCTGATGCAGCGCCATGGTTTTAAAGACACGAAGCTGAAGATCAAATTGACCTTCAACAGCTGCAACATGAATTTGAGTGATGTTCGTAAATTGGGCTATTCCCGTAACGAAGCGATCCCTAACTTGGCTCATATCCGCAAGGATATTGTCTGAAGCTGTCACCAATGTTCCTTCTTCTTTGGAAAACGTAGATCGCACGCGAATTGGAATGTTAGCCTGCATGGCTACTTCTACCGCGCGTGGATGGATTACCTTTGCACCATTATGTGCCATATTGCAGATTTCAGCAAAGCTTACGCGAACTAGCGGTTTAGCATCCTCTACGATCCGTGGATCCGCTGTCAATATCCCGTTCACATCAGTGAAAATATCTACAATTTCAGCTTTAAGGGCAGCACCAAGAGCAGTAGCCGATGTATCACTACCTCCGCGTCCTAGTGTTGTCAATTCATCCTGACTTGTTTTACCTTGAAATCCGGTAACAATGACGACCATATCTTGCTCCAGCAATTCAAGGATCCGGTTAGGCTGCATGGCTACAATCTGAGCATTACCGTGAGTATCATTCGTAAGAATGCCAGCTTGCCCACCTGTCAAAACTGTAGACTTTATGCCTGTTGCTTGTAATAAGCTGCACAAATGTACCGCAGAAATTAACTCTCCGCAGCCCATGAGCATATCGAGTTCCCGCGCTGGCAGCCCCTCCCCGTTCTTTCGAACGAGGTCTAAGAGCGTGTCAGTCGCATAAGGTTCTCCTTTTCTTCCCATCGCGGATACAACAACAACTAATTTATAATCATGATTAAGTGCGTCTTGAATGTGTCCAATAACGTGTTCTCTGGCATGAGCGGTGGAAAGCGAAGTGCCTCCAAATTTTTGTACAAGGATTCGCATGAGTTTCCCCCATATTCACTGCATAATGGTTAACGCCGTCTTACTTGCTGATTATTGTTCTATAGCTATATATTCAGCAATTTGTACAGCATTCCATGCAGCGCCTTTTAGCAGGTTGTCAGAAACAATCCACATATTTAGCGCTTTCGGATTGCTCAAATCACGGCGTACACGACCAACGAAAGTTTCCAGCTTACCCGCTGCATCTGTTGCAAGTGGATATTGCTGCTCAGCCGGATTGTCAACAAGAACAATACCAGGGGCATTAGCAAGTAAAGTCTTCACTTCTTCTACGTCGAAATCTTCTTTCAATTCAACATAGACAGACTCAGAATGACCATAAACAACCGGAATACGAACACATGTAGCAGTAACTTCAATGGACTCATCGCCCATAATTTTTTTCGTTTCAAGAATCATTTTCATTTCTTCATTCGTAAAACCGTTATCAAGGAATTTATCAATTTGCGGAATCGCATTGAAGGCGATCTGGTGTTTCACTGGCAATGAACCAACCGGCAAAATATCCGGATTCGCATCATTTCCTTCAAGCACTTCTTTGGATTGTCTCAACATTTCGTTAATCGCTTTAGCACCTGCTCCAGAAACAGCTTGGTACGTTGAAACGATGATACGGGAAATCCCATAACGATCATATAAAGGCTTAAGTGCAGCAACCATTTGGATCGTGGAACAGTTCGGATTTGCAATAATGCCTTTGTGTTCGTTAATTTTCTCAACGTTTACCTCAGGCACCACAAGTGGAGTTTCAGGATCCATGCGGTATGCACTCGTATTATCAATACAGATCGTACCCGCTTTAACCGCGTGAGGAGCTAATGCCTTCGTAACATCGCCACCAGCACTAAATAAAGCAATATCAACGCCTTGAAAGCTATCAGGAGTAGCTTCTTGAACGGTTACTTCTTGACCTTTAAAAGAAAGCTTTACGCCCGCTGAACGAGCGGAAGAAAGTAATTTCAATTCCTTGATGGGGAAATTCCGTTCTTCTAATAGACGGATAATTTGTTCTCCTACTGCACCTGTAGCGCCTACGACTGCAACGTTAAAAAGTTTCTGGTTCGACATGAGCTGGACTCTCCCCTTCAAGATGTTATATATGAATTAGTATTGAAATCTCTCAATAATCATGGGCTGCAATTGCTTTCCTTCAAGAGCAGCTTCACAGGCCTCCATAATCAAGTCCATTCGAGCAACCAACGAATTTGGCTTCGCTCCAGGTGCATCTTGACCATAAGGCACAAAATAAATGTTTTTGGTAATGAGAAGCTTAGCGATATTCATCGCGTTCAATCCCAGCCCATCATTCGTCGAAATGGCTAAAACTAGCGGCCGCAAGTTTCTCATTTGCGCTTTTGCAGCCATAAGTACTGGACTCTCTGTCATCGCGTTTGCTAGTTTACTAGTTGTGTTCCCTGTGCATGGTGCAATAACCATCACATCAAGCAGCTTGGATGGACCTAATGGCTCAGCGGCTACAATCGTAGATATAATTTCGTTCCCGGTTATATCCTTAATCTGTTGCTGCCAATCTGCTGCATGGCCGAAACGTGTGTCGGTGGTCATGACTGTATTCGATACAATCGGTATGACACGTGCACCTGCATCTACAAATCTCTTAATCTGAGGCATGACTTCTTCCAACGTACAGTGAGAACCAGTTAAAGCATAACCGACTGTTTTCCCTTGCCAATTCATTCCACATCGCTCCTGTCTTTGAAGTCTTCCACGATCAGCTGACTAAGTGTGTTTGCCATGATGCGGCCAGCTGTTTTGGGGGCGACGATGCCAGGTAAACCGGGCGCTAACATCGCTTTGATGCCTCTTTTCTCGGCAAATCGGAAGTCCGTTCCACCAGGTTTAGAAGCCAAATCGATGATGAGCGCGCGATGTGGGATATTAGTGATAACTTGCGCTGTGACTATCATAGTCGGAATTGTGTTAAAAAGCAAGTCAATATTCCCCACTTCCGGGTACAGGTCCTTTGTATAAAAAGGCTGAAAACCCATCTCCCACGCCCTTGCAAAATGCTCCGGTTTCCTCACGCCAACCTTCACGGTTGCCCCTAATCCCTGCAGAGTTTTGGCCATTGTAAAACCTGTACGACCAAAACCTAAAACCATACTAACTGAACCGTGGATGGTAATATCGGTGTTCTGGATCGCCATCATCAGCGCTCCCTCGGCTGTCGGAATGGAGTTATAAATCGCTATATCATCACGCTCGAATAACTCCACTACCTCAATTCCATTTGCCGCACAAAGCTTTTTCAGAAAGCTTTTGGCCATTCCTGTATACACTTTGGCATGCTTTGGAAGTGAAGACATAAGATCATCCGTCAATCTCATCTCTTCACTCGAGAATATAGATTCCACTTGTCCCGAATCATCCGTACCTACAGCAGGTAAAATAAGTACATCAATGGTTTGAAACAGCACAGGATCGAGTTTAGCATTTGAAACACCGCTAAATTGTCTCCCTAAATTATCAAAACCGATCAATGTTACCGTGGCATCAAGTTCAGTAAATTTCTGAATTACTTCAAGTTGCCGGGCGTCTCCACCCATAATTGCAACCGAAACTCCAGTGAGCATTCTCGCTTACACCCCTTTCTCGGTCCGTTTCGATACGTTATAGTATGCGTTCGCCTAAGGATGGGTGACTTTCCGTGCTCAGTTCCTTGGAAAACAAAAAGAACCCCTTCAATTGAAAGGGGTTCTGGCATATATGCTTACGTTTGTAGTAGATCTATTACCGTCCGGTGTGACCGAAACCGCCTGATCCTCGCTCCGTCTCCGTTAATTCCGAAACCTCACCCAGCCGGATCTGCGGCACAAGCTGGAAAACCATCTGCGCAATTCGCTCATTCCTTTGAATGGTGAACGGCTCCTGTCCATGGTTAATCAACAGCACTTTCACTTCCCCGCGGTAGTCGGCATCGATCGTTCCCGGTGAATTCAGAGTTGTGATGCCATGCTTATAAGCAAGCCCGCTCCGCGGTCGGATCTGAGCTTCAAGCTCGGGCGGCATACTGAGTGCAAAGCCTGTCGGGATGAGCTGACGCTCACCCGGCCCGAGCACTACCGGCTCGCTCACTGCAGCATGAAGATCGAAGCCGCTGGCAGCAGCGGACATTTTCTGAGGCAGAAGGATATCCTCCTGTCCGGATACCCGTTTTATTTGGACATCAAAGTTATAGAGAGACAAGTTGATCCCTCCTGAAGCCGTTAATGACATCATCCGAATTTCCCACCATAGACAGAGCAAAAGGTGTCCCGAATAGCGTTTTCGTTAATTGACGAATGTCCTCCATCTGAACGCCTTCAATTCGTTCAATCATTTCATCGAGACTATAATGCTTACCTGTCATCAACTCATTTTTCCCGAATCGATTCATACGGCTGCTGGTACTCTCCAAACTAAGGATCAAGCTGCCTTTCAACTGCTCCTTGCCTTTCTTGAGTTCGGAATCCGTCATTCCTTTGACAGCTATATCATGCAGCAGTTCCATAGTCACTTTGAGCACTTCTTCCGTCTGTTTCGGTGCTGTACCTGTATAAATCGTGAACATGCCGCTGTCGATATGCGAGGAATGGTAGGAATAAACGGAATAAGCAAGTCCGCGTTTCTCCCGAATCTCCTGGAACAATCTAGAACTCATTCCACCGCCAATGGCATTATTGAGCAGCACCATCGGATATAGATTCTCTTCTTGAAGCGATAGACCTGGAAGCGATAGACAGATGTGATTTTGTTCCGTTTTTTTCGCATGGAAAATCAGTTCTCCAAGGAAATCCGGTGCATCATAACTTGTTTCCACACCCGTTTGAGCGAATTCACCGAAATGCTTCTCAATAAGCTCGCGCACACTATCATCAATATTGCCAGCGATGCTAAGAACCGTATTTTCCGTATTATAATATTGCTTCATATAGTTACGCAGATCATCCGATTTCATTTCCGATAAATTGTCCTGGGTTCCAAGGATCGTATACCCTAGCGGATGTGAGCCATACGAAGCTTTGGCCAATAAATCATGAACCAAATCGTCCGGTGTATCTTCATACATAGAGATCTCTTCATATATGACATTCTTCTCTTTTTCTAACTCACTCTCATCAAAAGCAGAATGGAAAAACATGTCCGAAAGCATATCCATGGCAAGAGGCAAATGATCATCAAGAACCTTTGCATAATAGCATGTATACTCTTTGGAGGTGAATGCATTCACATTACCTCCGATTCCATCAAATATCTCCGCGATATCTTTGGCTGAATGGCGCTCTGTCCCTTTGAATAACATGTGTTCAATAAAATGCGAAATGCCGTTCTTATCTTGAGACTCATTACGCGAGCCCGTCTTCACCCAAATCCCGAACGTTACTGATCGAAACGTAGGAATTTGTTCCATGACGACTCTCAAGCCATTATGTAAGCGATATTTGATCACCAAGGTTCCTCCTCGAATTGTAACACCTAAAGTCCTATTCCCAAATTATACTTACTCAGTCTAACAAAAATGTGTGAGCGACTCAACTTTCGAGCTGATTCATCGATTAATTCGCGATTTGACCTGCTTCAGCAACACGTTTTGAGGATAAAAGCTCAGATACAGTGCCAATCGTCAATCCTTTATTTTTAATCATACGGATCATGCCTGGCAATGCATCCTTGGATGAGGTCGTTGGGTGCATCAAAATAAGTGAACCAGGCTCGACGCTTGTCGATAACCGTTGAAGGATTCGCTCAGCTCCTGGATTTTTCCAATCTACCGTATCAAAAGTCCAAAGTACAGTCTGCAGATTGAACTCCGAAGCAACTTGAACCGTTTCTTGGTTAAAATATCCCGAAGGAGGCGCAAAAAGCATGTTTTTCACACCAAGCTCCTGCTTCAACAAATCCTCTGTTTTTGAAATTTCTTCAACAGCTTTACTACGCGTTATACTTCTCATATCTTTGTGAGAGTAAGCGTGATTAGATATTTCATGCCCCTCACTTTGGATCTTTTTGGCCATTTCCACGTTCTTCTTTAGCCACGACCCATCCAAAAAGAATGTCGCATGTACATTTTCTTTGCGGAGAGTCTCTAGCATACTTGGCAAATACTCATTTCCCCAAGCAACATTGATCATTAAAGAAGCCATAGGCTTCTTGGGATTTCCTTTATAAATCGGATTCGGACCGAGATCGTTCAATTGAATACTAGGCTGTACTTCCTTCATTACATAATTGATTTTATTCGGCGTTAAATGATGCTCTGCAAGCTTGAGCGTCTCCTCAATATCGACTTCCAAGCCATTATAACCAGGAATAGCTTTCCAAACAGGATCAAGTTTGGCGTTAATAGGGGGAATCTTTCGTTTTTCAGCTTCTTTCATAATCGTTTCTAGTAAAATGCTTATCTTTGACTTCTTTTGTTCGGTTGAATTTAAAGACGCAGAGGCAAAGACCGGGAGTGCTTCTTCGTCCATCCAATTGAAATCTGCCAGATACGAGCTTTGATTATTTTTCACTGCAATAATATAAGTTCCTATGCTAGGGATTGCATCCAATGTAAGCAAAACCATAGCAAAAAAACTTCCAAGAAGAAGCCATTTTTTGTGGAGCATACACCGATCCCCCTTCCTATGTCCTGATTTTATGCAGGAAAGGACAAGAGTAGAACGAGGCATGTCCAGCTATGACTAAAATGCAAAAAAGAGACAGATTGATCTGACTCTTTATCCAAAACTATTTAAAAAGGGACTTCACAAGTCTCGCGGCTTAGGTTTGAGCCGGGACTTGCGAAGTTAGTGTTGCTTTGCGAGAAAGATTCACTCTTCCTTGTTGGTCAATCTCGGTTACTTTAACGGTGATTTGATCGCCAATATTCACTACGTCTTCCACTTTTGCTACACGCTCTGTGGAAATTTGTGAAATATGAACCAAACCTTCTTTACCAGGCAAAATTTCTACGAATGCCCCGAATTTCTCAACGCGTTTTACTGTTCCTAGGTAAGTTTCACCCACAATAACCTCGCGTACGATGCCTTCGATGATAGAACGTGCTTTTTCATTCATCTCTTGATTGGATGATGCGATGAATACACGGCCATCTTGTTCGATATCAATTTTTACGCCGGTTTCTTCAATAATTTTATTGATGATTTTACCGCCTGCACCAATAACATCACGGATTTTGTCCGGATTGATGTTCATTGTAAGAATCTTAGGTGCGTATTTGGAAAGAGCTTTCTTAGGCTCAGAAATACGAGAAACCATTTTACCCAAAATGTGCAACCGGCCTTCTTTGGCTTGTTGCAAAGATTGCTGCAGGATGCTGCGATCAATCCCATCGATTTTGATATCCATTTGCAGGGCTGTAATACCTTCAGCTGTACCTGCAACTTTAAAGTCCATATCGCCAAGGTGATCTTCCATACCCTGAATATCGGATAGAATGGAGAAATGATCTCCGTCTTTGATCAGACCCATCGCAATACCAGCAACCGGAGCTTTAATCGGAACACCAGCATCCATAAGAGCAAGTGTACTTGCACAAATACTCGCCTGGGATGTTGAACCGTTCGATTCCAACACTTCTGACACGAGACGAATTGTGTAAGGGAATTGAACTTCATTAGGGATGATTGGCTCAAGGGCTCTCTCCCCTAACGCACCATGTCCGATTTCACGACGACCTGGTGGACGCAGTGGTCTTGCTTCCCCAACGGAAAACGGAGGGAAATTGTAGTGATGCATGAAACGTTTCGTTTCTGTAAGATCCAAACCATCTAATATTTGAACATCGCCTAAAGCGCCTAATGTACAGATGCTAAGTGCTTGTGTTTGTCCACGCGTGAACAAGCCTGAACCGTGAGTACGCGGTAACAAATCAATATCACAATCAATTGGACGAATTTCTTCTGGTTTACGTCCATCTGGTCTTACTTTATCATGCGTGATCAAACGACGTACTTCTTCTTTAACGATATCATACAGCGTTTCTTTCACGTCACCTAGTAAGCCCGGAGTTTCTGCATACAAAGCAGTAAAATGTTCCACAGCTTCGGCATTCACAACATCGATTGCTTCTTGTCTAGCATGCTTCTCAGGAATTTTAATCGCATCAACTAATCTAGCTTGAGCAAATTCACGAACTGCACGATTTACTTCGGCATCAACCGTATGGAGTTTAACTTCCATTTTCGGTTTACCCGCTTGTTCAACCAATTCTTCAATTACCGCGACAATCTTACGGATTTCATCATGTCCGAACATGATAGCTTCGAGGACAGCTTCCTCAGAAACTTCATTCGCACCAGCTTCTACCATCATTATCGCATCTTTGGTTCCGGCAACAGTCAAGTGAAGATCACTTTTCTCTGCTGTCTCACCCGTTGGGTTAATAACGAATTGACCATCAACTCGTCCAACAATAACGCCACCAACTGGCCCATTGAAAGGAACGTCAGAGATTGCCAGAGCAGCAGAAGTACCAATCATTGCTGCCATTTCTGGCGGACATTCTTGGTCTACGCTCATAACAATAGAAACGATTTGAACGTCATTACGGAAGCCTTCTGGGAAAAGAGGGCGAATCGGACGGTCCGTTAAACGGCTCGCAAGGATTGCTTTCTCACTTGGGCGTCCTTCACGTTTAATAAAACCACCAGGAATTTTACCAACGGAATACAATCTTTCTTCATAATTAACTGTTAACGGAAAGAAATCCAAATCTTTCGGTCCGCTTGAAGCAGTTACTGTACACAGCACAACCGTATCGCCATAACGTACAGTTACAGCTGCATTGGCTTGTTTGGCCAGCCTACCCGTTTCAAGAATGAACGGTTTGCCGCCAAGTTCCATTTGTACCCTTTTCTCCATAAAATCCTCCTAAGGAATTGTTCTATTCAATTCATATGTGTTTGATAAACATTTGCACAGAAAGTAAGGTATTGAAACCATTACTATTATGCTCCGTATGTACTCAAAAATTGCCTAACGCTGGAGTCATCCACTATTTCTGCGTAATGTCTAGTATTTCCTTCTTTTTCCGTTTTAAAAATACAAGAAAAAGCAACCTCGTTGCTTTTCTTCGCCAAAGCTTTATCAAGCCCAGCAAAGGAGCAACAGGTTGCTTCTCATTGTCGGTTTTATCGACGCAAACCAAGCTTTTCAATCAAAGCACTGTAACGGCTCACATCTTTGTTCTTCACGTATGCTAGCAGCTTACGGCGTTGACCAACCATTTTGAGCAAACCGCGGCGGGAATGATGATCTTTCTTGTGAGTCCGCAGATGATTTGTCAGGTTGACAATGTTTTCTGTAAGGATAGCTACTTGTACCTCAGGTGAACCCGTATCGGTATCATGTACCTTGTGAGTTTGAATCAGTTGTGTTTTACGCTCTTGAGTTAATGCCATGTTTGTTCATCTCCTAAATTCTATTGTATCCCCGCTAGCCTAGAAATCGCCGATGATAGCGTATGTCCAAGCTAAGGTTCATGCCAGAAGGCATAGATCCTTTTGGCAACGTTATTCAGTATATCATAATCGCACAGTAGAAGTAAATGCTTGTTTCAACTGAAACGTTTTAATTTGTTTTTGGCCGTTTCGACGTCAAGTTTAATTTGAGTAACCAAATCATCTAAAGATGAGAATTTTCGCTCTGGTCGAAGGAAAGCAATGAGCTCAACATTCATATGCTCCCCGTAAATTTGTTCGGAGAAATCAATTAAATGAGCTTCGAACGAGGGCTTCAATTCTCCGGTTGTAAAGGTAGGCTTTACACCAATATTCATAACCCCTTTATAGGTTTCCCCTTTAACAGAGGCTTTAATTGCATAAACACCATTTGTAGGGATAACATAAGACTCATCCAATTGGATATTAGCAGTAGGAAATCCAAGTGTTCTCCCACGCTTCTCTCCATCCACAACGATGCCGCTAATACTATAGGGACGCCCAAGAAGTCTGGTGACGGTGTCTATGTCCCCTTGCTGCAATGATTCACGAATGAGTGTACTGCTAACTTTTTCGCCATCCATATGAAAGGGTCTCACCACTTCTACAGAAAATTTCCCATGACTCAACTCGCAGAGCGAATCCGGGGTACCTTTACCTTGAAAGCCAAACGTAAAATCAAAACCACAGATGACACTTTCAACACCAAGTCGATCCAATACTTGATCCACGAAATGTTCCGGGGATAACCGCATTAAATTGGCATCAAAGGTAACAATGTAGGTATGATTCACACCCAGCGATTCAAACATCTTCATTTTCTTACTCATAGGAGTAATTAGATCTGTATATTTATCTTGACCCATTACTGCTCTAGGATGTGGGTGAAAGGTCATAATGGCCGCCTTCAGCCCAAGTTTCTTAGCCGTGCGCAGAGCTCGTCCAATGACTTCTTGATGTCCCAAATGTACACCATCGAAATCACCAATTGCGACTACTTGCTCTCCTATTATTAGGTCCATATCATCCATACTAATGGGGTATGATATTGGTATTATGCGCATAAGTTCATTTCACCTACCCATGTCAACCTGTCCCGTGACGTTATTATTAAAGGAAAACTTTGGCTGGGATCAGGACTTGGCTAGCGCTGTTCCATTCATACAAACCAAGAAAACGTTCATCAGGCGAATAAGCCCTGAAAATGGTTTGCGATGCATCTGCATGCGCCGTTCGATTCGCTGTCATAGCTATTTTCTTCCCCTGTAGTGCATGTACGGCTTCCCCGGCAGATAGTTCAATGAATGGGATATGTGAAATCGCCTGATCCATAGGAATCATATGCGCCTGCAGTAATCCTTGAACCTTCATTTGTTCAATCTGTTCAAATGTTAAGCACTGCTCTTGGCGAATACTGCCCGTCGATGTCCGAATCAAACTTTTCATCACCGCCGGGTAGCCAAGAGCCTTGCCAATATCCACACATAAAGTTCTTATATAGGTCCCTTTGGAGCAAGAAGCACGAAATTGAATCTCTGGATGCTTCTGCGATAGGTCCATATGAAGAATGTCTAGCTTATGAATCGTCACTTTGCGTGATTTCCGCTCTACTTCTTTGCCTTCTCGGGCTAATTCATAGAGACGTTTCCCATCAATCTTGACAGCTGAGAACATCGGTGGAATCTGTTCGATTTCTCCGACAAAAGAATGAAGAACCTCACGGACCTTCTCTTCATCCAAAGTCACCTGTGAAACTTCTTCCAACACAGTACCTGTCATATCCTCCGTGTCGGTAGAAAGACCGATTCGGAGTTCAGCTTCATATTCTTTAGGCAACTCCTGAATGTACTCAACCATTCGTGTTGCTCTACCTATACATAATGGCAAAACACCGGTTACTTGCGGGTCAAGCGTCCCCGTGTGGCCGATGCGTTTGATCCCAAGGATACCTCTAACTTTGGCTACAACATCATGAGAAGTGAAGCCCGCTGGTTTCCATACAGGCAAGATGCCTTCTAACGTCATATTAACTCGTTCCCTACTTCCTGAACCATTTTGGCTACTGCTTCCTCAAGTGTACCTTGAATTGTACAGCCTGATGCACGAACATGGCCGCCTCCGCCAAGTGATTGCGCAATCGCAGCAACGTCAACAAGTCCTGATGAGCGGAGACTTACTTTAATTACGCCGGCTGCTTTCTCTTTAAATAGCATGCCCACTTCTACGCCTTCGACATTACGCGGATAGTTGACAAGCCCATCCAGATCATCGCTTGAGGCACCAGTTAACTCTAAATCTGAAAGAGAAACAGCAAGCCATGCCAATTTACGATCATTCGCAAATGAAAGTGTAGATAAAGCTTTCTGCAGAAGTACGATTTGTGAGTAGGTGACTCGTTCCAGTACTTGTTCAGCTATGACTGATCCCTTAACACCAAGAGATAACAGTGTTGCACCAATCTGCATAACCTCAGGTGAGGTATTCGAATACCGAAAACCACCAGTGTCTGTCAGCAAGCCAGTGTAAATGCAATCACCAAACTCCAAATTCGGTACAAGCTTCATATGTATAGCTAAATCATACAGAATTTGAACAGTTGCAGCGGCATCATGTTTAATCAAATGGCATGAACCAAATCTATCGTTCGTTGGATGATGGTCAACATTGAGCAGCTGAGCTTGGTCATCAAAAAGAGTGCTGATCCTACCCATTCTGGAGAAATCAGCACAATCAACACTTATGATGGTTTGGTAAAGTTTACAAGGAACTTCCTTGCCAAAATCAAGAACCTGATCACTTCCCCATAAATAGGAAAATTTAGAGGGCATAGCGCCCTCATTGATCATTGTAAAAGATTTTCCCAGTTGTTTAAGAATCCAACCGGTTGCATACGTAGAACTGGCGGCATCCCCATCCGGTTGGATGTGAGATACCACCAGGAAATCATCATGCTGCTCGATAAACTTAGCTGCTGCTGCCAGCTGCTTGCTGTATTCGGTGGCATGGTTCATTCCAATGCTCATACGTTTGGATTTCCTTCCTGATTAAGCTTGTGCAACAAGTTATCAATATGACTTCCATAATCAATAGAAGCATCGAACTTAAATTGCAGCTCTGGAATTTTACGTAAACGAATTCGTTTGCCTAATTCCGAACGAATATAACCAGAACCTACAGAAAGAGCTTTAAGCGTTGCTGCTTTCTCTTCTTCTGTCCCCATTACGCTAAGAAATACGCGAGCTAAGGATAAATCGTTCGTTACTTCTACACCCGTAACGGTCAAGAAACCAATACGTGGATCTTTCAATTCGGACTGAACGATCTGGCTTAATTCTTTCTTGATTTGTTCGCCAACTCGACCTACACGAACTCTAGCCATTTGTCATCACCTCTCAACGGACTCCATGATGAAGGCTTCAATAATGTCGCCCTCTTTAATATCATGATAACGCTCAAGAGATATACCACACTCATAACCTTGTGCAACTTCTTTTTGGTCATCCTTGAATCGTTTCAGGGAGTCAATTTTACCTTCGTGTACGACAATACCGCCGCGGATCAAGCGAGTTTGTGCGTTACGCGCAATTTTTCCTGATATAACCATACATCCAGCAATTGTACCTGAACCCGTAATTTTGAATACATTACGAACTTCTGCCTGACCGAGTACAACTTCTTTAAAGATAGGATCCAGCATGCCCTTCATAGCTTGCTCGATTTCTTCAATTACGTTGTAGATAATGTTATGCATACGGATATCAACTTTCTCTTGATCTGCCGTTGCTTTCGCCGCAGGCTCAGGACGAACATTGAAACCGATAATAATCGCATTAGATGCAGAAGCCAGAATAATATCAGACTCCGTAACAGCACCAACACCGTTGTGAAGAATTTTGACGCGAACGCCTTCCACTTCGATCTTCTCAAGGGAGCTTTTCAGAGCTTCAACTGAACCTTGAACGTCACCTTTGATAATTACATTGAGCTCTTTGATTTCGCCGTCTTTAATGTGTTTAAAGAGGTCATCCAGCGTGACGCGTGAATTCGCCGTCATCTCGGATTGTCGAAGTGCTATGGAACGACGATCTGCAATGTCTCTTGCCTTACGCTCATCTTCATAAGCAAGGAATGGATCACCAGCTTGTGGAACTTCTGTAAGACCCGTGATTTCAACTGGTGTTGAAGGACCCGCTTCTTTCAGACGTTTCCCTTTATCATTCACCATCGCTCTTACGCGGCCGAAGCACACGCCAGCTACAAAGCTATCTCCGACTTTCAATGTACCATGTTGAATCAGGATTCTGGCAACTGGACCACGACCTTTATCCAACTCGGCTTCGATGACGGTCGCTCTAGCACGTTTATTCGGGTTAGCTTTATACTCTTGAACTTCCGCAACAAGCAGAATCATCTCAAGCAGATTTTCAAGTCCAATCCGTTGTTTTGCAGAAATTTCTACGAAGATTGTGTCGCCGCCCCACTCCTCCGGTACCAATTCATAAGCAGTAAGTGCTTGTTTAATTTGATCCGGATTAGCGCCTTCTTTATCAATCTTGTTCACAGCTACGATAATCGGAACGCCCGCCGCTTTAGCGTGGTTGATCGCTTCTACTGTTTGAGGCATTACACCGTCATCAGCAGCAACAACGATAATCGTAATATCTGTTACTTGTGCACCGCGGGCACGCATCGTTGTAAATGCTTCATGACCCGGTGTATCCAAGAACGTAATCTTCTTATGGTTAACTTCTACTTGATATGCCCCGATGTGCTGCGTAATACCACCAGCTTCTCCCTCGGTTACGCTAGTTTTACGAATGGCATCGAGAAGCGTCGTTTTACCGTGATCGACGTGACCCATAATCGTAACAACGGGCGGACGCTCAAGCAGATCAGCTTCATCATCCACTTCTTCGAACGTCTCGAAATTATCTTCTTCGACTTTGATCTTAATCTCAACTTCAACACCAAATTCAGTTGCAATCAATTGAATCGCGTCCAAATCGAGCTCTTGGTTGATTGTTGCCATTGTACCCAAGAATAAAAGTTTTTTAATAACTTCAGAAGCATCTTTGTGAAGTAATTTCGCTGTTTCACCAACGGTCATACTACCACGAACGATGATTTTCTTAGGTGTGTTGTCAATTTTCTCTTTTTTAACGGTTTCTTGTTGGTATCTGCCTCTATTGTTACCGCGTTGATTACCTCTGTTTTGACCACCAGGCCCGCGATTTCCGCCAGAACGGTTATCATCAAAACGTTTAGGTGTTGGTTTGGATTTCTTAGTTGTAATTACACCCGCTTTAGCTGCTGCATCATCCAATTCAGCTGCTGTTGCACCTACGTGGAACTGCGGTTTAGCTTCTTGAATGACTGGTCTTCCGCTTTGATTATTGTTACGGTTATCAAACGGTTTAGACTGACGGTTTGGACCAGCACTGCGGTTCGGTCCTGCATTTTGCGGACGGCCGCTATTCGCGCTCTGTCCACCACCAGCTCCCGGTCCTCCAGTACCCTGACTTGGACGGGAACCTGCATAGTTGCTATTCGTACGTGGAGCTCCGCCTTGGCCGCCTTGACTGTAGCCTTGACCGCCGCTAGGACGCCCACTATTGTAGCCGCCAGTGGATCCACTTGGACGCTGGCCACCTGGATTGGAACCTTGATACCCCGTACGTTGTCCACCTTGGCTGGAGCCTTGACCACTTGGGCGCTGCCCGCCTGGGTTGGAACCTTGATAGCCCGTACGTTGTCCGCCTTGGCTGGAACCTTGGCCGCTAGGGCGCTGTCCGCCTGGACTTCCACCTTGGTAACCAGTACGTTGTCCACCTTGGCCCTGACTGTTAGGACGTTGCCCGCCTTGCGATGATCCTTGACCACTTGGACGTTGATCGCGCCCTGGCTGAGCTGGACGACTAGCCGCATTAGGCGTAGATTGTCCTTGAGGCGCTGTTACAGCACCATTTGTAGTCGTGCCGCTGTTCGTTGGTTCTGAAGCAACTGGCTTCGAAGCCGGTGTTGCTGCACCTTTATTCTCTTGTGCTGGAGCCTGCGTTGCAGGATTCTGATTCGTCGTAGATGAACTCACATTTCCTCCGTCCGTAGCTGCTCGTTTGGCAGCCGCATTGGCTTTAATATCACGAAAAAACTTTTCTACACTGCTCACTGCGTCATTTTCCATTACACTCATATGATTGTTAACGGGAATATTCAGACGTTTGAGGATGGTTATAATTTCTTTGCTGCTCATATTGAGTTGTTTTGCGTATTCGTAAACGCGAGTCTTATCTTTATTGTCTTGTTTATTGGTCAATATGTTTCACCTCCGCAGGATTATCTTGACTCTTCTGCAGCATCTGCGCGAAGCCTCCGTCCAATACACCTATGGTGACACGCATTTCTTTCCCAATGCTGCGGCCCAATTCATACTTCGTACCTATTTCCATGAGTTTAACCCCATAGAATTGGCATTTGTCTTGAAATTTCTTACGTGTATTAGCGGACGCATCCTCCGCCATAATGACAAGTTTGGCTTCTCCCGAGCGAATCGCTTTGAATACACCTTCATCACCGGTAACTAATTTCCCTGCCCGCATCGCCAAGCCTAATTGGGATAAAAATTTAGGATTCATCCTCAGACTCCTCTTCTTTGGAAGAGAGGAACTCATCTTCAACACGAATGAAGTCTTGCTCCAATTGGTCATAAATATCGGCACCAACGGCGTGCTTAAGGGCTCTATCCAGGGCTTTACTTTTCTTCGCCAATTTAAAACAAGAAACTTTACCGCACAGGTAGGCACCGCGCCCAGATTTTTTCCCTTTAAGATCAATGAGAATTTCATCTTCAGGCGTTTTGACGATGCGGATCAAGTCCCTCTTCGGCATCATTTCCTGGCAGGCCACGCATTTTCTCAGAGGGATTTTTCTCTGCTTCATTCCGATCACCCCTTGCTCCGAACAAAAACTTAATCGACACTCACAGAATCTTGATGCATTTCTTCTGAATAAGTTTTCACTCTACCAAATTCTTGTTCGGCTTGTGTTTCACTTTTGATGTCTATTTTCCAACCTGTCAATTTGGCAGCAAGACGAGCATTTTGCCCTTTAATTCCAATTGCCAGAGAAAGCTGATAGTCAGGTACAATGACACGCGCCATTTTCTCATTTTCATGAATTTGCACTTCAAGCACTTTGGAAGGGCTAAGCGCATTGGCTACGTATTCTTCCACGCTTTCCATCCAACGTACGATGTCTATTTTCTCGCCGCGCAGTTCGCTTACAATCGTTTGAACACGTAATCCTTTAGGTCCTACACAGGATCCAACTGGATCAACTTCAGCGTTGCGGGAATGAACAGCAATTTTTGATCGGAAACCGGCTTCACGCGCAACCGAACGAATCTCGACCACACCATCAAAGATTTCAGGAACTTCCAGTTCAAAAAGACGCTTCAATAGTCCTGGATGAGTTCTTGATAAAATGATTTGCGGTCCTTTCGTCGTATTTTCCACTTTCGTGATATACGCTTTAATCCGATCGCCTTGTTTGAACTTATCCGTAGGCATCAATTCAGTCAAAGGCAGCACAGCCTCAACTTTACCCAAGTCTACATAAATGTTACGTTGATCTTGACGTTGAAGGATACCTGTAACGATATCTTCTTCCTTATCAATAAAAGCATTATAAATTAAGCCACGCTCGGCTTCACGAATACGCTGAGTCACCACTTGTTTGGCAGTTTGAGCAGCAATACGTCCGAAATCACGAGGAGTCACTTCAATTTCAACGATATCTTCCAATTGGTAATTCGGATTAATTTCACGAGAAGCATGAAGTGAAATTTCCAATCTTGGATCTAATACTTCCTCAGTTACGGTTTTACGAGCAAATACCTTGATGAGGCCAGTATGGCGATTGATATCAACTCGCACATTCTGTGCGGTGTTGAAATTACGTTTATAACTTGAAATCATCGCTGCTTCAATTGCATCGATAAGTAACTCCTTTGAGATACCCTTCTCACGTTCAATTTCCGACAGCGCTTCGATAAAATCCGTGTTCATTTGAACTGAGTCCCCCCTTTCAATAAATAACGATCACTAAAAAACGATAGCTAGACGAGCGCTTGCTACTTTAGCGAACGGAATAATTATTTTCTTTTTGCCAATTTCAATAACGAGTTCTTCCTCGTCAAAAGAAAGCAGCAAACCTTCAAATTCCTTGGAACCGTCTATCGGTTCATAGGTGGTAACAAATACATGACTATTCACAGCCTTGTGATAATCTTGTGTCTTCTTAAGCGGACGTTCAGCGCCTGGTGAAGAGACTTCCAAGAAATAGGCATCAGCAATAGGATCTTTCTCATCCAATTGAACACTTAAGTATTCACTGATGCGGCCGCAATCATCTATATCAATTCCGCCTTCTTTGTCTGCATAGACGCGAAGGAACCAGTTGCTGCCTTCTTTGACATATTCAATATCCACGAGTTCAAATCCATTTTGTTCAATGAAATCCTTCAGCATGTCCTCAATGACGGATTTGATTTGCGCTTGTGTAGCCACAGATAAATGTACCTCCTAAATTGACTTTCCTTAATCGCATTCCGAAAAGTCCTATATCAAAATGTAAAGAGTGGGTTTCCCCACTCTTTAATCACAAGATGATATCCTCATTATTGCCAATAAAAATTATACCATAACCATTCTTTGCATTACAATAGCAAACTTGTTAATCATTTTCACTTGACAGCTAAAAGTTTTCTTTAGCAAACTCACTTCGGAAGCATCAACTTTAAAATTTATCTTTAGAAACAGAATTCTATGCTTAGAATAAGGACAATTGATTCGATTCCGGCAGTCCGCGGAAACATCCCATAGCACTGAGCATCTCTATGACCGTCTTTGAGGCTTTGGATCGGTTTTGGAAATCCTCGATGGAGAGGAAGTCGCCCTCTTCCTTGGCAGCGGCAATATTTTTGGCTGCATTATCACCGATACCTGACATTGCCGCAAATGGCGGGATAAGTGATGTACCATCGATAATAAACCGTGTCGCATCCGATCGATAAATGTCAATTGGCTTGAAACTGAAGCCACGAGACGTCATTTCGAGTGACATTTCAAGAATGGATACCATTGCTTTCTCCTTCGGCAGCGCCTGGAAGCCTTTCTCTTCAATCTCAATCAACTTTTTAAGAATCGCATCATATCCTTGGCAGAGAAGTTCAAGATCAAAGTCCGCTGCACGAACACTAAAGTATGTCGCATAATAAGCAATTGGATGATACACCTTAAAGTAAGCTGTACGAACAGCTGAGATAACGTAAGCAGCAGCGTGCGCTTTTGGAAACATATACTCAATCCGTTCACAAGATTCGATATACCATGCTGGCACATTACAGCGTTTCATCTCATCTTTCCACTCATCTGTAAGCCCCTTACCTTTACGAACACTCTCGGTAATTTTAAAAGCAAGACCTGCATCCATGCCTGCTTTATAAATCAAGTAGAGCATGATGTCATCCCGACAACCAATAACGGTCTTAATGTTACAAATCCCTTTTTTAATTAACTCCTGTGCATTACCAAGCCAAACGCCCGTTCCATGGGATAATCCCGAAATTTGCAATAAGTCGGCAAAGGAGCTCGGCTGCGTTTCCTGAAGCATCTGACGAACGAACTTGGTTCCCATTTCAGGAACACCATAAGTGGCTACAGGAGATCGGATTTGATCCGGTCTGACCCCAAGCGCTTCCGTCGAGTTGAAAATACTCATCGCTTTCGCATCATTCATCGGAATGGTTGTTGGATCAACACCTGTTAAATCCTGCAGCATCCGCATCATCGTCGGATCGTCGTGTCCGAGAATATCAAGTTTCAGCAAATTGGCATCAAAGGCATGATAATCAAAATGGGTCGTTTTCCATTCCGAATTCTTATCATCAGCTGGATATTGCACAGGTGTGATGTCATCAACTTCCATATAATCCGGTACTACGACAATACCGCCGGGATGCTGCCCCGTGCTTCGCTTAACCCCTGTACAACCAGCAGCCAATCGGCTAATTTCAGCACCTCGCCACTTCTGACCTTGTTCTTCCTCGTACTTTTTTACAAAACCGAAAGCAGTCTTTTCAGCGACAGTACCTATGGTCCCCGCGCGGAATACATTTTTCTCACCAAAAATTTCCTTGGTGTAATTATGGGCAACGGGTTGATAATCTCCGGAGAAGTTCAAATCAATATCGGGAACCTTATCCCCTTTAAAGCCAAGAAAGGTCTCAAACGGAATGTCGTGACCGTCACCTTTTAAATTACCGCCGCAATTCGGGCAAACTTTGTTCGGAAGGTCGAATCCACTCGGAACGCTCCCGTCTAGGAACCACTCACTATGCTGGCATGATACACATATATAATGAGGAGGCAGCGGATTAACCTCGGAAATTCCTAACATCATCGCAACGACGGAAGAACCAACGGAACCCCTTGAACCTACGAGATAACCGTCCGCATTCGACTTTTTCACAAGACGTTCAGAAATCAAATAGTTGGCAGAGAAACCGAACTTAATAATCGGAACAAGCTCTTTCTCAAGCCGGGCTATAATGACTTCCGGAAGTTCGTCCCCATACATGGACTTCGCTGTATTATAACAGGTTGTCCGAATTTCTTCGTCGGCCCCTTCGATAATGGGTGTGAACAACTTATCCGGGAATAGTTCAATGACTTCGAACCGATCTGCCAGGTCATTCGTACTGCGCACGACAACTTCAAATGCCTTTTCTTCACCAAGAAACTTGAATTCTTCCAGCATCTCTTTGGTTGTACGGAAATGAGCATCCGGTTTCTTCATCGCTTTGAGTGGGCTAAACCCAGTAATCCCATTAATCGTAATATCTCTGCATACTTTTTCACGAGGATTCAGATAATGCGCGTTCCCTGTAGCAATAACCGGTTTGCCAGTCTTATAACCAATCTCACAAACGCGTCGCACAGCATTTTCTAAATCTTCAACGCTGCCAACAAGCCCCTTTTCTACTAGATGCATGTTATAGCTCACAGGTTGAATTTCAAGGATGTCATAGAACTCAGCCACTTGCTCGGCTTCTTCGATCGATTTATTAAGCACAGCTTCAAAGAATTCCCCTTTTTCACATCCAGAGGTGATAAGAAGACCTTCTCTTAATTCTACCAGCACACTTTTGGGAATTGTTGCGGAACGCTGTAAATAGGTTGTATGAGATAAGGATATAAGTTTGAATAAGTTCTTCTTCCCTACGGCATTTAACGCATAAACACAACAATGAAAAGGGCGCTGATTGGACAAATCTTTTCCAACATAATCATTCAATTTAGCAAGATTCGATATTTGTCGATCATTAGCCTCGTTAATTAAATGATATAAAACAAAACCTAATGCAATAGAGTCATCAATCGCACGGTGATGGTTGTCCAAGCCTACTTTAAATTTATCCGACAACGTATTCAAACGATGGTTCTTCATGGAAGGGAATAAAAATCTAGCAAGCTCTAGGGTATCAAGAACGGAGTTCGTAACCTCCGGCAATCCCATACGTTTCAAATTCGCTTGAAGGAACCCCATATCAAATCGTGCATTATGGGCTACGAGAACGCAATCACCAACAAACTCAATGAACTTAGGAAGCTCTTCCTCAATATCAGGCGCATCTTTGACCATGTCATCGTTAATGTTCGTCAATTGTTGAATGTTGTAAGGAATTTTCTCGTGGGGATTAATGAACGTTGCAAATCGCTCAATTTCTTTACCGTCCTGCATTTTAACACCTGCAAGCTCGATAATTCGATTATTGGTAACCGAAAGTCCCGTTGTCTCTACGTCAAATATCACATATGTTGCTTGCTTCAGATCCATATCCCGACCATTCATCACAATAGGAACAGAGTCATTCACAACGTTGGCTTCCACACCATAAATCACTTTAATTCCGTGCTTTTTGGCTGCTTTTCCAGCATCAGGGAAACATTGAATGTTACTATGATCGGTAACCGCGATGGCTTTATGTCCCCATTTAGCTGCCATTTTCACATACTGATCGATCGGTGTTAATGCATCCATCGTACTCATGGTCGTGTGCAAATGAAACTCAACACGCTTCTCAGCGGCATCGTCCATACGATCTTTAGGCGCCATGACTTCATACAGGTCGTTTGGAATCATGACAAGTTCAGGAATTTGCATGAAACGATCATATTCGACCTTACCTCGCGCTCTAATCCATGTTCCATTCGCAAGCAAGCTCATAATCTTCACATCATCTTTGGTTTTCGCAAATACCTTCATCGCCAAAGAATCAGTAAAGTCGGTCAGGTTAAATGTAAATAACGTGTTTCCATTTCTCAATTCCTTGACGTCTAGTCCAAATACGGTACCTTGAACCGTCACTTTCTTCTCTTCTTCTTGAATGTCTTTCAGAGGTGTTGGCACTTCTTTGATATCAATACCCATGACAAGCTTGAGATCCGTATCTGGTAATGAGGATTCTTCTTCTTCCATGTCGATGGACATCATGATCTCTTGGGTGATGGTCTTCTCGCCTTGCTCGCGCTGCTTCGCAAATTTCTCGTACTCAGCTTCGATCTCAGTAGAATCACTAACCGCATATTTTACGTTTAATTCTGTTTGAAAAAAGTTATGAAAAAAGTTCCGTATGAACATATCTACATTTTTCTTTTTAGCAAGTTCAAGTCCGATCTGATCAAGCATAATAAGCGTTAGTGTATGACCTTGTACCTCAAACCTTGATTTCGACATCCAACCGTTAATCGATGCTACTTCTCGCTGCAGCCATTCCATAAATAGGCTCCAGTATTCCTCTACCAAGGCAGCAGGTTCTACTTGCTCATATTTCCAAATAAAACGAATCTTCGCAATTTGAGCGAACTTCTCTTGAATCATTTTACAAAAAGAGCGGTAAATATTCTGAGGCACAATTTCATTTTTCACCAAATAAAAGGTCCAGTCGCGATTTTTACGACTAATTTCTACCTGCTCGATGTAGCCTTCCGCAAAAAATGACCGCACGATATCGGCTGGAATCTCGGCTTGCTGCATCAAAAGCTCAAAGCGATTCCGTTTATCAGCCAAATTACTCATGAACAGCCTCCCCATAAAAATACCAAGGGCAATGGAATTATTGCTTCCATTTGCCCTTGATTGTCATTAATAACTTCGGCCAAAAACGACCGTATGTTTAGCAGCATCGCCACAAACCAGACATGTTGATTTCGTTTCTGAAGGTGTGAAAGGAATATTCCGGCTTGTTGCACCCGTTTCTTGCTTCACTTGCTCTTCACAAGCGTCAGAGCCGCACCAGCCAGCTAGAGCAAACCCGCGCTTGGTCTCCAAGAACGTTTTGAACTCATCAATGGAATCCACCGCTATGTAATGCTCGTCACGGAACTGCTTCGCTTTATCATACATCTGCTGATGAATCTCAGCAAGTAAATTTTGAATTTCTTCGACAAAATTCGCTTGCTGCACTGTTTTCTTCTCCCCGCTTACACGAGAGACAAGAACAACTTGTCCATTTTCCATATCTCGAGGCCCTAATTCAACACGAATCGGTACACCGCGCATTTCATATTCATTAAATTTCCAACCTGGGCTTTGGTCTGCACGATCATCTACTTTAACTCGAACGCAAGCTTTCTTAAGCTCAGCATATAATTCGTCTACTCGTCCAATCACTTGTTCACGTGTTTTTGGCGGACCAATCGGAATCATGATGACCTGTGTAGGGGCAACTTTAGGCGGCAATACCAATCCACGATCATCGCCATGCACCATGATAAGTGCACCGATGAGTCGAGTACTAACTCCCCATGAAGTTGTATGTGCAAACTGATGCTGATTTTCACGGTCCAAGAACTTGATATCGAATGCAACTGCAAAATTCGTACCTAGATAGTGAGAGGTCCCTGCTTGCACCGCTTTCCCATCTTTCATCATTGCTTCGATGGAGAACGTATCAACAGCTCCTGCGAACTTCTCGGAAGGAGTCTTCTGCCCAACGATGACTGGGATCGCTAAGAAATCTTCCGCAAATTGGCGGTATACCTCCAGCATTTGCATCGTTTCGCGGCGAGCATCCTGCTCATCTTCATGAGCCGTATGACCTTCTTGCCACAAGAACTCTGTAGTTCGCAGGAAAGGCAATGTGCGCTTTTCCCAGCGAACAACGTTAGCCCATTGATTAATCAAAAGGGGAAGATCGCGATAGGAGTTGATCCATTCCGAATACATGTGACCAATCATCGTTTCCGAAGTTGGACGAATAGCTAGACGTTCTTCGAGCTTCTCTCCACCTGCTTCAGTGACCCAAGGCAGCTCTGGATTAAAACCTTCCACGTGTTCTTTTTCCTTCTGGAAAAAACTCTCTGGAATAAACAAAGGGAAATAAGCGTTCCGGTGACCCGTTTCTTTAAACTTACTATCGAGTTCACGTTGTATGTTTTCCCATATTTCAAAGCCATCCGGTTTAAACACGATACAGCCGCGCACTGGCGAATAACTCATCAGATCAGCTTTCTTGATCACATCTATGTACCAACGGGAGAAATCCTCTCCCTGTGGTGTTATCTCTTTAACAAACTGTTTATCGTTTGACATAAACCCTCCTACAATTTAGGACTATCCCTTAATTAATCTTAAAATATCATTGTAAGTAACTGCCACCATGAGCAGCATGAGCAGTGCAAAACCAACAAAATGAACCATACTTTCTCGGTTCGGATCAATTGGTTTCCCGCGTAATGCCTCTAGACCCATAAATAGAAGTCGACTTCCATCTAAAGCAGGAATAGGCAGGAGATTAAATATACCAAGATACAAGCTTAACGTAGCTGCCCACGAGATTAAGTAAGTTATTCCCATTTTGGCAAACTCAGCTGATACTTGAGCTGTCCGGACAGGTCCGCCAAGATCATCAAGTTTAAACTGCAGCATAACTAGCTTCTTTAAACCTGTGACAATGCCAATCGTTGTTCCAACGACTTGTTCGTATGTGCCAGTTAATACTTCGCTAAAGGTTGCGCTTCTGCGATCCCCAGAAATGACTACGCCGAGCTTGCCAGCCCCTGCTTCCATTTCAGGTGTAACTTGAAGTGTAATTGGATTCCCAGCACGATCCACAACCCAGGTCATCGGCTTTCCTGCGGAGTATTGAATTGAGGTGACAAGCTTCTCGCGGTCATCACCAATTGGCTGATTATCAATCGATATGATGATATCCCCTTTGTGAAGACCTGACTTCTCGCCGGCCTTACCTGCAAGTACGGAATCCAGCTTAACGTTTGTAAATACACCCGACATAATAACAACGATTAAGAACAACACAATGGCGAGGATGAAGTTCATCACAGGCCCCATGACGATAGCAATGGCTCTCTGGCCTACCGTTTTCGAACCAAACTGACGATCATATGGAGCAATCTGTGTCTCTGTCCCTTTGGTCACCATCATAGCTTGTGGATCAATGGGATAAGTAACCCTTTCTCCGTCAACATCAAGTGATACTTGAAGCGCTCTTTCTAAATCAATCTGTTCCACGACACCAATAATAACATTTGAGCGCCGATCTAGTTGATCAAGATATAGAGATGACACTTCATTTTGTTTATTTAATTTAACGGCAACCGTTTGTCCTGGGTTCACTTGGACGATTTCTGGGTCTTCCCCTGCCATCCGAACGAATCCACCAATTGGCAAAATGCGTAAAGTATAGCGCGTTTCCCCTTTTTTATATGAGAAAATTTTGGGTCCAAAGCCGATTGCAAATTCACGAACTAAGATGCCTGCGCGTTTCGCAAAGTAAAAATGACCCCATTCATGAATCGTAACGAGAACGAAAAACAACAAAATAACCTTCAATCCAACTTCTATGGCTGACAAGTCGTATTTCCTCCTTCGAGTTTTCTTCTGAAAACTTACCTATGTTTGCAAAAACCATAACGTTTTCGTTTGAAAACCTGCCTTCTAAGCATCCATGTATGGACAGCATGTTCTTAGATTACCATTATTGAACTGCTGAATACAAGCTATGCCCTTTTAGCACAGTATACGAGCCGGGAGTTTGAATTAGACTTTACTTTATAAAGCGCCTAGGTGATTGATTGAAAAAAAGAGCCGAGCCAACCTCGCTGACCTAAGCTCTCATGAAATTAAAATACGATGGATGATGCCATGGCTCTTGCCCAAATATCCTGCTCATGAATGACCTCTAGATGAGGGTTCGAATGGGTCTCGTGTTTTTGCAAAACAGCATCAATGATCTGTTCAATTTGCAAGAACGTAATCTCACCTTTGAGGAAGCGTGCAACAGCGATTTCGTTCGCTGCATTATACACAGTAGGTGAAGTGCCTCCCTGTTTGCCGCTTTCAAAGGCCATTCGCAAACATGGATACCGATTGTAATCCATCTCGCGAAAATGAAGCTTTCCGATGGCAGCCAGATCTAACCGATTGGTAGGCGTGGGATATCTGTCTGGATAGGTTAATGCGTATTGGATAGGAACTCTCATATCCGGATTGCCAAGCTGAGCAATAACACTATTGTCAACAAATTCTACAAAGGAATGAATGACACTTTCAGGATGAATAAGAACATCTATTTGGTCATAGGAGAGATCGAATAACCAGTGAGCTTCAATGACCTCAAGGCCTTTATTGACCATCGTTGCGGAATCAATCGTAATCTTGGCTCCCATCGACCAATTCGGATGTTGGAGGGCTTGCTCGACCGTTACTCCTTCTAATTCTCCACGTGACCGATCCCGAAAGGAACCACCAGATGCGGTTAGTATAATCTTGTCTATTTGTGAGCGATTCTCGCCATTCAAACATTGAAAGATAGCCGAATGCTCACTATCGATTGGCAGCAAAGACACTCCTTTTCGACGAATCGCATCCTTTACGATATGGCCTGCACTCACTAGCGTCTCCTTATTTGCAAGACCAATGTGTTTACCAGCTTCTATCGCTGCCATTGTTGGCTTAAGCCCCTGACTCCCTACCAACGCTGTTACTACCAAATCTGCATCAGTTGATGCCGCGACTTCCATTAATCCCTCTTCACCATATAACACCTTGGTTGATGACGAAACATTTCTAGAAACTTCGTCGGCCAGTTCCTTGGTCGCAACCGATACAATTTTGGGGTGAAACTTTTTAACCTGTTCAATCAATAATTGACTATTATAACCGCCAGATAATGCTTCAATCTGAAATTTATCTGGGGCATGCTGAGCAATATCCAAGGTTTGTGTACCAATAGACCCTGTTGAACCCAGAATGGCAATCCGTTTCATCCTATTCCACCTCTCCTATGACTGTTAGTGAGTAAGAATTCCAAGCCAATGAATAAATGGAAATACGATAAGCCAACTATCCATTCGATCGAGTACACCACCGTGCCCGGGAAGCAAGGTTCCCGTATCTTTAATCCCCTTAACTCTCTTATAAGCTGATTGTATTAAGTCTCCGACTTGTCCAACTACAGCAATAACGAAGCCAAGCACCAAAGCCTTGCCAAGCCCAAGCATATCCGGTGCATACCAAGCAAAACCTAGCGCGGCAATCATCGAAATAACGACGCCACCTATAGCACCCTCAATTGACTTCTTAGGACTGATTTGCGGCCATAGAGGATGTTTACCCAACTTCGAACCGACAAAATAAGCTCCAGAATCCGAAGCCCAAATACATACAAATACAACGATTGACCAAAATAAGCCATGCTCCGCTAAGCGTGTAGCAATCATATAATTGAATCCAAAACCTATGTAAATGACACCAAGCAAAATAACAGAAACCTGATCGATTGTAATCGTATTTTTTGAAGCGACTGTTATGAAAAGCAAGACAAACATAGTCAGCCAAATAATAGCGGACGTAGAAACGGGAAGTGAACCACCAAACGTTTCCCATGGCACCGTTAAGTATAACAAGGAGATTAAACCAACAACCGCTGTTAATTTATACTTCGTGAAGCCATTCATTTGCATATATTCACGATAGCCGATAATTGACAGTAACACGATTAATCCCGCGTACCAATAACCACCTAATACTAATAACGTAATGAATACGAGCCCGGCAATGACTCCCGTGACGATCCTTTGCTTCAAGATGAATCCCCCTAGATGAACACGCGCTGGAAGCATACGAAGTGATTAGATACCTCCGTATCTTCTCCCGCGGCGCTGATATTCTGCAATTGCTTGCATAAATAATGATTCCGTGAATTCCGGCCAGTACGCCTCCGTAAACCAAAGCTCCGAATATGCTAATTGCCAAAGAAGAAAGTTGCTTAGTCTAAGCTCACCACTTGTTCGAATTAACAAGTCTGGATCTGGTAAATCCGAAGTTAACATATAGGAAGAAAAACTTGCCTCATCCAAATCTTCTATTTGTAGTTTGCCATTTTGAACATCACGAATCATATCCTGAACACCAGCAATCATTTCTTTACGTCCACCATAATTTAAGGCAAAGTTCAGAATGAGTCCTGTATTATCTTTCGTCCGTTCGATAGCTCCCTCAATCGCTTTGAGTGTGTAGTCAGGTAAGCCTTCTTTCCAACCCGTCATTCGGATACGAACATTGTTTTCGATCAGCTCTTCAATTTCTAAAGGAAAAAATTCTTGAGGAAGTTTCATTAGAAATTCAACTTCTTCCTTCGGTCTTTTCCAATTTTCGGTTGAAAAAGCATACATCGTTAACACTTTAACACCGATCTCATTGGCAGCCATCGTAATTTTCTTAACATTTTTCATCCCGGAATGATGCCCTGCTACACGTGGCAAGCCTCTTTGCTTAGCCCAACGGCCGTTACCGTCCATAATGATAGCGACATGTGCTGGCACTTTATCTAATTCGATAGCTGGTATAGCTGAAGAAACAGACTTACCGTTGATACCTAACCATTTCTTAATTAGCTTGAGCACAGTTGTTCCTCCCAACTAGGGAAAGATGAAAAACCCCCAGCGAATACCCGGGGGCATATCTATCTTATACTTCCATGATTTCTTTTTCTTTAGCAGCCAAAACTTTCTCAACTTCAGCTACGAATTTATCCGTAAACTTTTGGATATCCTCTTGATGTTTGCGGGACTCATCTTCCGATATCCCTGCTTTTTCTAACTTTTTGATCTCATCGTTTGCATCACGACGGATGTTACGAATAGCGATCTTTGCTTCCTCGCCAAATTTCTTCGTCATTTTCACAAGGTCGCTACGACGCTCTTCTGTTAAAGCTGGAATAACGATTCGAATAACCAAGCCATCATTAGATGGCGTTAATCCTAAATCAGACTTCATAATCGCTTTCTCAATCGATGTCATCGAACTTTTGTCCCATGGTTGAATGAGTAAAGTACGTGAATCCGGTGTTGTTAAATTCGCAAGTTGATTCACAGGTGTCATCGCTCCGTAATATTCCACTTGGATGCGATCTAACAAAGATGGCGTAGCACGACCTGCACGAAGAGATGTTAAATCTCTTCTCAAGGCGCCAATTGCTTTATCCATCCGATCTTCTGCATTCTTTTTTACTGATTGTGGCATGGTTTAGACACTCCCTTTAACTGTAGTCCCAATTTTCTCGCCAAGGACCACTCGTTTGATATTCCCTTTTTCTGTGATATTGAACACCACTAACGGGATGTTGTTATCCATACAAAGGGAAGATGCGGTGGAATCCATGACACCAAGATTGTTACTGATAACTTCCATATAAGTTAACGTCTCGAATTTCTTCGCTGTTGGATCTTTGAATGGATCAGCCGAATATACGCCATCTACTTTGTTTTTGGCCATGAGAATAACTTCTGCTTCAATTTCAGCTGCTCTTAAAGCCGCTGTTGTATCGGTTGAGAAGTATGGATTCCCTGTACCTGCCGCGAAGATAACAACTCTCCCCTTTTCAAGGTGACGCATTGCTCTTCTACGGATGTATGGCTCAGCCACTTGCTGCATAGTAATGGATGATTGAACTCTTGTAGGCACATCCAGATTCTCCAGTGCATCCTGCAGAGCCAATGAATTCATGACGGTTGCAAGCATACCCATGTAATCGGCTGTCGCACGATCCATACCTTTCTCACTACCTGCAATACCACGCCAAATGTTTCCACCGCCCACAACGATAGCGACTTCTACATTTAATTCCACAACATCCTTCACCTGTTGGGCAATGGAAGTAATCACTTCCGAATCAATGCCATAACCCTGCTGTCCTGCCAAAGCTTCGCCGCTCAATTTTAGCACTATTCTTTTATAAAAAGGTTGACCCAACTTGTATAACCTCCGTTTCAATGCTTAAAAACATCTCTCTTATGGGCTAAAAAAGAAGGAACACCAAGTGTTCCATCTTTAGTAAATGCCTATTATAGTTTAACTTGGGACATAACTTCTTCCGCAAAGTTCTCTTGTTTTTTCTCAAGACCTTCACCAAGGCCGAAACGTACGAAACGACGAATGGAGATGTTCTCACCGATTGCAGCGATTTTTTCATTCAACAATTGGTCAATGGTTTTGTCTGGATCTTTAACGAATTGTTGCTCCATCAAGCAGAACTCTTCATAGTATTTACCAATACGGCCTTCAACCATTTTGTCAATGATTTTCTCTGGTTTGCCTTCATTCAAAGCTTGGTTACGAAGAATTTCTTTTTCTTTCTCCAAAGCTTCTGTTGGTACTTCTTCACGGCGAACATAAGTCGGGTTAGCCGCTGCGATATGCATTGCGATGTCTTTACAGAAAGTACGAAATTGCTCTGTTTTACCAACGAAGTCAGTTTCACAGTTAATCTCAACAAGTACGCCTACTTTACCGCCGGCATGAATGTAAGATTCAACTGCGCCTTCTGTAGCAATACGGCCTGCTTTATTAGCTGCTGCAGAAAGACCCTTCTCGCGAAGCAATTCGCCTGCTTTGGTGATATCACCATTTGCTTCTTCAAGCGCTTTTTTACAATCCAACATCCCTGCGCCTGTTTTTTCACGTAACTCTTTCACTTGTGCTGCTGTAACTGCCATTGAAAGAAACCTCCCGATAGTTGTTATTGGTATGTAATACCTATTGATTCTTTAAAAAAAGGGTGGTGACAGGCTGTTACACCTTCCAACCACCCTTTTCACATTCCTATAGATTAAGCTGTTGTTTGCTCACCTTGGTGTGCTTCGATAACTGCATCAGCAATTTTAGCTGTTAATAATTTAACGGCACGAATCGCATCATCGTTACCTGGGATCACGTAATCAATTTCGTCCGGATCGCAGTTTGTATCAACGATACCAACGATTGGGATACCCAATTTGCGAGCTTCCGCAACAGCAATACGCTCTTTGCGTGGGTCGATAATGAAAAGTGCACTAGGCAGACCTTTCATGTTCTTGATTCCGCCCAAGAATTTCTCAAGACGATCTTTCTCTTTGCGAAGAATGATAACTTCTTTCTTAGGAAGAACTTCGAATGTACCGTCCTCTTCCCATCTTTCAAGAGTTTTCAAGCGGTCAATACGTTTTTGAATCGTTTGGAAGTTTGTTAGAGTACCACCCAACCAACGTTGGTTGATGAAGTACATTCCGCAACGTTCTGCTTCTTCAGCAACGGAATCTTGTGCTTGTTTTTTCGTTCCTACGAAAAGAATCGTACCATTATCTTCAGAAACGGATTTAACAAAGTTGTAAGCTTCCTCAACTTTTTTAACCGTTTTTTGTAGATCGATAATGTAAATACCGTTTCTTTCTGTAAAGATGTATTTGTCCATTTTCGGATTCCAACGACGTGTTTGGTGACCGAAATGTACGCCAGCTTCTAAAAGCTGTTTCATGGAGATAACTGCCATCCCCAATCCCTCCTCTAAAATGGTTTATTTGGTATCCGCCGCCTGTCGCATCTTTGCATAAAACTTACCGAAGCAAGCACCATTATGCAAATTGACGGGCGTGAGTTTTTAACACCGTGAATAAATATACCACAACTGAAATGCCTATGCAACCCTTTGTCATGATAGTCATTTTGCCCTACAAATGGGAAGTATATGTAAAGAAACAACAAAAACAGACCTCATGATAAAGATCCATTTGTCGGGCTTTCTATTGAACTGTAATTAAATTGGTCACGACTTTGGGGATATCCGTAACACCTTCAAAAACATGGTAACCAATCTGAATTTTGGTGCTGCCACCTTGTTTATCAAGCTCAGTTATGAAAGCTTTACGATCGGTAATAATGCCAGATTTCACGAGAAGTTCACTGACAGCTGTTGCATCAAGATTTGGCTGTACGTAAATAACTATTTTCGGAGTAACTTCAGGTGTATTTGCTTTGGGCTGATCCTGAGGTTTTGCTGCCGCCAATTTGTCAGTTTCCTCTTTGACCTTTTTCAATACTGCTGCATCGAGCTCCGATTGCGTAAATACTTTTGTATTCTTATCGAACACTTGATAGTACTTCGCAGCTTCTACCTTTAGCTTCTGTGGATCCATTTCATCCAATGCTATTCCCGCTTGACCAGGTGCGCTAGCCCGCACGGACATAATTTGCAGAAGTAAGGCTCCTATAATAATTCCAGTCCCAATTCCAAAAACGTACGACCTATTTTTAAACACGGGCCCTTTCCTCCTGTCTGGATAGTTGAAGGATTAGACTGACCTCGCCTTTATTCATCCCTAGCTTCTTAGCAATAGCTTCGACGCCTTTTCCTTGATCATGTAATGAAAATAGCTCTTGGTATCTGCTCTTCATACTCAATCCAGTATAGATAGGTTCTTCTACTACCGATTCTTTAGCAGGTGCCACAAGCTCAGAAGAAGCGACTTGAACAGAATGGGCTGAATTATCAGTAGGAATTCCCGAGATAACAGCAGGCTGAATATCAGAATGTGCGTCACTTGCCGCGACGGTTCTTTGATTCATTTGATGATTGACATGCACTTTCGTTAATTCCTGCGACAGTTCATGCTTTTGCTTTTCCAATGATTCAAGTCTGCCTGCAAGCTTAGCAAGCTCTATCTCGTAATCTTGTTTCGTTTTGGAGAACAGATTGAGCAGCGTTTGATTTTGTTCATCCATCTCCGCAGCGAAATGCTCGATGGTTTCCTCGATCTCTTGGACTACGTTCGTCTTAGTGGACACTGCCGCTTGCTCTTTAGGCAGGAAACGCGCGTATACAATCAAAACAAGACCTAGAAGTACGACATACATCCACGGCTGCATAGCCATTGGGTTCACCTTTTTCTATGTGTGAGATAACTAGTTATAAGGATAAATCAATATGATGCCCTTTATACGGATGATCTGGTTGATTGGTGCCTTCAGAGGAAGCCGAAACTGTCTTTCCTTTGTTCTTAGCCTTACCTCTATTAGACTCCTGACGCTGGTCGCCATGATCCTTGAGATCTGCACGAACGCTCTCTTCAAGCTTGCTGCTGCGATGGCGATCCTTCTCCGTTGTTTGGGCAGTTTGATTCTCCAAAATCGTTTCGTCCTGCCGTGGCTTTTGCATAAGCTGATTTTGGCGGATGCCCGCTTCATCGTTTTTGTGTACAGCGAACTGTAAATCGATGGCTTTAAAACTCATCGCTTACCCTCTCCTTCACTCACACATAGGCACTCATCGAAATATCGCCTTCACTTAAGCGGAACGTCATACGGCTTGTTGGATCTTTGACAAATTTCGTATACCGGCCAATGACAATTTTTGTTCCCCCGTACATCGTAGACAATACTTCTACTTTTGCTTTTTCGGAGTCTTCTAACGATTTCTCGATCTCAAGAATACGTTCTTTGATGGTATTTTGCTCTTCTAGTGCTTGCTTTTTCGTATGAGTCAGCTTAATTCGCATGGCCACTTTATCCGGGCCTAGTTGACCAGCAGCTGCTAATTGATTTAATAGCGTAAGCGCTTTATCCGTTTTATCCATATTTTCCATGTGTACTTTTAGTTGGTTGCGTAGATCAATCATTTCATTACGAAGCTCTGGAAGAACACCAACTTCAACAACTGTAGCCGTTGACATCGAATTCCCAATTGTCCTCGCAGTGACACGCTCCCCGGCTTGTATGGTCCCTCCGACTATGAGTCCTTTGGAACCACTACAATTTACAGCTTTGCCTGCTCTTATCGTTGAATGCATAATACTCTGAGAAACCGTTAATTCTCCTGCGACTTCAACGATAGCATCTTGAATGAAGGAACTCTTTACATTTTTACCTGCTTTGACATGTGCTTTATTCTGTCCAACAATACCAGCACTAATTTCAATCGAACCTTCAGCTTCAAGTTCTGCGGCTTCCACACCACCGGTGACACGTATATCCCCTGCTGCACGGATTTTAAAACCAGGAAGAACATTTCCTCGAATAACGACTGTACCGATAAAATCAATATTCCCAATATTATAATCAACATTTCCATTCACTTCATAGACAGGAAATACATTAATTTTGTCACGATCTGTTCTTACTACCATGCCATCAATTGTAGAATAAAGGCCCATTTGTTCAGCGTCTGTTACTACATTCTTGCCTACTTTAAATCTCGCTTCTTTCCCTGCTTTAGTAAAAAGAGTCTCACCTGTAACGGCTCTACCCGGTGTGCCTTCCGTTGCCAGAAAACGCTGTCCGATAAGCTGTCCTTTTCTAACATTATGAAGCGATACAACTTCTTTATAATTCACCCTGCCGTCATCCAGCTCTTGAGGTTTTTTCCCATCCTCATCAAAATCAAAAATATATTTAATATAGCCGCTCTGGCCTTCTATTGCCTTCGTTCCCGTTGCAATTGCAACTTTTTGATGATAAAAAGGTTTCGGATTTGCAGCAATTTGAGCAAGTAAAGGTCGATTTAAACCGTTAACGATGTGATTCGTTTGAACTAATTCTTCCAATTGACCTGCTGTTACTTTAAAATCGTCTTCAGCATTGTTAATTAACAAATAAGCTGTTAATTTGTCATCCGAGATGGAAATACTAATGTAGAAATCCAAAGGCATGTTCCTCTCAAGCATAGACAAACCACCTTTCATAACCTTCTAAATGTATATTATGTATCTTGAAATAATTGCGTCTTAAATCGACCTAACACACCTTTAAGTCGAAGAATTGCTTTCGAATGTAATTGAGAAATACGAGAAGGAGACAAACTCATAACCTCAGCAATTTCACTTAAGGAGAGCTCTTCGAAATAGAATAACGAGACAACCGTTCTCTCTTTCTCCGTTAATCGTTCAATAGCCTTCGCCAATGACTCCTTCAAATAAAACTCATTAACTTGAAACTCTGGGTTCTTTGCTTTTTCGTCAACAAGTAATGAAAGACGTGTTTCCGAATCTTCCTCACGGATGGGATCATCAATCGAACAAACGGTGGTAATCGAAATATCCTGAAGCATCTGCTGAAAGTCTTGCTCGCTAATTTGTAAATAGTTGCTAATCTCAGCATCCGTAACGGAACGTAGATACTGCTGTTCGAGCTTCTGGTAAGCATCTTCAACTTTCTTGGCTTTTTCTCTCACAGAGCGAGGTACCCAATCTCCTTGACGAAGTCCATCAATAATAGAACCGCGAATTCTCCAAGAAGCATACGTTTCGAATTGCAGTCCGCGCGAATAATCAAATTTCTCTACGGCATCGATAAGGCCCATCACACCAAAGCTCGATAGATCCTCTCTCGAAACACTCTTGGGAAGTCCAATTGCCATACGTCCAGAAACATAATCGACTAAGGGCAAGTAACTCTCGATAAGCGACTGCTTAGCGGGTACCCAGCCCTGCTCCTTCCATTGCTTCCATAACTCTATGTTAACTAGTTGTGATTGCTTTTGTTCGATCATGATTACGTTTCACCATCCTTAGTCTTCAGACATTCGCCTTAAGGCACCCGCCAGTTGTTCAGGGTCCAAATTATTCTTGGTGACTAGCTTAGGTGGATTCAGTGGTGAAAATTGCATTTCGTTAGATAGTAAAGAGTTATTACTGCCCAGGTTAGCTTTCATCATCTCCCGTGTTTCTTCATCCTCATCTGGTGTAGTCAAATCCAATGATTGACCAACGGACGATTCTGTCGTGGGATTAACATATGATGCTCCGCCTGCAGCATGTTCAGCTCCTATCATTACACCCAACACCCATCTAAAACCAAATGTCAGTACGAATAAAATAAGAAAGCTGTATGCACTTTTAAGACAAGAAGAAAGAAATAAATTATTGCCGATCGATAAGGCAAATGTAAATAAGCCAGCCAAAGATGCTACGATGACATTAATTCGCATGGTTCCTATCATCATTAAATTTCCTTTACTCCTAATTGGACACTTCGAATAACCAGGATGCCAGTTTCACTATGGAATTCTATCGTTCGACCGTAATTAGCCCCGGTATCCTCAGCGCGAATCGGAATTTTGTATTTATTCAACATTTCCTTACAAGATTCTACATTTCTCGGACCAATTCTCATCGTATCATTATTTCCCGCAAATGCAAACATTTGAGCACCGCCAGCAAGCTTAGCTTCTAGCCTATTCACTGTAGCTCCGAGCTTTTCCATTCTGGAAATCAACTCAGGAATAGCTGTATCCGCGTATTTCGCAATGTTCAGCGAGCCTTCACGAGCTATCTCAGAGGAAGGCAGCATGACATGAGCCATACCTGCCACTTTTACGCGGTTATCATATAAGGTTACACCCACACACGAACCCAGCCCCGTTGTCTTCAATACACCTATCTGGTGAGCAACATTCAGGTCAGCCATTCCTACTTTAATTAAATTATCTAACGTCATGGAGACTCTACCCCTAATGCCGAAAATATTTTGCCAAACGATTCCGGATCAGGAATTAAGAAGAAATGCCCTTGTACTTCATTTTCCCCTTCCATAAACTTGGTATCAATGAGAAGTGCTTGATCTCCCATTTGGCCAAATTGCAATAATCCATAGCTTAAAATGGCACCAGCCATGTCAATGGCTAAAGCAGGGACAGTAGGCTGCATATTCAAATTCGTAAAATCAGCAAGAGAGGATAAATAAGAACCGGCTAGAATATTCCCGATTTCATTCAAAGCAGATAATTCCAGTTCTGAATACTCTTCTTGATTTTCGATATTTAACCCAATCAAGTCCCTTAGCATATTTTTGGCAGCATCTAAATCAAGAATAAAAAACATATTTCCAGGCGCGTCTCCATCTACTCGTAAGAAGATCGCAAGAACTACCGTCTCTGCTCCGCCAACACTTTCACAGATTTCTTCGAAAGGAAGCATTCTAACCTTAGGAACAAGCATATCAATCGGCTTATCCAGCAAAGTAGATAGGGCGGTAGCAGCATGCCCCGCACCTATGTTACCTACTTCTTTGAGAACGTCCATTTGAAAATCTTCTAAACGGCTAAACACATCCACAAGCTATTCCTCTACTCTTTCTAACTGTTGAAGTTCATCGCGATCCAAAACTTGCTCTAAATTCAGCAAAACAAGCAATCTTTGTTCGCCGACACGTGCGATACCATCCAGATACTTGGCTTTGATGCCGCCCACAATTTCTGGTGGATTATCAATATTGTCCGTGTCCAGATCGATAACATCATTCGCAGAATCTACGATGAGACCCACTTCAAAGTCACCTGCAGATACAATAATAATACGAGTAGCATCAGAATTAGCTTGCTCTTCAAGTCCAAATCTTGAGCGAAGATCAATAATAGGTATAACAACACCGCGAAGATTAATAACGCCTTTAATAAATGCCGGTGCTTTAGGTACGCGCGTCATTGGCTGCATTCTTTCGATCGTTCTTACTTTCTCAACTTCCACACCGTACTCTTCCGTTCCAAGTGCGAAGACGATTACCTTTTTCTCTTCTCCCATTGTGAAACCCTCCCTAAAAGTATGTAATTATTTAATCAATGCATTTGGATCAATAATCAATGCGACTTGTCCATCCCCTAGTATCGTTGCACCGGATATTGCAAATAAGCCGGATAAATATTTACCTAACGTTTTGAGAACGATTTCTTGTTGACCAATAAATTCGTCTACCATCAAGGCAACTTGTTTATCCCCTTTGCGTACAACAACAATTTCGGTCTCTTCTTCAAGATCCTCATTGAAATCTGGCACATCAAACAACGTACTGAGCGATACAAGAGGAATAACAGAATTACGGTACTCCACCATTTTGTTACCGTGAATGTTGCGAATCTGTTTCTTTTGAATAGCTGATGTTTCAACAATGGATGACAACGGAATCGCATATTTTTCACTACCAAGACGCACAAGCATGGCAGAAATAATAGACAACGTCAGTGGTAATTGAACAGAGAATTTACTTCCAAAACCAGGTTTGGAATCAACTTGAACATGTCCGCCCAACATCTGAATCTTCGTCTTCACAACGTCAAGACCAACGCCGCGTCCAGAAATATCAGAAATTTTCTCAGCCGTACTAAAACCGGATGCGAACAACAAGTTGTAAACTTCCAAATCACTTAGCTTTGCTGCTTGTTCAGCTGTTACAAGGCCATTCTTCAGTGCAGTCTTCAAAACTTTTTCTCTATAAATCCCTCTACCATCTTCTTCAATTTCTATAAAGACATGATTCCCACTATGGAAAGCACGCAGTTGAATGGTACCCTGCTCACTTTTGCCAGCAGCCAAACGATCGCTAATTGACTCAATACCATGATCCACAGCATTACGCAGTAAATGTACTAGTGGGTCACCGATTTCATCAATAACGGTCCGGTCTAATTCCGTTTCTGCACCAGTAATAACCAAATCTACTTTCTTATCTAGCGATTTAGCCAAGTCCCTTATCATCCGTGGGAAGCGATTGAATACAGAATCCACAGGAACCATGCGGAGCTTCAATACAATATTTTGCAAATCGCTGCTGACTCTAGACATATGTTCAACTGTTTCAGTCAGATCATTACGTTTGACCTCACTAGCAAGCTGTTCTAAACGTACACGATCAATTAATAGTTCGCTGAAAAGATTCATGAGCGCATCTAATCGTTCGATATCAACTCGAATCGTACGACTTGCTACAGGAGCCCCACCTGCCGTTGGTTTCGCAGCAGCTGTAACCGGCTCAACACGTTGTACGGTTTCGACGGATACCACAGGTGAGATCGCTTCTGCAACCGCTGCAGCTATTTCTTGTCTTGCCATCTCAACTTCATTTCTTGGCCGGGATAATTCGACAAGCGATTCTGAGTCAACTGTGATAATGACGGCTGATTGGATTTCGGATACGTTTAAAATTTCTTTCTCTAACGTTCCTTGATCCACCTTAGAAATAAAATAAAGCGAGAAGGAACGATCAAACTTCTCTTGTTCGATTTCTTG
This sequence comes from Paenibacillus andongensis, assembly GCF_025369935.1. Taxonomy (NCBI): domain Bacteria; kingdom Bacillati; phylum Bacillota; class Bacilli; order Caryophanales; family Paenibacillaceae; genus Paenibacillus; species Paenibacillus andongensis. The sequence continues at coordinate 3,600,731 of NZ_CP104467.1, read as the reverse complement.
TACGGATGGCGTCGCTTTTACAATTTCGCCCATTCTCTCAAGTGCATCGAACACCATATAGGCTCTTGCTGCCTTAAGTACACAATTCTCATTTACGCTTACTTCGATATAGAAAACAAGAAAACCCGAATCAATGGACTGTTGAAGAATAGAAAATTGAAACTCATCCACTTCAATACCTTTTGCTGGTTCTTTCGCAGCTGTCACTTCTGGAGCTTGTGCGGTTTTATAGTCACCAGTCACGATGGAACGTAGAGCAGCGACGATTGGTGAAACATCCGCTTTTCCTGTACCGCCTTGAATAATATCTTCAACCATAGACTCTAATGAATCAAGACTTTTGAAAATGCAGTCAAAAATGAATGGGTTCATTTCAATTTTACTGTTACGTACTAAGTCCAACACATTTTCCATCTCGTGCGTTAGGGCAGCGATATCCTCGAAGCCCATTGTTGCAGACATCCCTTTCAACGTATGAGCAGAGCGGAAAATGTTATGCACAATACTAATATCCTGAGGATTGCTTTCTAAACTAAGTAAGTTCTCATTCAAAGATTGCAAATGCTCTTTCGATTCATCGATAAACATGGATAGATATTGACTAAGTTCCAAAACCACACACCTCCAAAAGAATCATTATGTAACCTGTTTACTAATTTTCATTTAATTAAGTACGCATTGCGCTAATCGATTTGCAATATCTTGCTGTGGCAGAACAAACATCGCAGCTTGGATCTCAACAGCAGCTCTAGGCATCCCGTATACGACACAAGTTTCTTCGCACTCGGCAATGGTCGTTGAGACACCGGCTTGCTTTAATGCGAGCATGCCTTTGGCTCCATCGCTGCCCATACCAGTCATCAGGACGATGTGCCGCTTCAACTCACTCATACCAAGTAAGGACTCAAACATGACATCCACCGAGGGGCGGTGGCCAGAACGAGGTTCTTCTTTGGTCAAGCGAATCTTGTACGTTTTATCCGTATCCTTGTAGATGACCATATGCCATCCTCCCGGTGCTACATAAGCTGTTGCCGTTTGGAGCACATCCCCTTCCGCAGCCTCGACTACCTGTATCTGAGAAATGTCATTCAGACGTTGGGCTAATGATTTGGTGAAATTAGGTGGCATATGTTGAACGATTAAGATCGGTGCAGGAAAACCTGCAGGAATATGAGAGATCACCTGATGTAAGGCACGAGGACCTCCTGTTGAAGTACCTATGGCTACTAGATGATCGAAATGCGTAGAAGCAGGCTTTACTATAAGTTTAGTCTCGGGTGTTTTCACCAAGCTAGCATTACTCTTGGCTATTAACGGTTGAGTAACCCTCGGAGACACAAGCTGCTGCGGAACCGGCCTTAACTTCGTCCGAACTGCCATATGCAGCTTCTCATGAAGAAGTTGCTTAACTTTATACAGGTCAAGAGATATGGAACCTGACGGCTTTCGAATAAAGTCGACAGCTCCCCACTCGAGTGCTTTAATCGTTTCTGATGCACCCTCCTGGGTTAAGGAACTTAACATAATGACAGGCGTTGGTTGTTCTGCCATGATTCGCTGTAAAGCATCCAAGCCGTTCATAATTGGCATTTCTACATCCATCGTAACGGCATCGGGGCGTAATAGCTTCACTTGTTCAATGGCTTCTTGACCATTTTTGGCTGTTCCTATTACTTTGTACTGAGGATTATCTGAAATCAAATCACTTATGATTTTTCGCATAAAGACGGAGTCGTCTACGACAAGAATGTTATATGGTGCCAAGCTGCTTCCCTCCCTCTTATGAGCATATTCGACATGATTTGCGAAAATCCTATTTCAAAAGTTTCATCATTTTATTTAAAAAGCCCTTGACACCGGATGATGGCGTTTCGATTACTCGATAACCATTCATATAATTAGCAACTAACATTTGAAGACTTCGTGATGCAGCTGAATTCGGAAAAGCAACCGTAAAAGGAATTTGCTTTTTAACCGCCTTAGACACAGCCACGTCATCATCAACGAATCCTAGTGTAGGGATATGGATATCCAGAAATTGTTTAGCTACTAAAGAAATTTTATCAGCCGTGTGCTTACCTTCTTTTGCATCGGTTACTCGGTTAATAACAAGTTTAAAAGAAACATCATGTCCCATGGAGTTAACCATTTTTATAATGGCATAAGCATCTGTTATGGAAGTAGGCTCAGGCGTTGTTACTACAAACGCTTCTTCGGCAGCAAGTATAAATTTCAGCGTTTCTTTGGACAATCCGGCCCCTGTGTCAAAAATGATAAAATCAACATATCCGTTAAGCTGCATGACTTGCTCGGCAAAGTAGTTCAGTTCTTCATCGGTTAATCGAAGTAAATCGTTAAAGCCAGACCCACCTGCTATAAAATCTAAATCATTGTAGCCTTTCTGGATAATTTCCCAGATCGTTTTTTCCTTTTTCAACAAGTGATATAAATTGTATTTGGAAGAAATCCCCATCAGCACATCGATGTTGGCAAGCCCAATATCTGCATCAAAGACAAGAACCTTATAACCTTGGGACTGAAGCGTTAAAGCAAAGTTTAGCGTAAAATTGGATTTACCTACGCCTCCCTTTCCGCTAGTCACGGTAATAATCCTGGTTGCTTTTGTGCCTTTGTCATTCTGTAACTGTACCAGGTTCCGCAACCCTTCTGCTTGATCCTTCATGCTTTAGGTTCCTCCAATAACAAATCGATGATTTGCCACTCATTCATTTCTGTAATATCGTCGGGTACACTTTGACCGTTCGTAACATACGAAAGTTGTAGTGAGAACTCGTTAACAATATTTACAATAGCACCGTAGGAGTCAGTTTCATCCATCTTGGTGAATAATACTTTGTCTAGCTTAAACTTATTAAAATTATTCGTGATCGCTCTCATGTCCCGATACTTTGTTGTTAAGCTCAAAACCAGAATGGTCTCACTATTTCCTTGTGTCTTAAGCAAAGAGTTAAGTTCCGAAACATACATTTCATTGCGAAAATTACGACCAGCCGTATCCATGAAAATGACGTCACATTCTGCTAGATTATGAAATGCTTTCGCTAAATCCTGAGGTGAGAAAACAACTTCAAGTGGGACATTCAAGATTGTTCCATATGTTTTTAACTGCTCAATGGCCGCAATTCGATACGTGTCTGAAGTAATAAAGCCAACCTTACGTTGATACTTCAACACTTGTTCTGCTGCTAACTTTGCTATGGTTGTCGTTTTTCCAACTCCTGTTGGACCTACAAAATGTACTACGCGAGTTTCTGGAGAAATTTGTTTGCTGCGTTCAGACTGAAGCATTTGCCCAAGTTTGGATCGTACGACTTGAACAGCTGTCTCGTCTGTTACAGGCTCATCTGCAAGCTGAAAATCGGCAATAACTTCATCCATGATTTGACGTACTAATGTAGGATCAACTTCTTGGTCTATTAATCGTTGTTCAATCTTCTGTAATGGTTCAGGGAGATTTGACTCCTCGGACGCATGAGTAAGCTTTCTCATCATTTCCTTCATTTGTTTGAGCTCCTCCAAGAGGTGCTCATCTTTGAGAATAGCTCTATTAGGCGTATTTACTGAAACCGGTGAGTAAGACTGCTGTGAAGCAAAAGTTTTTTGCGTCTCAACACCTGCGCTTACGGTAACTGGTTCTTTTTTGATTGCAACAGGAGCGATCACATCTGGGACTTCTGGAAAATCAGATAGATGAGATTGGGCTTTTGGAATTTGATCTTGACTCATGACTCTTTGCTGTTGAGACTGAGGCTGAGGTTGGGGTGTAAACCGCTGAGCAGCCCCTCCTTGATTCGTGTTTGCTCCATCAATTGCTGCGATAACTTCGATCTTTTTCTTACCGAATAGACCAAGAAAACCCCCTGTGCGAATTTCCTTGGTATTGAGGATTACAGCATCCTTGCCTAAATCCGTGCGAATTTTTTGTAAAGCGTCTGGCATGGAATCGACAACGTATCTTTTTACTCTCATAAATTGACTACCCCCATACTCTGAATTTCAACGCTAGGCTCTAATTCGCTGTAGGACAATACTGGAATATCTTGCAAAGTTCTCTCAAGCAATTGTCTTAAATACATCCGAATCGTTGGTGAGGTTAAAATAACTGGCTGTTGTCCAGATTGAATTAATTTAGAAACCTGCTCACTGACACGGTGATAAATAATTTGTGAAGAGGATGGGTCAAGTGCTAAATAGCTGCCTTGGTCAGATTGCTGAACAGAATCCGCAATTTTCTTTTCTACAGAAGGACCAACCGTAATGACTTTTAGGGAATCTCCTAAAGAAGTAAACTGTTGAGTAATTTGTCTAGACAGTGATTGTCTTACATACTCAGTCAGTATTTCCGGATCCTTCGTATAAGAGCCATAATCAGCAAGTGTTTCTAATATCGTTACCAAGTCACGCACAGAAATTTTCTCACGCAGTAACTTAGCCAATACCTTTTGAACGTCCCCCACCGACAACACGGAAGGAATAAGATCATCAACAAGTGCTGGATATGACTCGCGAACATTCTCAATAAGTGCTTTAGTTTCTTGACGACCCAGAAGTTCATGTGTATGTTTCTTAATAATTTCGGTTAAATGTGTAGCCACTACTGAAGGAGGATCAACGACTGTGTAGCCAGATAGCTCCGCTCTTTCTTTGGTCACTTCATCTATCCATATAGCAGGCAATCCAAAGGCAGGCTCAGTCGTTTCAATGCCTGCAATTGAATCATCATCTATGCCAGGACTCATGGCTAGGTAGTGATTAAGAAGTAGTTCGCCGCGTGCTACCGTATTGCCTTTTATTTTGATGATATACTCATTCGGCCGCAGTTGAATGTTGTCGCGAATACGAATTACGGGTACAACAACCCCAAGTTCAAGCGCACATTGTCGGCGAATCAAAATAATCCGATCTAGTAAATCCCCACCTTGTTGAGTATCAGCAAGAGGTATTAAACCATACCCGAATTCAAATTCAATAGGATCGACTTGTAATAAGGAAATGACACTTTCAGGACTACGAACTTCCTCAATTTGCTGCTCTTCAACCAATTGTTCTTCTTTGATCGCTTCGCGCTCCAAATTCTTTTGCATTTTAAAAGCGGCGTAAATTAACAATCCGGCAATCGGGAACGTAGTGTACCAATGAATGGGTGTGAATAGGCCAAGCACCATAAGAGTACCTGCAACAATATAAAGAAGTTTAGGTTGTCCGGTTAACTGTTTGGTGATATCGTGACCTAAATTTCCTTCTGATGATGCCCGAGTTACGATAATACCCGCAGCCGTTGAAATCAACAGAGCAGGAATTTGACTGACGAGTCCATCACCAATGGTTAGAATCGAGAATGTTTCTAGTGCTTTGGTAAAAGACATCCCTTTCATCGTCATCCCAATAATGAAGCCACCAATCAGATTGATGACAAGGATGATGATACCGGCAATGGCATCCCCTTTAACAAACTTACTTGCACCATCCATAGCTCCGTAGAAATCAGCTTCTCGTTCAATCTTTTGTCTACGTTCACGAGCTTGGACCTCGTTGATTAAGCCTGCATTCAAATCTGCGTCAATACTCATTTGTTTTCCCGGCATCGCATCGAGTGTAAATCTCGCTGCAACCTCGGCAACGCGCTCAGAACCTTTGGTAATTACGATGAATTGTACCAAGACAAGGATGAGAAACACGACGAATCCCACAACGATATTGCCTTGAGCAACGAAAGAACCAAAAGTTCTGACCACGTCGCCTGCTTCTGCATGCGACAAAATGTTCCGCGTAGTGGAGACGTTTAACGCTAAACGAAACAATGTCGTAATCAAAAGTAAAGAAGGGAAGATTGAGAACTGAAGCGCTTCTTTTGTATTCATAGCAACCAAAATAATCATTAAAGCAATCGATATATTTATTATTAATAGAAAATCCAGCAAAGGGATTGGAACCGGTACAATCATCATTAATACAATACCGATAATACCTATAAGAACCAATAAATCCTTGATCTTCATCTGATTGTACCCCCCTCCTTATTAGTTCGTTTTGCCCTTCACCTTATATACATAAGCCAATACTTCTGCGACAGCCTGGAACAGCTCAGCGGGAATGGAGTCACCAATTTCCACCTGTGCAAAGATCGCTCGAGCAAGCGGTTTATTTTCCATCGTCATAATTCCGTTTTTCTTCGCAACTTCTTTAATCTTTAAAGCAACATAATCTGCGCCCTTAGCAATAACAGTCGGGGCTTGCATATTATTCGAATCATATTTCAAAGCAACCGCAAAATGGGTTGGATTAGTAATAATTACATCTGCTTTGGGAACCTCTTGCATCATACGCTGCATGGCCATCTGGCGCTGCTTCGCACGGATCTTTCCTTTGATAAGTGGATCCCCTTCACTCTTCTTATACTCATCTTTAATATCCTGTTTGGACATTTTGAGACTTTTCTCATATTCATACTTTTGATAAATGAAATCAAAAATGGCAAGGACAATTAATATCGCGCCAATTTTGATCCCTAGTTTAAGCGTGACCGAGGCAATAAATGAAAATGTACTCTCCAGTGGCGCATGGCCAAGGCCCAGTAGTTTAGCTTTTTCCCCCATTAATGTCGTGTACACGACATAACCGATAATTAACATCTTCAGTGTCGACTTAAGAAAATCCATCACGGTTCGTAGCGAAAAAATTCGTTTGAATCCCTCGATCGGATTAATTTTGTTAAACTTCATCATCAGGGTATCGCCAATGAACATAAAGCCAATTTGTGCATAATTTCCAATAAAAGCAACTAAAACAACTAGGATGAAAATGGGAGCTAAAATGGTTAACCCTTGTTGGACTAAATCTACGAATAGTACCTGAACGTTTGCAGAAGTAACGTCCATCGTCAGTTGATTTTCATAGACGTTGCGAAAAATATTGACCATCTTCTCTTTCATATAACCACCGAACATGAGGAACGATAGAAATGAAAATAATAAAATAAATGCCGCAGGTAAGTCCATGCTCTTCGCAACTTGACCCTTTTTACGAGCATCTTGCCTTTTCTTTGCTGTCGCAGATTCCGTCTTTTCCCCAGCAAACCATTGTAAATCGAGCTTCAATCGAAATGTTTGGGACACGGCTTACCTCCTACTTAGGTGATGGTTGCTGTGTGCCGCTAATCAGTTGAAGCAACTTCTCCATGTAATCAAAAATGGTTGCAAATAAATATTGGAATTGTGAGATTAATTCTGGGAAAAGAATAATTAGCAGAAAAAAGCCAAGTATCATTTTCAAAGGTGCGCCGATAACGAAAATATTGAATTGCGGAGCAACCCTCGTTAAGAGCCCCAACCCCAAATCAGTCAAAAAAAGGGCTGCTATGATAGGAGCAGCAAGTTGAAACGAAAGATAAAACATTTTAGACAGCGATTGAAACAAGAAATTGGAAATTTGTCCATCATAGATACGTGCGAACAGTTGATTGTCCAGCGGTATCCAACGGTAGCTGTCAATAATCGCTCTGATCAAATAATGGTGCCCATCAAATGAAAGAAAAAGCAGCACGGCGATCATATACTTAAGGTTACCTAACATTGGGCTTGAGACCCCTGTTAGAGGATCAATTACACTCGCCATACTGAAACCGATTTGCATATCCATGAAAGAGCCGGCAGTCTGGACAACTGTAAAAAAGATATAAGCGAGAAAACCAAGTAAAACGCCAACAAGCATTTCACGAATGATCAATAGAATATATTCACCATCCATGGGAATGGGTTTATCCAGCCCCATAGTCGCAAAAATGATTAACGAGATGAATACAGAAAGACCGATTTTGAACATCATCGGAACATTTCTCGAAGAGAGAATAGGTACTACGACAAAGAACGATGTAATTCGACAAAAAATAAGCAGAAAGATAGGAATAACTTGAAAAAAGTATGTCATATCGCTCACAACCTATCCAACGAATTTGTAAAGGTTGTTGAGTAAATTAAAGGTAAAGTCAACCAGTGTATTCATGATCCAAGGTCCAAATATTAAGATTGACAGCAGAACCGCAACAATTTTGGGAACAAACGCTAAGGTTTGTTCTTGAATCTGCGTCGTTGCTTGAAAAATACTGATGATCAGACCAACGACAAGCCCAATAATAAGCATGGGCGCACTTGCTTTAAGCACGGTATAAACAGCCTCACCAGCAATTCGTATTACAAATTCAGAGCCCATCTAGAAACCTCCGATATCTTGATCCTCAACCATAGCTTAGGAGTAATGATCTCACCACAAGATACCAACCATCTACAAGTATGAAAAGTAGAATTTTAAAAGGGAGTGAAATCATAACAGGCGGTAACATCATCATTCCCATTGCCATTAAGGTACTGGATACAACCATATCTATGACCAGAAACGGGATGAAAATCATGAACCCCATCTGGAAAGCTGATTTCAGTTCACTTATTGCGTATGCCGGAACTAATGAAGTAATCGGTATATCTTCTACGCCTGTTGGTGCCTTAGCTTTGGTATAGTCTAAGAACAACTTAAGATCCTTCTGACGTGTATGTTTGAACATAAACTTCTTCATGGGTAAGGATGCTTTCTCAAAAGCCTGGGTCTGATTAATTTCACCCTTCAGATAAGGCTGTAGAGCTGTTTGATTAACCTCTCCCAAGGTAGGAGACATAATAAAAAAGGTTAAAAACAGAGCTAGTCCGATTAAAACCTGATTAGGCGGCATCTGCTGGGTTCCAAGTGATGTTCGAACGAATCCAAGCACGATGACAATTCTTGTGAAACTAGTCATTAGAATTAGAAAAGATGGTGCAAGACTTAATACGGTTAATAAGAGCAGTAAGGTTACTGTGTTAGAAGATCCACCGGCAGTGCCACTAGTCCCAATATTCACATTTAAACCAGGGATCGGATTGTTTGGATCTGTTTCAGCAGCAGAAGCTGTCAGTGATAAAAGGAACACTGAAATCAATACAATCAGAAGTGTAAGAACTAATTTATTTCTTTTCATTCATCATTCAACCGATCTGTATGTTTTTGATCAGAAAGCCATTCGTGAGCATCTTTATTACGGTTTGATACTCTCTGCAGCCTATCATGAAATACTTGTTGAAAGGATGAAGTGATTTCTACTTCTTCCTCGATCTCTTTCTTTCTAACAGGAAGTTTGCTTATCCACTTACTTATTGCACCAAAGCCTACGCGATCATCCTGAGATGAAGTAAGCAATTCCGAGATGTAGGCAACTTCATCGGCGTCATTGATTTTATCCAACAATTGAATGTTCTCACCGACGCCAACCACGAAGAGCGAATGACCAATTTCAACGATCTGAATCGATTTATTTTGTCCGAGGGGAACCCCACCTAAAGAACGTATTGAGTTCCCGAACATAGTGCCTTTATTTTTCTTAGCGATGTACTTCATAAGTACAAAGAATAAGAGAATAATTAATACGAGAAAGAATATGACCTTAACAATCATGCCAAACGAACTAAATGAGTCGGTCGTCGGAAATTCCGATGTTGGAAGACCTTGTCCCGGCTCTGTTTCAGCAAAGCTCATGGAATTGGTATATAACAATGCGACTACACTTATTAGCGCAGTAATCAGTCGTTTCGATTCGAGTCTTCTCATAGTCACAACCCTTTCGGTTTATGTAAGACTCAACCGAGTGTTGACGGTTTAACCTAGAGTCTTTTTAATCGCTTCGATAACACGGTCTGCTTGAAATGGTTTCACGATAAAGTCTTTTGCTCCTGCTTGAATAGCATCAATTACCATGGCTTGCTGCCCCATTGCGGAACACATAATGACCTTTGCAGAAGGCTCAATTTTTTTAATTTCTTTCAATGCTTGTATACCGTCCATCTCAGGCATCGTAATATCCATGGTAATTAAATCAGGTTTCAATTCCTTATATTTTTCGATGGCTTGAGCACCATCATTCGCTTCTCCACAAACCTCATAACCATTTTTAGATAAAATATCACGAATCATCATTCTCATAAATGCAGCATCATCAACAATTAGAATACGGTTAGCCATGAATAAAATCCCCCTAAATTTAAATTATTGTAACTTTTGAATTCGTTCCCATTGGTTAACAATGTCAGTAACACGAACCCCAAAATTTTCATCGATGACGACAACTTCACCTTTGGCAATCAACTTATTATTTACTAAGATATCTACAGGCTCACCTGCCAGCTTATCCAATTCAATGATCGATCCCTGGGAAAGTTCTAAGATGTCTTTAATCACCTTGTGTGTTCTGCCTAATTCTACAGTTACCTTAAGAGGTATATCTAGTAGTAAATTAAGGTTTGTATCATCAGCTTGCGCCATTGAACCCGATTGTAAATTCCCGAATTGAACGGGTTGAACATTTACATTCCGATTGGGCATCCCACCATAAGCTGCCGGAGGCTGCTGATACATGGGTTGCTGTGGCGGGTACATGGGCTGTTGTGGTGGATACATCGGCTGCCCCATTGGTGGCTGTTGATACATCGGTTGTTCATACATGGGCTGCTGTTGTTGGTACATAGGCTGCTCGTAAATGGAACCTGGAGCTGCTGCAGGCTGCGTATGAGCTTCCTGTGTATGTACTGGTGACGGCGCTGCAGGAGCAGGTGCTTGAGCCGCAGGTGCAACCTCCATTGAAGAGTCAGAATCACCACCCATAAGAATCGATACCATTTCTTTGGCGAATGGAACAGGTAATAATTGCATGATGTTAGAATCAATAAGATCGCCAATGGTTAGTCGGAACGATATCTTTATAAATACGTCCTCGTCGGGTAGTTTTCCTTCTCCTTTCGACAAATTTAATATGTCGATTCCTGGAGGAGAGATATTGACAAATCGATTAAAGATGGTAGACATGGACGTAGCAGAAGATCCCATCATTTGATTCATGGCTTCTTGAACAGCACTGATGTGAATTTCACTAAGATTCTCATCACCGCCGGTACCATCACCGCCCATCATTAAATCAGCAATGACCTGAGCATCGCGTGTTTTAATGACAAGTAGATTAATCCCATCAAAACCATCAACATAATTCACATGAACGGCTACATGAGGTCTTGGAAACTGCTCTTCCAATTCGTCTTTACCAATAATAGAAACCTTCGGAGTCGTAATGTCTACTTTCTTTCCAAGCAATGTAGAAAGCGCTGTGGCTGCACTACCGAAAGTGATATTTCCAATTTCACCCAGTGCATCCTGTTCTAGGGGAGATAAATAGTCTTCAACTATAGGAGGCCCGTTAAAAGAAGAGGCTGAACTATCGTCCGATGACTGTCTCAACAAAGCATCGATCTCTTCCTGGGACAAATAATCTCTGTTATTCGTCATAATCTTCTTCTCCTTCGTTTACGATTTCTGTAATTTGTACAGCCATCTTCCCTTTTAAGGTACCGGGGCTTCCGAGATATTTCAGCTTCTCGCCCACTTTGACTTGAAGCGAATCTTCGACGGATTTATGCAGCGGGATTACATCGCCAGCCGTTAAGCCAAGGAAATCACGTATGGAAATTTCGGACGACCCCAATTCTGCAATGAGTGGCAGCTTGGTTTTTTCCAAGCGCGATTGAAGTGCTTCCACTTCTTCAGGTGCTCTCGTCTTCTTCTGGGAGACAAACCAATGATGCACAGAAAGTCGAGGCATGATGGGTTCAATGACCACATGAGGGATACACAAGTTGATCATCCCTGTAGTATCACCGATTTTGGTGCTAAGTGAAATAAGTGCAATGGTTTCATTAGGTGAAACAATCTGCATGAACTGCGGATTTGTTTCAAGGGCCTCTAAACGAGGTTGAATATCAATGACAGTCTTCCACGCCTCTTGTAAACTATCGAATGCTCTGCTAAAAATACGTTCCATCACAATCGTTTCAATCTCAGTTAAAGCATTAATTTTGGTTGGGCTCGTACCTGCACCGCCCAACAAACGGTCCAACATAGCAAATGCGACATTGGGATGAACCTCAAGCACCATTCGACCCTCTAAAGGCTCCGCTTCAAAGATGTTCAAAATGGTCATTTTCGGGATCGAACGAATAAATTCGTCGTAAGGGAGTTGTTCAACCTGGACAACACTGATCTGTACGAACGTACGGAGTTGAGCCGAAAAATACGTTGTTAAAAATCGTGCAAAGTTTTCGTGAATCCGGGTTAAGCTACGAATATGATCCTTTGAGAAACGTACGGCTCTCTTAAAGTCATAGGCCCTTACCTTCTTCTGCGTTTCCTCTTTTTTAAGTTCGTCCGCATCCATTTCGCCTGAGGACAGAGCAGCTAGCAAGGCATCGATCTCATTTTGCGACAGAACATCAACCATTCGAGTCACCTCCTTTAAGCAAAATCAAAAGCGAGTTATTGAAGTACTTTATCGGTTATCCATATTTGCTTGATTTTACCCTCATGCAGCAAGGGGTTAAGTTTGTTCATTAACGTAGAAGTTAAACCATCAGAACCTTTACTACCTTCAATTTGTTCCTTTGTCAAATCCCCTAATGCTTGTACAATTGTGCCTTTAACAGCAGATTCAAGTAGACTATCAAATTCCGTTTTCGTTTTCGAGTTCTCTAACTCAAAAGCGAAACTGATTTTAATGAAATTCTGACTTCCAGATAAGTTAGTCAAAATATCTTTAATGATAGCTGTGTTTGCCTTTACAGCCTCAGCAGATGGCGCTTTCGTCGGCTTCACGCTTGCAACAGCTTCCTGAGCTTGTACCGCCGGGTCTTTGGATTGATTATTTTTCTCCATAAAGTTCCACAAAACAAAGGCAGCCGTCAAAATCAGAGTAATTGCAATTAGAATAGAGACAATGAGTATGAAAATTTTGTTCTTAAACACTTACGAACCCTCCGCATCCCTGGACTTTATTGTCGCTCGTACTGAGCCAATCTCCTGCATGTAGGTCCGCACTAAGCTTACCACAACCTCTGCCTTTTCGAGTACTGTGATTTTCTTTCCTGTCGTTAATGTGATCATTGTGTCTGGCGTCTCTTCAATAAATTCGATAAGCAAGGCATTCAGGATAATCGCTTTCCCGTTTAAACGAGTGAGAGAAATCATGCTTCTCCTCCTGTATCAGGATAAGGGGAGACTAGCTCCCCTCTTTCACATCAATTTAAGATTAATGTTTGAGATTTACGACTTCTTGAAGTACTTCATCGGAAGTCGTGATAATCCGAGAATTCGCTTGGAAACCACGTTGAGCGATAATCATTTCGGTGAACTCACCTGTTAAGTCTACGTTTGACATTTCCAATTGTCCTGAGATCAGTGTCCCTGTTCCCGTTTCTGGATTACCGGCTGCACCAACTTCAATTGCACCCTCTGGGTTCGCATTAGCTGTCATTCGATACAAATTCCCGCCAATTTTCTCAAGACCTGAAGGGTTAATGACTTTAACGACGCCAACTTTCTGACCTGTAGTAACCGTTGCTCCTGTATTGTTGACACCAATGATATCTCCGTTTTGTGCAATCGAGAATGATACAATATCATCAGGAATGACAATCGGTCCAGCACCACCAGCACCCATAACATGAAGTCCTTCAGCATTAACAAGATTTCTGTTAGCATCTAAAGTAAAGTTACCTGATCTTGTCAAGTATGGTGCGTCAACCTGCTCGGTTGTCCCTACAGCAAAGAATCCGTCGCCGTTAATACGCAAATCAGTGGTGACATTCGTTGTCATTGCACTTCCAGCTGTATGTACAGTATCTATGGCAGCCAAACTAACACCTAATCCCACTTGCTGAGCATTCACACCACCGCGGTTCTCATCGGCAGCACTAACACCAGCAACGGTTTGACTGAGAATATCTTTAAACATAACACGGCTGCCTTTGAATCCGATGGTATTTACGTTTGCGATATTATTACCAATAACATCCAATTTCGTTTGAAAACCACGCATACCTGAAACGCCTGAGTACAAAGATCTTAACATCTATAATAGGCCTCCTAATCGGATATAAATATAATGAGCTGCTTCAATCGTTCCACAGCCCCAGGCTTCCTGCACGGTCGAGCCTGATGGTTAAGAAATAATAATGGCACTGTCTATTTGCGTAAATACATGTTCATTCATCGCGTTTCCATCAAGCGCCGTCACAACAGTTCGGTTGGGAACATTAACAATTAAAGCATTTCCACCTAAAATCATAAGTGCATCCTTAGCACCTTTTGCGGCTACCTTATCGATGGCTGTACTAAGCTTATCCAATTGCTCGGGCTTTAGTTGAATGCCTCTCTCTTTCAGTCTAACCTCTGCATGATGACTGAAACGAACAAGTTGCTCCTGAAGAAGTTTCTGAAAAGTAGGATTACCGGATTGGGTGACCGGCTGCTGTACAGGTGTTCGTCTCGTAGACGCTGGAGAAACCGCATTAGGATAAAGCTGCCCTAAGGATATTCTCTCTGTCATTTGGTTTCGCTGGCATTCTCAATTTTCTTGAGCTTGTCCAGAGAAATTTCCACTCCCTTCACATTCGCGAATTGATTTCCGTCTTTAAATGAGATGGAATCAACAACACCAGACTTTTCAACCGATGCTCCTGAAGAGTCAATCTCCGTCCATGTGATTGATTTACCGATTAATCCCGAAACAAAACCAAGAGATTGACGCATTAATTTCATTTCACCAGCCATATTGGTCAGTTGCTCTACGGATGTGAATTGCGCCATTTGTGCAATAAACTCTTTATCTTGTAAAGGTTGCGTCGGATCTTGATTTTGAAGTTGAGTAATCAAGATTTTAAGGAAATCATCCTTGCCTAACGTTTTGTTGTCATTATCTTTCGATTTTGCTTTATTTCCGGAATTGATCAAATCCGAAACATTACCTGATATCGGGCTTGTAGCCACATTTTCACCTCCAGCTGAATCACATTGATGACTAATTAAGCAATAACATCGAATGAATTTCCGTTAACTGCTGTTCGAACTTGTGCAACATTCTCAATTTCTTGGCCAAAATCAAGAGAATCGCCTTCATAGTCACTTGAACGATTTTTATTTTGATGCTGTGATTGACTAAACGGTTGCTGTTGACGTTGATCTTGGAACATACTGGATTGCATGTTTTGGTTTTGAGTGACCTCAAGCTTCTCAACTTGCAAACCTTGTGTTTGAAGTGCTTGCCTTAACTGCGGAAGCTGACTTTCCAACATCTGCTTACCTGCTAAGGAATCAGCTGCAAATTGAGCTACCAGTTGACCATCCTGCATCGAAATTCTTACATCAATATGACCGAGATTTTTAGGGAATAAAGATAGTTTAGCTTCAGAAAAACCGCCAGCCATCGTTATCTTCATGTTCTTCAATACATGCTCTGTCATTTCTTCAGTAAAATTCGCCGCATTAATTGTGGTTGTTGCCACTTTATCAATTGGAATAGCTTGTTGCGCTTTCTGCAGATCACCGATCGTAACGATGGAATTCGTTGTTGGAGCATCTTCAGTCGGCAAATCAACCAAGGCTACAAATGATTCTTCGGACGCTGTAGTAGACTCTACAACTGGTGCGTGAAGTACATTTTTCATTGCTAAAAGCTCAAGCTTGGACTTTGTAGGTTGCATGAGTGTAAATGAATCACCATCAATCTTCTGCTCAACACCTGGCTTACTTGCCTTTTTAACATGATTAGCTCTGTTAACAGATGTTGTATCACTCTTACTTACTTCTACCAAACCTTCAGTAGCTTTGGGTGCTTTTGTTGCTGCATCTGTTATTGAAGCTGGTCCTTTCAATGTCGCCATTAACTCTGGAAGCAAAGGCTCAATCGTGTTAAGTAAGTCTTGGTTCAAAAACTTCAAAATAGGATTGTCAGGCTGCTGTTTAGTCAAAGTTGTCAATGTAAGCAAAGTATTCTGGGCCTGCAAGTTTAAAGTATCTGCTGGCTGATGATTCAATCCATTCGGTAGAGTGAAAGCTGCGTTAGATTGTGCATCGCCAAGTGTACTTAACAACTGCTCAGCATCTTCGAACCACTTCTTTACGTTCTGGCCTTGTAATAATTGTTCAGCTAGCTTAGGATTACTGTTCATTGCCTCCAAAAGCATTTCTGGTAGAGGTTGATCTTCCGTTCCTTGTTCAACCTGCTGTACAGCGGCACCTTGAAGGGGCATTACCAAGCTTTGAAGCATTTGAAGCAGCATGTTCAAAGAAAGAGCTGGATCAGATGCATTGGCATCACCAGAAGCACTCTCTTGTACAATTTGACCATCTAAGACTTGATTAAAAGAAGTATCTTTGGTAGCCGTTTCAGTCGTACTTGCTTTACCTGTTGCTGATGAAGCCGCATTGTTTCCAGTAGGTACTGTTGGCATTTGAACGTCCATTTTTTTCACCTCCCTTCGTGAAATCAATTGACATTACTGAACAAGTTTAGCTGAAATTGAAGCAGCGATTTCTTTATTTGCGTCTGACAATGAAGACATTACTTTAGAACGAGAAGCGTTATCCATCCCGCTGAGAATTGCTAACACTTTATCAGGGTTAGATTTATTCATTTCCAGCAGGACGTTGGAAGCGCTTTTCGGTGTCATGTTGGCAAAAGTTTGCCCTAAATCTGTTTTACTTACGAAAGTTACAGTTTTCGTCGCTCCATTCGTTGCCAATCTCTCTTGCAAGGCAGCAATTTCTTTATCACGAACAGGAACAACATCTTTAACTCCAATAGAAGCCTCCGCCGCTTTAGCAGGGGTCATTTTTTCAAGAATAGCTCCGCGACTATCTGCTTTCATCATAGAAAACACAAGAACCATTTCTTTTGGTGTCAATGCTTCAATGATAGGGGCAGCTTTACTAGGATTCATTTTTGCGTACATATTCGCAAGTTGAGTAATTTGATTGTTATATTCTTCTTCGGTTTGAGTTTTACTTTTCAGCTTCTCTTCCAAATCAGTTAACTTCGCCTGAGCATCTTTCAATGAAGTATCCTTCTGCTCGGTTGTCGAATCAGCTTTCTGCAAAGCTGTTTGAAGTTCAGCAATTCTTGCGTTTAGCTTCGTAATCTCTTCATCTTTAATCTTGATGCTTTGCTCAGAAGTCGGTGCTTTACCATCACTCGTCACTACTGCTTTTTCTTTGGGAGCAGGGACGATTGCCCCAATGACCGGTGTATTGTGCAGCACCTTCTGTATACTGCTCTTAATATCATAATCAAAAATTGACAACAGCACGAAGAGCAAAACTGCCGTAAACACAAAGGGGATGACAAACCATATCAGAAATCGTTCCAGTGCACTATAAGATGCACCCTCTATGCTTGTATCGGCCATCTCCTCTTCCCTCCTTTACCTTCCTCAATACGTTAGTCGCCTGAAACGGTTGGTGGCCATTTCATCTAGAGCTTCTTGCTCTTTTTTAGCGACAAAGGATTGAAATTGGTTATAAGCCTTCTCTCTTGCCTTTGACCATACTTTCTCATCAATCATTCTTTCCGAAAGATGTTCCTGCTTTTTGAGCACGACATGCTGTGCTTGCTGCACATCCAGATATTTGCGGGCGATCTGTTGATCAACATGGTTCATGTAATTTTGCATTAACAGCATCTTGGAAATAGATACCGAACCGCTAGATACATTTGCCATTTCGTTATGAAGGCTATCTTTTTGCTCAAACAATCCATGCAAGCTCGTTTCTTCGTTCCTTAGCTGCCCCATTGCCTCAGACAGTATCCACTCTGCCTGTGTTCGTTCATTGTTTTTCAAATCGACAATTTGCTGGAAAGAATAACGAAAATTCATTCAGGAGCCTCATCCCTTATAAAATTCATGAATCAAACGTTCTTGAGCTTCTTCAAACGTTAACTTCTCAGAAGTTTTTTGCTTCGTGAAATCCCATATAGCCTCGATATTATCCATAGCGATATCAATATTTGGGTTAGAACCTTTTTGGTATGCCCCTATATTGATAAGATCTTCCGAATCTTTATATATAGAAAGAAGTCGCTTCAATTGATCCGCTGCTTCCATGTGTTCTGTAGGAACAATTTCTTTCATGACTCGGCTTACGCTGGATAAAACATCGATGGCTGGGTAATGACCCTTATTAGCAATGTTGCGATTCAGGACAATATGTCCGTCCAGAATACCTCGTACTGCATCAGCGATAGGTTCATTCATGTCATCCCCGTCTACAAGCACGGTATAAAAAGCGGTAATGGAGCCCTTTGGTCCCGTACCTGAACGTTCTAGAAGCCTTGGCAGCATGGCAAAAACCGAAGGCGTATAACCACGTGTAGCTGGAGGTTCTCCAACAGCAAGTCCGACCTCACGCTGAGCCATTGCAAAACGAGTGACTGAATCCATCATCATCATGACATTTAAGCCGCGATCTCGGAAATACTCGGCAATACTAGTAGCGATCATCGCACCTTTGATTCGAATCAAAGCAGGTTGATCCGAGGTTGCAACAATCACAACGGATCTAGCAAGTCCTTCAGGACCTAAATCTCTTTCGATAAAGTCTAGAACTTCTCTACCACGCTCACCAATAAGAGCAATGACATTAACATCAGCGGATGTATTACGAGCAATCATACCCATTAAAGTACTTTTACCTACACCAGAACCAGCGAAAATACCGACACGCTGACCCTTACCAATCGTTAATAGGCCATCAATGCAGCGAACACCAACCGAAATTGGATTCAGAACGCGCGGACGTGTTAGCGGGTTTCCGGGTACATTATTCGTAGAATATTGTGCCATTCTAGAGGGTAAGAATGAACCATCTAAGGGTTGACCCAAACCATCTAAAACCTTACCAAGCAGCTCATGGCCAACTTGAACAGTAAGCGGCTTGCCTGTACCTACGACATCGCATCCAGGACCTATTGCATCCAAATCACCGAGTGGCATCAGAATTACTTTATTGCTGCGAAATCCAACGACCTCAGCCTTTAACGGCTTGTTAGACTTGTGCGGATAGATATAGCAAAGATCGCCAATGCTCACATCAGGACCTTCTGACTCAACTGTCAGACCTATCACTTGCGTCACTTTACCGTTAACTCGGATCGGATCAATCGAATGTAGATGCTCCTTGTATTTATCAGCATTAGGCTGCTTGCTGCTCATGACTCGGATACCTCACTTTGAGTTGCCAATTGTCTTAACGCAGACTTAATCTCTTTTAACTGAGTATCAATTCTGGCATCAATGCTTCCAAATGAGGAACGTATCACACATCCACGGTCTTGTACGGTAGAGTCTGGAATAATTTGCAATTCCGCTTGTGAATCAATGGAAGTTAGTAACTCTTCGCGTGCATCTTGGATATATGCAAACTGTGAAGGTGCTACACAAAGCGCGATAATTCCTTTTTCTCGTCTACGTGAAAGTACCATCTGAATTAAATCAATGACCCATTCTGGATTCAAAGTTAACTGACGTCCAATTACTTTCTCAGCAATGGAAGTACTAAGCTCAATTAAGAATGGTTCAGATTCTTGAATAATTTGCTGCTTAAGCTTGTAGGCTTGTTCTAAAATGGTTCGAGCCTCTGTTAACATCTCACCGTATTCTTGTCGGAGATTAGCTTCGGCTTGAGCAATCCCTTGTTCATAGCCCTCATCGAATCCTGATTGCCTGGATAGCGCAATGTGCTCTTCATCCTCAGCACGGCGACTCTCCCACCAACTCGTGATTTCTGCATGCGTTTGTTCTTTAAGCGCTGCACACTCTCGCATCGCCTGATCGATTTGTTCATGGGCAAAAGCTTCAGCGTCTTGTAGGATCTGCTCCTTCATACTTGTAGCTTCTGTTAGTTCCTGCTGCTGTTCAGGAGTCAATTGATTGGCTTCATCCGTTAACATACCAGCGCGTAATAATTCAAGAGGAGATATCGTTTCTACTAATTTCTTATCATCTAATGGAAAATAAGCGAATGATTTAATGACATTAGACAATAATATCATCTCCTCCACCACGTGCGATGATGATTTCGCCAGATTCTTCTAAGCGGCGAATCGTTGCAACAATCCGGGTCTGAGCTTCTTCAACATCACGTAAACGCACAGGTCCCATAAATTCCATTTCTTCCTTAAAGGTATCCGCCATACGTTTGGACATATTCTTGAACAAGGCATCGCGAACTTCTTCGCTTGCAACTTTAAGAGCAAGTTGTAAATCCGCATTCTCAATGTCGCGAATAATTCGCTGAATGGAACGATTGTCGATATTGACAATATCTTCGAAGACAAACATCCGCTTCTTAATTTCTTCCGCAAGTTCCGGATCCTGAATTTCAAGGGAATCAAGAATGGTTCGCTCTGTACCCCGATCGACACCATTCAGAATTTGAACGATGGAAGCAATACCACCTGCATTTGTGTAATCCTGAGTTACCGTTGAAGATAGCTTTTGTTCAAGGACGCGTTCTACCTGACTAATGACTTCAGGAGAGGTGCTATCCATGAGTGCAATACGCTTAGCAACATCAGCTTGCTTTTCCTGTGGTAATGAAGACAAGATGATTGAAGCTTGATCTGCCTGCAAATAAGACAAAACTAAAGCGATTGTCTGTGAATTCTCATTTTGAATGAAGTTTAGAATTTGCGCAGGATCTGCTTTTCTTGCAAAATCGAAAGGTCTCACTTGCAGAGTGGCTGTCAAACGATTGATGATGTCAAGCGCTTTTTGAGATCCCAACGCCTTTTCCAAAATATCCTTGGCGTATGAAATACCACCTTGAGAAATAAATTCTTGGGCTAAGCATATCTGATGAAATTCAGATAAAATAGCTTCTTTTTCATAAGAATCTACTTTTCTAACATTCGCAATTTCTAACGTTAATTGCTCAATCTCTTCTTCTCTCAAGTGTTTAAATATTTGAGCAGACACCTCAGGGCCTAAACTGATCAAAAGAATGGCTGCCTTTTGTCGTCCTGTTAACCCTTGCAGAGCAGCTTTAGCCATACAAGTGCACCCCTATTCGTCTACTAACCATGTACGAAGCAAATTGACAAAGTCTTCTGGTCGCTTTTTTGCAAGAGTCTCTAACTGCTTGCGTACTTGATTTTCATTCGTAACATTTTCGATATCAATCGTAGGAAGCTCTGCTTTACCAGCTGCGATATTCATTTCTTGATCCAATTGTTGCTGCGCAGCTTTTCTACGTTTTCTAATAGCGAACCCTGCAATTAATCCAATTGCCAGTGCCGCTAGTGCTAAGCCTGCATACGTCAAGTATGTAGTTGTTTTCGAAGCAAGTGTATCCGTAGGTCTTGCAAAAGAATGTGCGAATACCGTAACTTTTTTCTGTAAATCTGCGTCTGTATATGTAACCTTATTATCTGCTAGAGCGGTTCTAACGATATTTACTAGTGCACTTTGCACCGCGGCCTTGGTCTCAGCCGTTAATGAGTTGGGATCATCTTTAACCGGAGGCTCAATCCCTACATTTATACTTAAGTCTTTTACAACATAAGGCGTAGAGATAATATCGTTTGTAATTCGATTGACTTCATAATTGACAGTCTTATTATTTTTCTCTGAGTTAGATTTGCCTGAGCTGGCCGCCCCTGGATAGCCTGGAACATCTGTAGTCCCTGTACCTGGTACACCGCCTGTATCTGCACCATTGTTCTGATACGACTCACTTGCTTCTTGCAGAGAAATTTCCAGCCCTTTTTGATCCACTTGGTTCGGGGCACTGACTAGCTGTTCTTTACTTTTCTTTTGATCAAAATTCATTGTAGAGAATACACTTACATTTACTTTATCACGGCCAAACATCGTACCCAGCATCGTATTAATATTCTTCTGTAAATCATTTCGGAATTGGTTATTAATATCTGCTTGACTACTTACTAAACTCGTTGATGACGTCCCGCCGACCTTCGAAGATACAAGACTTTGTCCATATTGGTCAGAGATCGTAATATTCTCTAAAGGAAGATTCTTAACACTATGCGAAACTAAGTTATAAATCGTATCAACCTTTGCTTGATCTAATGTGTAGCCCTGTTTCGTCTGCACGACAACAGATGCCGTTGCTTTCTCTTGCTGCTGTTGTAAGAAAGGTCCTTCTTCTGGAAGAGAAATGAGAACTTTAGAACTTGCGATTGCTTGATTCGCGTTAATCAACTGTTGAAGCTCGCCTTGAATCGCGTTCAAGTATTTGACTTTGAATTCGTTGTCTGTAATACCAAATGAACTGCTATCGCTAAATGCGCCAAAGCCTAAAGAGCCGTTCTTATTTAAACCTTGGGACTCAACACCAAGCTTTACATTTGCTACTTCACTTGTTGGCACTTCTATACTTTTACCATCAGCGCTAAGATGATACGGAATCTTTGCTGTATCCAGATATGACTTGATCGCTGAAGCATCACTTGGCTGTAATTCCGTAAATGCGAGTGAATACTCCGTTTTTGATAAATTAATACTTATAATTGCCGCAGTAAGAATCAGTAGGACAACCGTTGCTATAAAAGTGATTTTCGTTGTTCTACTATAACGATTCCAATATTGCTTCACCTTTTCCCAGTACTGGAGCAGGTTCTCGTTCACTCTGTCACCTCATCGAACCAAAATTTAGCAGCATCTAAGTCAATCACAGCTGCATTCTCATCATTTCTTGGTATGCTTCAAGGACTTTGTTTCTGACTTGAACAGTCAACTCAAGCCCTAGCGATGCTTTCTCAGAGGCTATTGTCAATTGATGAACATCGGAAAGCTCACCTTTGATGAAACTCTGATTCAAATTGTCCACTTGCTGTTGTTGTGTGTTTAAGTTTGTTATGGCGTCATTCAGGAACGAACCGAATCTTTTGCCAAGGTCAGCAGCCCCTTCACCAGAGTTATCCTTTGGTTGAATGGAACTCATGATGTTTAGTGGACTGTAACTTATTTTGTCAATCATGATGCAACCTCCTGTAGTGGTTATCTACCAATCTCCAAAGCTTTGGTTATCATTGATTTACTAGCATTAAGAGCAGTTACGTTCGCTTCATAAGATCTAGTAGCAGAGATCATATCGACCATTTCTTTAAGCACATCGACATTGGGCATATAAACAAATCCATTGGCATCCGCATCTGGATGAGATGGGTTATACACTTGTTTCAATGGTGACTTATCTTCAAAAATTTTATTCACCCTTACACCTTCGCCAGTACCATCAGCCATAGCTGATTTAAGCGACTGCGCAAAGCTGGGCTGCGACTTCGTTTCGAAAGCAACTAACTTCCTTGTATAGGGAACCCATTTCCCATCTACGAATTTTGCACGTGTTGTATCAGCATTCGCTATATTAGAAGAGACAACATCCATTCTTAATCGCTGAGCAGTAAGTGCCGATGAACTGATGTCAAATCCATTGGTTAACCTCATTGGTTATTACTTCCCTCCTAAGACTGTGCGCATTTTTTTGAACTCGCTGTTCATTTGCTGAATCATTGCATTGTATTTAAGTTGATTTTTGGCCATTAACGACATTTCATAATCCATATCGACATTGTTCATGTTGTTGTTAATTGCTGTCGATTCATCTGTTTTTATTTCTGAATTTGGCAGATTTGTGGATTTCCCTATTAAGAAATGCCTAGGGTCTGTCCGATAACCTTCTATAGAGGGTGTTGAAGAATCCATCTGACCTTGTAAAAGTTCTTCGAACACGACATCCGAACGCTTGAAGAAGGGTGTATCCGCATTGGCTACGTTGTTTGCTACAACCTTTTGTCTTAGAGTCGATGCATCCAGTGATCGCTCCATCAAGTTCCAACTTGGTTTGTCTATCAAAGACATTATGATACCCCCGTTAATAGAATATTCGACTTATACTTCAACATTGTATTTATCGATTCCTTCTTATTTCGACATTATTTTCATAAAATAATTTGAAATGGACCTTATTGTAGAAATATGTAAAACATTCGGTAACCTTTCTTATCATCTAAGATATTACGATAACTTACAATAAGAAAAAAGCCCTATCTTTTACAAGACAGGGCTTTTTTATGTGTTAATCTATAGTTTTGTTTTTAATTGCTCGATACTTTGTATTAATTGCTCATTCAAAATACGGATATAAGTGCCCTTCATACCTAGCGAACGAGTTTCAATAACTCCGGCACTTTCCAGTTTGCGAAGTGCATTAACAATAACAGAACGAGTAATGCCTACCCGATCGGCAATTTTGCTCGCTACCAAAAGTCCTTCCTTACCGTCTAATTCTTCAAAAATATGTTCCACCGCTTCCATTTCACTGAAAGATAAGGAACCGATCGCAACTTGAACGACCGCTTTACTTCTAGCTTCTTCCTCTATTTCCTCGGCACGTTCTCTTAATATTTCCATTGCGATAACTGTTGATCCATATTCAGCCAGAACTAAGTCATCATCAATGAAAGTCCCTTCGCTACGACTTAAAATAAGTGTTCCCAAACGAGAGCCACCACCAATAATTGGTACTAAGGTCGTATGCGTGTATGGAAACATATCTTTCATTTGCTCCGTGTAATAGAAATAAGGACTATCCGGTTCTGCAGTTGATGCTGTTTCCTCAATCTTCAAGAGCAGATTGTTAGACTCCATTGGAAATCTGCGTTCAATTAAAATGGTCTGATTCATTTCGGGCGAAACAGGATCATTCGTTACAGCATATCCAAGAATTTTGCCTTTGCGGCTAACGACGTAGATATTCGCGATTACAATATCACGCAGCACTTCGGCCATATCCATAAAGCTAACTGCATTGCCAGCTTCTTTTTGCAGCAAGCGATTTAGCCTTCTTGTTTTATTTAATAAACTCATTTAACTGCCTCCTACTTACTTCACCATGCGATAGTTCTTTATTATAAGATATATTGACTTAAATCTCTGTTTTGTACAATATCACCGAGCTTCTCACGAACATATTCCGGATTAATGACAATAGACTCCAATGTAATTTCTGGTGCTTCAAAAGATAAATCCTCCAGCAATTTTTCTAAAATGGTGTGTAATCGCCGGGCACCGATATTCTCGGTATTCTGATTAACTTCAACAGCAATACGAGCAATTTCATAAATAGCTTCGTCCGCAAACTCAACCGTTATACCTTCCGTTTGCAACAACGCTGTATATTGTTTTGTTAATGCATTTTTGGGTTCTTTTAAAATAGAAACAAAGTCTTCCAAGGTTAAGTTACTTAGCTCTACCCGAATCGGGAACCTTCCCTGAAGCTCTGGGATTAAATCAGAAGGCTTAGCTATATGAAAAGCACCTGCACCAATAAATAAGACATAATCCGTCTTTACGGGCCCATATTTGGTTACGACCGTCGATCCTTCTACAATCGGCAAAATGTCTCGCTGAACACCTTCCCGAGAGATGTCCGGTCCGCTGCCGCCGCGGCTATTACTTGCGATCTTATCGATCTCATCAATAAAAATAATACCGGATTGTTCTGCGCGGTTTACAGATTCCTGGATCACTTCATCCATGTCAATCAATCTTTGCGCTTCTTCCTGCGTTAACACTTTCCTAGCTTCTTTTACAAGCAGCTTACGTTTCTTCATTTTTTTCGGGAGTAGATTGCCGAACATCTCCTGCATATTCATTCCAGCTTGTTCATTGCCTTGGCCAGCCAGCATATCCATCATCGATGGTGAAGAGTCTTCCACCTCGATTTCAACAACTTCATTCTCTAATTTACCATTAGTCAATTGCTCAGCGATTTGAGCCCTTTTTGCGGCAAGTGAAGGATCTGGCGCACTTTCTTCTTGATCCGGTTGGTTTTGCCCACCAAACAGCATCTCAAGAGGATTACGCTGTGTTTTGGCACGCGTCGGACTTGGTGCCAGCAAAGTAACAAGGCGCTCGTTAGCGAGCTTCTCAGCACGGTCTTTGACCTTCTCCATCCGCTCAGCCTTAACCATGCGTACAGAAGTTTCGATCAGATCACGTACCATTGACTCCACATCACGACCAACATAACCAACTTCCGTGAATTTAGTAGCCTCTATCTTAATAAATGGTGCGCCTACCAATTTAGCTAGTCTGCGCGCAATTTCAGTCTTTCCTACGCCGGTTGGCCCGATCATGAGTATATTCTTTGGAACAATTTCATCCCGCATCGCTTCATCCACGAGGTTTCTCCGATAGCGGTTTCGCAGAGCAATAGCAACCGATTTTTTCGCTTTTTTCTGACCTACTATGTATCGATCCAATTCTTGGACAATTTGTTTAGGTGTAAGGGAGCTGTTTGCCATTTTGTACCCTCCTAAAAGTTTTGCTTTAGCAAAACTAACATCGTAAGCGTAAACTGAGTTTTCCGTAGGAAAACTTGCATCGTAAGCGTTGGCTTAGTTTTGCTTTAGCAAAACTAACATCGTAAGCGTAAACTATTCAATCTCTTCCACAATAATATTATGATTTGTAAACACGCATATTTCAGCTGCAGTTGTTAAGGCAGCGTGGGCTATTTCCTTAGCGCTTAGCGACGACGCATGACGATGCAATGCTCTTCCTGCAGCTAATGCAAAACTGCCACCAGACCCAATAGCCAAAATACCGTCATCAGGCTCAATAACTTCACCATTTCCTGAGAGCAGCAGTAAACCGGTTGCATCCATAACGATCATCATGGCTTCAAGCCTCCGCAGCACGCGATCTTGACGCCAATCCTTCGTAAGCTCTACCGCAGCACGCGACAAATTACCGTGGTGTTCCTCCAGCTTGCCTTCGAATTTCTCAAAAAGTGTAATCGCATCGGCAACAGAACCAGCAAAACCAGCGATGACTTTCCCTCTATGTAAACGCCGAACTTTTTTGGCTGTGCTTTTCATAATCATACTGTTGCCAAATGTCACTTGCCCATCTCCGGCAATAGCTCCCTTACCTTGATGACGAATGGCAAAGATTGTTGTCGCATGAAACGTAGCTTGATTAGGATCCATCTCTTCTCACCTCTCAAATGGAATCATACACCATGAAAGTCACTCTTTGCGTTGGTTTCGGTCTCATAAATGAGATAAACCTCTAGCGAGGTCAATTCGAGAAATGACCGCATCTAGAGGTAAATGTATGAGGAAACGAATGAAAAATGCTACAAAACATAATTATAGTAACATAGCCGATAGTCCAATTACAACCTACTCTGCATATGTTTTCTTAAAATTCTGAATACTTTCCAAAGCTCGATTAGCCAGTTTCTCGTATTTTTCTTTTTTATTGCGAATTCTTTCGGGTAACTGTGGAAGTAAACCGAAATTAGCATTCATCGGCTGAAAATGTTTGAAGTCAGCTGTCGTGATATAATGTGCCATACTCCCTAAAGTCGTTTCCTCCGGTACAACCAAACAAGACTGCCCTTTAGCTAAACGCCCCGCATTCATACCTGCTATCAGACCAGAAGCCGCAGATTCCACATATCCTTCTACACCCGTCATTTGACCTGCAAAGAACAGATTCTCACGACGTTTAAATTGATAAGTGGGTTCAAGAAGCTTAGGAGAGTTAATAAACGTGTTACGATGCATCACACCATAACGTACGAACTCTGCTTGCTCTAACCCTGGAATCAAGGACAATACCCGTTTCTGCTCTCCCCATTTCAAATGGGTTTGGAAACCGACTAAGTTATACAAAGTTCCCGCTGCATTATCTTGACGGAGCTGAACGACAGCATGCGGCATCTTACCTGTGTGTGGATTTATTAAACCGACTGGTTTCATTGGTCCGAACAGTACCGTTTGTCTACCGCGCTTCGCCATGACTTCTAAGGGCATACAGCCTTCGAAATAAATTTCTTTCTCGAACTCCTTCAGCTCTGCAACCTCAGCAGTGATTAAAGCTTCATAGAAAACATTGAACTCTTCTTCTGTCATAGGACAGTTAAGGTAAGCAGCCTCTCCTTTGTCATAACGGGAAGCCAAGTACACTTTATTCATATCAATGGAGTCCTTCTCCACAATCGGAGCTGCTGCATCATAAAAGTACAAGTACTCCTCACCCATAAGCTCTTTGAGGCCTGCAGAAAGTGCTGGAGATGTTAATGGACCTGAGGCAACTACTGTAATGCCTTCAGGCAAGGTTTGAACTTCCTCATTGCGAACTTCTATGAGCGGATGGTTGCGAAGTGTTGTTGTAACCGCTTGAGAGAACCCATCGCGGTCAACAGCTAACGCGCCTCCTGCTGGTACAGCATGCTCATCTGCACAAGATAGAATGAGTGAATCCATACGTCTCATTTCTTCCTTCAGTACTCCAACAGCGTTGGTAAGGCCATTCGAACGTAGAGAGTTACTACAGACTAGCTCAGCAAATTGATCAGTTATATGGGCTGGGGTTTTACGGACATTACGCATTTCGTATAAAGTAACAGGCACACCCTGACGGGCAATTTGCCAGGCGGCTTCACTTCCAGCCAATCCTGCACCGATGACTGTTACTCTTTGATATTCTGGCAAAATCGGACACCTCTAATCTTTCATATCATCTGAATTATCGTCACTAACTTCTTCTTTATGATCACACGCGGTACATTGAATAGTTACGCCGTTTTTGCTTCTTTTCTCGATCATCATCGAGCTGCAAACAGGACATGGCTTATTGACCGGTTTATCCCACGAGACAAAGTCACAGGTTGGATACTGATCACAGCCATAGAAAACTCGGCCCTTTTTGCTTCTGCGTTCGACAATTTTCCCTGTATGACAAGTTGGACATGTAACACCAATATCTTTAATGATCGGTTTCGTATTGCGGCACTCAGGGAATCCAGAACACGCTAGAAACTTACCGAAACGCCCCATTTTATAGACAAGATGTTTACCACACTTCTCACAAATCTCATCCGAGATTTCATCTTGAATTTCGATTTCCTTCATTTCCTCTTCAGCGAAGATAAGCCGCTTTTCAAAGGATGAGTAGAATGTATCCAGAACCCGAACCCAGTCCTCTTTCCCCTCTTCGACGAAGTCAAGCTCTTCTTCCATATGAGCCGTGAACTCGATATCTAGAATTTCAGGAAAAAACTCCTGCATTAATTGAATAACTAATTCACCAAGCTCTGTAGGCACGAATTTCTTCTCTTCGATGGCAACATACCCACGCTTCTGAATCGTCTCCAGTGTCGGTGCATACGTACTCGGACGTCCAATGCCCATTTCCTCTAACGCCCTAACTAAACGCGCTTCTGTATACCTTGGAGGCGGTTGAGTAAAGTGCTGCTTCGGATCCACGCTTTGCTTCTGCAAAGAATCACCCTTAGAAAGTGGCGGCAGCAACTTATCCTCTTCTGTCGTCCCGTCGTCATTGCTCTCGACATAAACTTTCATAAATCCAGCAAACTTCATCTTTGACCCATTTGCTCTAAACACGGTTTCTCCAGCTGTTAAATCAATGGTCATCGTATCCAAAACGGCTGAAGCCATTTGACTCGCTACAAAACGATCCCAAACCAGCTTGTACAGACGATATTGATCTTTACTGAGAAATGCCTTCATTTGATCAGGTTCCCGCAGAACAGATGTAGGTCGAATACCTTCATGCGCGTCTTGCGCATTAGCATTTTTCTTCGTGTACTGGCGAGGTGTCTCCGGGTAGAAATCAGGACCATATTTATTAAGAATAAAATCTTTAGCCTCTTCTTGGGCAACCGGAGAAATACGGGTGGAATCGGTACGCATGTAGGTAATCAAACCAACCGTACCTTCTTTTCCTAAATCTATTCCTTCATATAATTGCTGTGCCACTGACATCGTCTTTGATGCACGGAAATTAAGTTTCCTTGCCGCTTCCTGCTGCATAGAGCTAGTAATGAAAGGAGGAGAAGGATTACGCTGGCGCTCTTTCTCTTTCACTTCTTTCACAGTAAAAGCATCACTGCCCATCGCTGCTAAAATCAGATCGACGTCTTCTTGCGAATGCAGTTCCTTCTTCTCACCGTTAATGCTGTGATACTTCGCTTCGAACACGGTTTTGCCAGCATCCAAAACAACGGTAATTGACCAATACTCTTCAGGTTCGAAGGCCTTGATCTCATTCTCTCTGTCTTGAATTAATTTAACCGCAACCGACTGTACACGGCCTGCAGATAATCCTTTTTTTACCTTTTTCCAAAGTAAGGGACTGATTTTATAACCAACGAGTCGATCCAATATGCGCCGTGCT
The DNA here is from genome assembly GCF_025369935.1 of Paenibacillus andongensis. NCBI lineage: Bacteria > Bacillati > Bacillota > Bacilli > Caryophanales > Paenibacillaceae > Paenibacillus > Paenibacillus andongensis. The sequence goes on along the minus strand of NZ_CP104467.1, from coordinate 3,570,576 downwards.
TGCTGTGCGTTAACGAGATCTTGATTAATTCGGCGCGGCGTTTTGAATGCATCCTTTACCGCATCCTTCGTTATCTCATTAAATACAACACGGCAGAGTTCTTCGGAACCTACATCCAAATAATGAGCTAAGTGCCAGGCAATAGCTTCACCTTCACGATCCGGATCCGCCGCCAGATATATTTTTTTCACTTTTTTACTCGCATCTTTTAATTCTTTGAGTATAGAACCTTTACCGCGGATTGTTATGTATTTAGGCTCAAAGTTACGATCCACTTCTACGCCAATTTGGCTTTTCGGAAGGTCGCGAATATGACCCATTGAGGCTTTTACGATAAATTTACTTCCCAAATATTTGCCAATGGTTTTGGCTTTTGCTGGTGACTCAACTATGACTAAGGAATCCGCCATGGATCGTCCTTCCTCCCCTCTTGGTTTCAAGGTAAAGTCTATTGGCGAGAAGAAAAGCTTCGTATTAGCCTATGCTAGTATGTAAGTAGAACCCGGAAGCTGTTTAATCGCCTTTTTCATTAGTAAAGATAACAGAACTGCATGCAAATGTCCAAACGTAAATTGACCGTCCTCTAACAGAGCATCAATTGAGACCGGCTCATTCGACAACTTTCGAACGATTTCGCCTTCCTCATCTGTAAGTGAAAATGTCGGCAATGGCATCTTCATGGCACCATGATCTTCCGCGCTTAACATATGTTTATAATCTTCTACAATCTCGTCAACACGGGTAACCAGTTTAGCGCCATCCTTTAGAAGCTTGTGGACTCCACTACTTTGGTTAGAGTCAATAGGACCGGGAACGGCAAATACATCTCTTGATTCATCCACGGCAAATTCAACTGTAATCAGTGATCCACTATCTTCTGCTGCTTCTACAACCGTAACGCCTAATGACAATCCTGCAATGATTCGATTCCTCTGCGGGAACATACCTGGCCTCATACCCGTGCCAATGGGATATTCAGATAAGATGACACCCTCTTGTTCTATATTTCGATATAATAATGCATTCTCACGCGGATAAATTTGATTAATCGCACATCCAAGAACAGCAACTGTTTTGGATTTACCTTGCAATGCACCAATATGGGCCTTGCTGTCAATCCCTCTCGCTAATCCACTCACGATACCGAATCCTGCTCTTGAAAGGGCAGCTGCCCACTCCTCAGCAATCTTTTTCCCATAAAGTGTAGGGGTACGTGTTCCTACCATACCGAGGAGACGCCCATTCAATAAAGATACATTTCCTTTCACATATAACACCCAAGGAGGCTGCGCAATTTCTTTAAGAATCGAAGGGTAATCCTCATCCAAAAGTGTAAGAATTTGAATGGATTGCTTCTTATATAACTGAATCTTTTGCTCAATAAAAGTCGGTGTAAACCGCGAGGCGATTTGTTCAGCAATGGAAGTTCGTATACCTCTGGAGGCAATTGCTGCAGCGGAAAGCTCAAACAGCTCCTCAGGTTCTGGAAAGCGGCTCAGGAGCTGAAGTATGGTTTTCCAACCTACTCCCTCGAGCTCGTGAAGACCAAACAAAATAAAACGATTATCCATAAGTATATACACTCCTTTCTTGAATAACAAATGGTTGCAAAGCCAAGAAAAACAAAAAACCTCCCAAATCCCTGAAGCAGGGAGATGGAAGGTTGCTTACCTTCGTTTAGAAGAAAACTATTTTTTTGTAATGACTTTATCCAACATTCCTTTTTCTTCAAGCACGCTTACAAGTGTTGAACCCATCTCGGATGGTGTAGCCGCTACGCGGATACCGCATCTTTCCATCGTTGCAACTTTCTCAGCAGCTGTACCTTTACCACCGGAAATAATAGCGCCAGCATGGCCCATACGTTTTCCTGGAGGTGCTGTTTTACCGCCGATAAAGCCTACAACAGGCTTCGTCATGTTAGCAGCAACCCACTCAGCTGCTTCTTCTTCAGCCGTACCGCCGATTTCACCGATCATGATAACCGCATACGTGTCTGGATCTTCGTTAAAACGTTTGAGGATATCGATGAACTCGGAACCTTTAACAGGGTCTCCACCGATACCTACTGCAGAGGATTGTCCAATTCCACGAGTTGTCAATTGGTGAACAGCTTCGTAAGTTAGTGTTCCGGAACGGGAAACTACACCTACGTGACCTGGCGTATGAATGTAACCCGGCATGATACCAATTTTGCACTCGCCCGGTGTGATTACACCCGGACAGTTTGGTCCGATTAGAACGGTTTTCTTGCCTTCGAGGTAACGTTTTACGTTAACCATATCAAGAACAGGAATACCTTCTGTGATACAGATAACGAGATCAAGCTCAGCTTCAATAGCTTCAATGATCGACTCTGCAGCGAAAGCTGGTGGTACATAGATAACGGATGCCGTAGCACCAGTTGCATTTTTAGCTTCGATAACCGTGTTGAAAACTGGAAGCTGAACTAGCTCACCGTTTTCCAATGTGATATCTACTTTTGTTCCGCCTTTACCTGGGGTTACGCCACCAACCATTTGTGTGCCGTATTCCAGACCGCCTTTGGTATGAAACAAACCCGTAGCGCCGGTAATCCCTTGAGTAATGACTTTTGTATGTTTATTAACCAAAATACTCATGATCTTTTGTTCACATCCCCTATATTATTTGAAACCGCTCGGGTTTAATATTATTTAACTAATGCAACGATTTTTTGTGCGCCATCTGCCATGGAGTCAGCAGCAACAATGTTCAGGCCGGATTCGTTAAGAATCTTTTTGCCAAGTTCAACGTTTGTTCCTTCAAGACGAACAACTAGCGGACGAGAAAGTCCAAGCTCTCTAGCAGCAGCTACAACACCTTCAGCAATAACATCACAACGCATGATGCCGCCGAAAATGTTAACGAAGATCCCTTTAACTTGTTCATCGGACAAGATGATTTTGAAAGCTTCTGTTACTTTCTCTTTCGTCGCACCGCCCCCTACGTCTAGGAAGTTAGCAGGGTCTCCGCCGTAGTGCTTAATAATGTCCATAGTGGCCATCGCAAGTCCTGCGCCGTTAACCATACAACCGATGTTACCATCAAGAGCAATGTAGCTCAGGTCAAATTTAGAAGCTTGAATTTCTTTCGCATCTTCTTCTTCAAGGTCACGAAGTTCAACGATATCTTTGTGACGGAAAAGAGCGTTAGAATCAAAATTCAATTTGGCATCAAGAGCCATAACGTCACCAGAACCAGTAACAACCAATGGGTTGATTTCGGCAATGGAAGCGTCTTTCTCTACAAATGCTTTATAAAGAGCAAGCATGAATTTAACCGCTTTGTTAACAAGCTCGTTAGGAATGTTGATGGAATAAGCAAGTCTGCGTGCTTGGAAAGCTTGAAGACCGATCGCAGGATCCACAACTTCTTTGAAGATTTTCTCAGGAGAATGCTCAGCAACCTCTTCAATCTCCGTACCGCCTTCTTCAGATGCCATCAAAACGACGCTGCCTGTAGCACGGTCAACAACAACACCAACATAATATTCTTTCTTAATGTCACAGCCTTCTTCGATCAAAAGACGTTTAACTTCTTTGCCTTCAGGACCTGTTTGGTGAGTGACAAGAACTTTACCCAGAATTTCGCTAGCATATGTACGAACTTCATCGAGGCTTTTGGCTACCTTAACGCCGCCTGCTTTCCCGCGACCTCCGGCATGAATTTGCGCCTTTACAACAACGACGGATGTTCCGAGTTCTTTCGCTGCTTCAACAGCTTCGTCAACGGTAAAAGCAACTTTTCCGTTAGGAACGTTGACTCCGTACTGTCTCAGGACTTCTTTGCCTTGATACTCATGGATATTCATTTCCTAAAATCCTCCTATCAGTATGGACTTTCTAAACGTGCTATACAGGGAAAAAGTGTAATTTCCTATTTGTGTAGTGCACGAAATAAATCTTGCTGCCGGAATTAGTATCACACTTCTTCGCAAGCCCTAACCATTGTATCACTAATTTTCGACAGTTTCCTTATTTTTTTCGTTAATGCGTTCGAATTTTCCTTTCACACTGAAAAACTTTAGCTATCACTTTCCACATAAAAAAAGACGCATTTTCAATCGCTGAAAAATACGTCTAGCTTTGACTTTTTAGTAGAGCGGCGTTGTTGGTGTATTCATTCGCGGTTCACGCTCCGCTTGTTTAATGAAGCGCAGCTCATTACCCGTGAAACTGCACACCAGGCATTGGATCGTAGGTTCTGGCTCTGGTATTGCGTCAGGATCCTTGAATTCAGTAATATTTCCTGATAAAGCGTCCTTCAAAAACGATTGAGAATAGCTTGTGATTACACTGAACTTGATACGATTGGAACGACAATTGGGACAAAAATAGGGTTTCTCCTGCATATCATCACCTCTAGTTCCAGTATGTTCAAGCCGTGCATTTTTAAAACGTATGCAGTGATCATTTCCGGATTGCGTAATTTTACCATTATCGTATACAATTAGGACAAAGAATAAAACGGATCAATAAGGAAGCACCTTTTATCCCACTTTATGACAGCTCGAAACAGCTGCGTAACTATGGAGAGGAAGGTGTTTTTTCATGTATGGCAAAGTCATGAGCGCTTGCTTGCAAGGTATAGAAGGTCAAACGATCGAAGTAGAGGTCGATATCTCCAGTGGCTTACCCCAAATTAACTTGGTTGGTCTCCCCGACTCAGCCATTCGAGAATCTGTCGAAAGAGTGCGCTCCTCCATCAAAAACTGTGGCTATACATTCCCCATGGATCGGATTACGGTCAATCTAGCGCCAGCAGATTTACGCAAAGAAGGCTCATCTTTTGATTTAGCCATTGCGGTAGGAATCTTGATTACAACCGGTCAGGTTCCAATGGACGGTTTCATGAACACTTTGTTTCTAGGTGAACTCGCATTGGATGGTTCTCTTCGTCCCATACCGGGCGTTCTCTCTATGGCGCATGCCGCTAAAAAGCTAGGGATAAAACGAGTCTGCCTTCCCTTCGCGAATGCTTCTGAGGCTGCTTTAATAGAAGGTATTGAGGTCTGCGCGATAAATAACCTTTCTGATTTTAAATCCTGGAATAAGCAATCCCATCACGAATTTATATTTAATGGCATTAATTATAAAGGTGATGAGTTTTCGACAATTTCTGCCGAAGAACAACACTTTGTCGAAGATTATGCCGATGTCAACGGGCAGCACCAAGTGAAGCGTGCGATGATGATCGCCGCTGCTGGGATGCACAATATACTATTAATCGGTCCTCCTGGAACTGGGAAAACAATGCTTGTGAAGCGCATGCCCTCGATTCTGCCGCCTATGACTGACAAAGAAGCCTTAGAAGTCACGAAAATTTACAGCGCCTCAGGAAAGCTTATTGATCGCTCATTTCTCATGCGTACAAGATCTTTTAGAGCGCCTCACCATACGATTTCACCTGCCGGACTTGTCGGAGGCGGAACAATACCCAAACCTGGAGAAGTTAGCTTATCTCATCGTGGCATTTTATTTCTAGATGAACTGCCGGAATTCACGAGAACGGCCCTCGAAGTACTTAGACAGCCGCTTGAGGATCGTCACGTTACAATTGCAAGAGCAAGAGCGGTTTACACTTTCCCCTCCCACTTTATATTGGCTGCCGCCATGAATCCATGTCCTTGCGGGTATTATGGAGCCCAAACAGAAGCAAATGCTTGCATCTGCAGTCCAGCTAAAATTGTTCATTATCGTTCTAAAATATCTGGTCCCCTGCTTGATCGTATCGATCTTCATGTTGAAGTTCCTAAACCAAGTTACACACAACTAAAGGAACGAACCAATCACTTGTCCTCCAAAGAAATGTTATTGCAAGTTATGCGCGCACATGAAAGACAACAACAACGCTATGTCGGAACAGGTATTCAGCATAATAATGAATTGAGCGGCAAGCTAATGAGACAAAATTGCCATCTAACACCAGAAGGTGATCAACTGCTTAGTGCCTCTTTTGAAGCTTTGGGACTTAGTGCAAGAGCCCATGATCGCATCCTACGGCTAGCTCTAACCATAGCTGATCTCGAGGAATGTGACAGTATCCAGCCACAGCATCTGGCAGAGGCAATTCAATACCGTAATTTGGATAAAAAGCAGCGGATTGAGGAGATTGAGATTTGAAACTATCACACTCACGTTCCGCTAAAGCAATCTAATCTTGACATTACTTCAATTTCTGTAAAAAAAGAGCCCTTTGACGCGTTGTCTTATCGACAGACGGTTCTCAAAAGGCTCCTTGTATGTGTTCAATAATAGGTGCTGCTCCATCCACGGATACTTCTACCGTGATCACATCAAATTGAATGGATTGCTCGTATTTTTGAAATCGATGTAAGTAAAATTGTGCCGTCTCTTTGACTTTCAACTGCTTGCGATAGTCGACGGATTCTTTGGCTGAGCCAAAACGACCTGAAGGGCGTCTAGTTCTGACTTCAATAAAAATTAACTTATTGGCTTTCTCTGCAATAATATCAAGCTCACCCGTACGGCAGCGCCAATTACGTTCCACAATTCGGTAATCACGCTCACTTAGAAATGCTTCAGCCAACTCTTCACCAAGCTTCCCCAACTGCTTCCGATCATCTTTACGAAGTTCTGTCATCTTTCATTCCTCGACGATCTCATTCGGTTATCTGAACGATAGATAAAACTTAATACCTCTGCAACCAATTGATACAATTCCGGGGGAATTTCTTGATCCAAATCTAACTTAGACAACACTTCAACCAAAGAGGAATCCTCCTGAATGGGGATCCCATTCTCCTTGGCTTTCTGCAGAATGGCTTCTGCCATGTGCCCTTTCCCTTTCGCAATGAGGGTTGGGGCTTTTTGTGCTTCAGGTGAGTAGCGAAGCGCTACAGCCTTCTTAAGAGGAGTTGATTGCGACTCCTCAGAAGTATTCCTTTGCTTGGTCATGCTCGGAAATCCACCCCTTTATAGGCTTTTGGCTGATAGAGCGCTCGAAGATCTACTCTGCCATCAGATGCCCCTTGCTTGGAAGCTTCATTCTCCGCAACAGGCGGCAGCGGATATGGCGAGCATTTTAATGAGATAAATTGATAACCCGCTTTATTCATGGCTGTTGTTATTTCTTCTTTGGACTCCTCCATTAAGGGAGCTAACGCAGGATGATCATTGTGGATATTCAAAGATACGATTTTATTGACGACATGCACGTCGAGCAACGTATTACCCATTACTTTCATTTGCAGGTCGAATAGCAAACGACAATTGCTCGCGTCTACTTCCCCGCGCTTTCCTTTGCGGGATTGGATGTGAACGGCGGCAGATTGCTGGCCAGTACCATCCATGAAGGGGACAAACAACGTCATATGGGCAAACATAGAGCTCTTGTCACCAGTCAACATGAGCTGTTGCCCTGTAATTTGTCCAATCGCTTGCTGCGCCGCCTCTTTGAGCGGCGCTGGCGTGTCATCAGAGGCAGTAAGCTGCAGCAGCAGACTCTTCAGTGTGTCAGCAGCAGGCTTGACGGAGTCGTCCTGCTGGGATCCTATGGCGATCAGATTAGGCAGCTGATCGTCTGTGTTGTTGCGGCCCCGTAGAATCGCGTCTGCGCGCTCATCCAGCTTCACCGCTAGATGAGACTCGTGCTCCACGCCTACGGCTTTGAGCATGCGGCTGATCCAGTTTGGCTCTGGATCAGCCTCGGGCTCTTGAGGCGCGCTATTATGCGCCTCTGTCGTTGCCGCCTTCTGCTTCGCAGGCGGCTCTGGTTGTACCTGCGAACCCGCCACGGGCGGTTCGCCTTTTGCAGGCTCAACGCTGCGCGCCTGAGCCTCTGGCGAGGCCGCCTCCGCTGCGCGGGCGGCCTGCGGTACCGCCGCCGGCTGCGCCAAGCCGGCGGCAGCGGTCTCCGCGCGTGCCGCAGCCGCCGCGGGAAGCTCCTCGCCCGCAGCAGCAGCTGCAGCGGGCGGAGCCGTAACGGCAGCGGCCGCAGGCGCGCTGCCGGAAACCACAGGCGGCGACCCTGCGGGAGCCGCCTTAGCTTCACCGCCAGCCTGCGAAGCAGCTGGCGTAACAGCCACATTCGCGGCCGGCGCCTCCGGCGGCCGCGCGGAAGGCCACGCAGCTGCGGCGGAAGCCCGCAGCTCCTTGAGCAGCGATACCACCTGCTTCGCGGTTTCCGCTGCCGGATGTGCGGGATCTTGCTCAATCAGGGCTGTGGCCTGCTGATCAAGCTGCTCCAGCACCTTACCGACAGGCGGCCCCGTGGTAACCTGCTTCAAAGCCCCCACAGTCGCCTCTGTGAGCGGCAATCCCTTTTTATAAGCAAGTACAGCAGCCTGTGCCCATTCTTCCTTATTGGCACCCTCAGGCATGCTGCGCATTACAGCCTCGAAAGCCTTCACATTCTCCTTCGATACTGGAACGCCTTCCTGCTGCATCTGCTGCACCATTTGACGATTACCAGCCGTATCTTTAACCGTGAATGCTTTTAACAGCTCACCAAGCGAATCATCCGCAATTTGTACATCTGACGCCGTTAATGGCTTGAGCAGGATTTGACCCCCGCTAGATTCCGGCTGCACTTGCAGCATCGTAACATCCCCTTGCTTAAGGGGTGTTTCCAACTTAGCTCGAACCTGCACACCGCCAATATTAATCAACGCTTCTTGGTCACTCAGCAGCTGAAGCACAACACCTTTAACAATTTGTCCTACTTTAAGTTCAAGCACCTTACTTTCAGATGCTGTTAAATCACCGACTAAACTGCGAATTAAACCACTAATATTCATGGCGCTCACCTCAAATCTTCCTAAACACTTATGTATATTATCGGCGGCTTGTTGCCTTTTCGTTACAAAAGATGTTAAATGAGATCCAGTTCTAGCTGTTCAGACTCGAGCACTATCTCTTTCTCTTCCAATTGAGCCATCACTTTACGTATAAATAATTTCCGATGCAGCGGTGTAGGTCCATAGCGCAAAAGCATCTCTCTATGGTGCTTTGTTGCATATCCTTTATGTATAGCAAGTCCATACTCGGGATACTGCTCATCCCATTCCACACACATGCGATCTCTGGTAACCTTAGCAATTATTGATGCGGCTGCAATAGATTGACTAAGTGCATCTCCATGAATGATCGCGGATTGTTCTATGTCCAATTCGACGTTCTCAGCATCAACAAGCAGAAAATCAGGTACGATAGCTAACTGCTGCACAGCCTGTTTCATAGCAAGTCTGGCCGCTTGTTTAATATTAATGGCATCAATTCTATCCACGTCAACAATACCTACACCAACAGCTAAAGCCTCATTCATAATCTGCTCATAGAAGACATCTCGCTTCTTTTCAGAAAGCTTTTTGGAATCGTCCACACCCTCCAGCACATATCCCATCGGAAGAATAACGGCAGCCGCGACGACATCCCCAAATAAACAGCCTCTTCCTACTTCATCGATACCCGCTATAAGAGTAAAACCTTGCTCCCACAGTTGTTTTTCATGCTCTAGCAATGGCTTTCGCCCCTTTCCATCTCCTCATTATAAAGGATTGGCGTTTAGACAAGCCACACCCATTTTTTCACATTCATTGTGTAAAAAATAAAGCCACCCCCGAACCCGCTTGACCAGCTGAGTCCAAAAGTGACATTCTTTTTTACTACTTGACTATCTTTTATCTAAAGGCTTCTCCAATGAAATACGCCCCATCTTCCCTGCCCTAAGCTCTCGAATAATGATTAAAGAGGCTTTGTCCAAATCCACTTTGCCCCCACTCACAATCGCACCACGCTTACGACCAATAGCCTCCATGACTTTAACCATTTCCTGTATGTTGTCCAAATCCTCTGGAAGGTCTTGAACCCCAAATCGTTCTTGAATACCGGCCCAATAATTCTGAACCATGTATTTAACGACAAAGAGTGCAATCTCATCTAAATGAAGAAGCTCTTCTTTAATGGCGCCCGTTGCTGCCAATCTCATTCCAACCATTTGGTCTTCGAATTTTGGCCACAAAATACCTGGTGTATCGAGCAAGTCCATTTCGGTACCAACTTTAATCCATTGCTGACCCTTAGTAACACCAGGCTTATCTCCGGTTGCTGCAATCTTTTTACCTGCTAACTGATTAATCAGTGTTGATTTCCCAACGTTCGGGATACCTACAATAAGCGCCCTTACGGCACGAGGATTAATCCCTTTGCTAAGCTGCCGTTCAATTTTATGGGCCCAAAGCTGCTTTACACGCGGCAAAATTTCTTTGACGTGCGTTCCGGTTGCTGCATCAATCGGCAATGCTGGTAGGCCCTGATCAGCAAAATACTTAACCCATTCTGCCGTCACTTGCGGATCTGCCAAATCATTCTTATTCAGCAGTACCAATCGCGGTTTATCTTTCAAAATCTCATCAACCATCGGGTTCCGACTGGAGAGCGGTATGCGGGCATCCAAGAGCTCGATCACAACATCAATCAGCTTAAGCTTTTCTTCAATTTGTCTTCGAGCCTTGGTCATGTGACCGGGAAACCATTGAATGGTCATTCTTCTTCACCTCAAAAATGTATGAAACTGATTTTACTTACTGGCCAAAAAATAACTTCCGCACGGCCTACAATTTTGTTGTAAGGTATGAAGCCAATCGCTCGGCTGTCTTTGGAGTTACCGCGGTTATCTCCCATTGCGAATATTTCACCTTCAGGCACTTTTTTCTCTTGAAAATCAGATAACGTATTATAGGCATGTCCTTCTTTTTTCGCCTGCTCAATCGCATCCTTGATGTAAGGTTGATCAATTTCTTGACCATTAATGAACACTTTGTCACCCGTAACCTTTACGGTCTCACCTGGGAGAGCAATTACGCGTTTAATGTAATCCTTACCTTCCGGTGCATGGAAAACGATAACCTCTCCGCGTTTGGGTGAGCGAATATCATAAACAATTTTATTGACGATGAGTCGTTCACCTGTGAAAAAATTCGGACGCATGGAATCTCCATCAACAATAAAAGGAGAGAACAGGAACCAACGAATGATAATCACGAGCACTCCCGCGATCACTAATGCTTTGATCCATTCCCATGTTTCGCTTTTCGTTGACTTAACGGGAGTCGTTTCTGTTGTTTTATCCGGTTCTATGTAAGGCTGTTCTTGATTACTGTGTTCCATCACTGATTGCCTCTTTTCCAGTTTTGGTTAATATCTAGTATGTACCATGAAAATGAAAAGGAGACTTGCCTGAACAAGCCCCCCGTTTTCTTATCGAATTTCTTTAATTCTTGCTGCTTTACCACGAAGACCACGCAGATAATAAAGTTTCGCACGACGAACTTTACCACGGCGAGCCACTTCAATCTTGTCAATCTTCGGAGAATGGAATGGGAAAGTTCTTTCCACACCCACACCGTAAGAAATTTTACGAACTGTAAACGTTTCGCTGATTCCACCGCCGTGGCGTTTAATAACAACACCTTCGAACAGCTGAATACGCTCACGTGTACCCTCGATAACTTTTACGTGTACTTTAAGTGTGTCTCCTGGACGGAAATTAGGAATATCCGTACGGAGTTGCTCTTTCGTAATCTCTTGAATAAGATTCATAGTTGACTCCCTCCTTCCACACAGGTGTTCATTCCGCTTATTGGCATAGTCGTTCTTAGTTGTTATGCGTAGAGGACCACCAGACTCGAACTGTTGAAAAATTCACAACAGAATATATAATATCATAGACAGGAAAGAAATTCAATAGAGAAGTTTTTGGGGGCTTACTCCTCTTGCTTCCGCCCTTTCCATTCAACAACCCAAGCTTTTTCTTCTTTGGAAAGTTCCCTTCCTTCAAGCAAATCAGGACGGCGTTCTAGTGTTCGGAACAAAGACTCCTTGCGGCGCCAACGCTTCACATTTTCATGATGCCCTGATAACAACATCTCAGGCACTTCCCAATCCCTAAACTTAGCAGGCCTCGTATAGTGGGGATATTCCAGCAATCCTGTAGAGAATGAATCTGTCACGGCTGACATCTCATTACCAAGCACACCAGGCAGCAGCCTCACTACGCTGTCTATAACGACCATAGCAGGTAACTCGCCGCCTGTTAATACATAATCACCGATAGACAACTCATCCGTCACTAGGTACTGCCTAATGCGCTCGTCATAGCCTTCATAATGACCACAAATAAACACAAGATGCTGTTCTTTAGACAGCTCTTCCGCTTTCTTCTGTGTGAACGTCTCCCCTTGCGGGCACATAAGAATCACTCGCGGTTTCACTGGGTCTTGTCCGTCTTCTTGATGTACAGGCAAACTCTCCACAGCAGCAAATATCGGTTCTGGCTTAAGAACCATCCCTCCACCGCCGCCATATGGATAATCATCTACTGTGTTATGCTTATTATTGGAATAATCTCGAAAATTAACCGTGTTGAGAGCAACAATCCCCTTGTCACGTGCTTTCCCTAAAATGCTGGACGAAAACACACCCTCGAACATTTCCGGGAACAGGGTCATTACATCGATTCTCATTCCATTAATCCTTCCATCAAATGAATACGAATCGTTTTGTTGGCAATGTCCACATCAAGTATCACATCATCAATAACAGGAAGCAGCAGCTGTTTGCCTTTCGGCAAAGAAACGACCCATACATCATTAGCACCCGGTGTCAAAACCTCAGAAACAAGCCCTAACTCTTGACCTTCTTCCGTAACGACCTTACAGCCAATGATCTCGTGATAATAGTATTCTCCCTCTTCAAGAGGCTGCTGATCCTTCGCTTCAATCTTAAGGAGTGAGCCTTTGAATTTCTCAACATCATTAATATTAGAGAACTCTACAAACTGCAAGATAAACATATTTTTATGTAAGCGGGAGGTTTGCACCGTCACCGGCGTTTGCTTATTTTGAGAATCTACAATAATCAATGCATTTCCTTTATCAAAACGCTCAGGAAAATCAGTTTCCGGAACCACTTTTAGCTCTCCACGAATACCATGGCTATTCACAATTCGACCAACTGTCACAAGTTTTTCGCTCATATGCGCTTGCCAACCTCCACATTAATTTACCTTCAAAACCATACAAGAAAAAGGTTAGGAACTAAATCCTAACCTAGTTTCTTATGAAACGATTTCAACGGCTACCCGTTTCGTTTCTTTCACTGCTGCCGACGTGACAACTGTGCGGAGCGACTTCGCAATCTTGCCCTGCTTGCCAATCACTTTACCGACATCGTCGGGGTGGACAGAAAGCCTGTACTCGATCTTGTCATCTTTCTCCACCACAGCGACACGTACTTCTTCCGGATGATCGACAAGAGCCTTAGCAATAACGGTGATAAGATCCTTCATGAACCCACCCTCCGAAAGATAACAGATTACTTCTGTAATTTCAGCTCGTGAAACTTAGTCATCAGACCTGCTTTTGAGAACAGGCTGCGAACTGTATCGGACGGTTGAGCGCCAGTTTGAAGCCATTTCAGCGCTTTCTCCTCATCAAGAGTTACAGCTGCTGGTTCAGCAATTGGGTTATAAGTACCGATTTCTTCGATAAAACGACCATCACGCGGGGAACGGGAATCCGAAACCACCACACGGTAAAAAGGAGCTTTATGAGCGCCTACACGTTTAAGACGAATACGTACTGCCATGAAAAATCACCTCCTACTTAGAATAAAATACTTATTTAAAAAGGGAATTTAAATCCTTTGCCTAGCTTCTTCATTCCTTTGGCACCTTTAGGTCCCATCATGCCGGAAAACTGCTTCATCATTTTGCGCATATCATCAAACTGCTTGATGAAACGGTTGACCTCTTGCACCGAGTTTCCGCTGCCTTGAGCAATCCGTTTGCGACGGTTCGCATTGAGAAGTTCAGGCTTGCGTTTCTCTTCTTTTGTCATCGACTTCACAATAGCCTCAACACGTGCCATTTGTTTGTCGTCAACCTTCATATCTTTCATGCCCTTGATCTTATTCGCGCCTGGCAGCATTTCAAGAATTTGATCCAGAGGCCCCATCTTCTTCACTTGCTCCATTTGATCAAGGAAATCCTCGAAGGTGAATTCGGCGTTGCGCATTTTGCGCTCCATCTCTTTCGCCTTGTCCATGTCGATACCGGCTTGCGCTTTCTCAATCAAGGTAAGCATATCGCCCATGCCAAGAATTCTTGATGCCATACGATCAGGGAAGAATGGTTCTAGAGCATCCATTTTCTCGCCGCTAGCCACGAACTTAATTGGGCATCCTGTAACAGCTTTTACTGATAACGCCGCACCACCGCGGGTATCGCCATCCAGCTTTGTCAGCACAACACCCGTAAGTTCAAGCTGTTGATGGAAGCTTTCTGCAACATTGACTGCATCCTGACCGGTCATCGCATCGACAACGAGCAAGATTTCATCCGGTTCAACAGCAGTTCGAACATTTTTCAGCTCGTCCATCAGATTTTCATCAATGTGCAAACGACCCGCGGTATCGATAATGACATAATCATTACCGTTATCCTTGGCATGCTGAAGCCCTGCTTTAGCAATATCGACGGGATTTACTTGATCTCCAAGTGAAAATACCGGAACATTGAGCTGTTCTCCAAGGACCTGCAGCTGTTTAATCGCAGCCGGACGATAAATGTCACAGGCTACAAGAAGCGGTCTATGGTTTTGTTTAAGGAGCATCTTCGCTAGCTTACCAGAGGTTGTTGTCTTACCAGCCCCTTGCAAACCAGCCATCATGATGATAGTTGGCGGTCGATTCGATCGAGCTAACTTACTTTGTGTACCGCCCATAAGCGCTGTTAGCTCTTTGTTAACGATATCGATAACAACCATGCCTGGTGTGAAAGATTTCAATACTTCTTGTCCGATGGACTGTTCCTTCACCTTAGCAATAAAGTCTTTAACTACTTTAAAGTTAACGTCCGCTTCAAGCAGCGCCAATCGTACTTCGCGAAGCGCTTCGCCTACATCTTCTTCCGTCAGCTTACCTTTGCTTCTCAGCTTACCGAAAACGTTTTGCAACCGGCTTGCCAATCCTTCAAATGCCATGCGCTTCACCTCCTGCTTCTGGACTTTTCTATGTTTTAATCGATCCCTACTATTGTATCAAAAAGTTCCGTTGTTTTCCTCTTTAGCTCTGGTTCACAAACTTCAAGCACCTGAACCAGTTCCGCACGCAGCTTCATGCGTTGTTCGTGCTTATGTACCAGATGCAATTTACTCTCATATTCCTGAAGAGTTGACTCTGCTCGTTTAATATGTTCATAAACCGCTTGGCGGCTAATTTCAAAATTCTCAGCGATTTCTCCTAGCGAGTAATCATCATGAAAATACAGTTGGAGGAACGTTCTCTGTTTATCAGTCAACAGCGGTTCATAGAAATCAAATAGCAAGTTAACGCGATTCGTTTTCTCAAGCATTTGATCGATCGACATGATCCACCTCCGTAAAGGTTGCACGCTTGACAGCAGCACAACAAAACCTATCATACTGAATTCCAAGATGAATGTCAAGCATTTGACCTTGTCAGTTTAAGAACAAAAAAAATCCCCCTCTAACCGACAAACGGCTGAGGAGAATTTTCATACATCAATGAAACAAATGATTAAGCATTTTCTTCTTTTTGCTCGCCGATCCATTTACCAAAAAGGGCATGCACGAATTGCTCGGAATCAAAAGGCTGAAGATCATCCATTTTCTCACCGAGGCCAACGAACTTCACAGGAAGTGACAACTCCTGACGAATCGCAACGACGATACCCCCTTTAGCCGTTCCATCGAGCTTGGAAAGCACCAAACCTGTCAGACCAGTCTTATCACCGAAAAGCTTCGCTTGGCTGAGTGCATTTTGTCCCGTAGTAGCATCTAAAACGAGAATTACCTCGTGAGGAGCATCTGGAATCTCACGTTGGATAACGCGATAGATCTTATTCAGTTCCTCCATCAGATTCACTTTGTTTTGCAAACGTCCTGCCGTATCGCATAATAAGATGTCTACACCACGCGTTTTTGCAGCCTGGACCGCATCAAACATGACAGCGGCAGGATCGGAGCCTGATTGCTGTTTAATTACATCCACACCAACACGCTGGCCCCAAGTTTCCAATTGCTCAATTGCTCCGGCACGAAATGTATCGCCTGCAGCCATTAATACTTTTTTCCCTTGAGATTTGAACATATGTGCCATTTTACCAATTGTCGTTGTCTTCCCTACGCCATTCACACCAACAAACAAAATGACGGATAATCCATTTGGATTTAATTTCAGTCCTGCATCAGCGTCACCCTTTAACAGCTCAATCAACTTTTCGGAAAGAACGGGTTGCAGTTCCGCCGGATCTTCAATTTTGCGTTTCTTCACCTCGGCGCGCAGCTGATCGATTAGCTTAAGCACTGTATTCACACCTACATCAGCGCCTATTAGAATTTCTTCAAGCTCCTCATAAAAATCTTCATCTATCTTCTTGCGGCGGCTAAATAAATCATCCACACGATCGACGAAAGCGTCCCTTGTTTTCGTTAGTCCTTCTCTGAACTTATTCGTGACCGCTTCGGCCTTACTGGAAATGCTTTCTTTTAATCGTTTAAAAAAGCTCATAGTTCCTCCTAATAAAATAACATTCAACCTAATTATGATGCGGACATGGCGGCTTCTTCATCCTCCAGACGAACGGAAACGAGCTTGGAAACACCGCCCTCTTGCATCGTTACCCCATACAGCACATCCGCTTCCTCCATTGTCCCCTTACGGTGCGTAACCACAATAAATTGCGTCATTTCAGAGAACTCACGCAAGTATTCGGCAAAACGAGATACGTTCGCTTCGTCCAAAGCAGCCTCTACCTCATCAAGTACGCAGAATGGAACGGGCTTTACGCGGATAATCGAGAATAGCAGCGCAATCGCTGTGAGAGCCCGCTCTCCACCGGAAAGAAGCTGAAGATTTTGCAGCTTTTTGCCAGGCGGTTGTGCAACGATCTCAATACCTGTATCCAGCATATTCTCCGGCTCAGATAGAATCAAATCCGCACGGCCACCGCCGAACAATTTTGCAAATACGACGCCAAAGTGCGAGCGAATCGCATCAAAGGTGGTCTTAAACCGTTTGGACATTTCTTGATCCATTTCACGGATGACCTGATAAAGTGTCGTTTTGGCTTCGATCAAGTCGTTTTTCTGAGAGTCTAGGAATTCATAGCGCTCAGAGACCCTCGCATATTCTTCAATAGCACCAAGGTTCACATCACCAAGCGAAGCAATCTCGCGTTTAAGTTCACGCACTCTGCCCTGCGTACCTTGGATATCCTCAGGAACTGGATACCGCTCTTTAGCTAACTCATAGCTAAGCTCATATTCTTCCCCTAGCTTCTTCAGCAAGTTTTCTAGCTCAACATCCAATCGAGTTACACGAACCTCAGTTTGATGCAGACTCTCTTCAACTTGTTTCAGCTGAATGCGTTGTGTCCGGGTTTCATTCTCTTCTTGCTCGAGCTTATGTAACCAATCCGTTCGCTCAGCACGTTTGAAATCAATGTTTTCTGAGCATTGCTGCTTTTTGAGCTTGAGATCGTTTAGTAATTCAACTTGTAGTACTGTCTCTTGCTCAAGTGCAGCCATATCTTGCTCCAGCTGCCCAAGCAGACCGCGGTTCATTTCCATCTCGCGCTCAACTTCACCAAGATCCTGCTGCAGTCGACGCTGTTGATCCTGGAGTGACTGTTTCTCTTGTGAAATAGAAGCAACCTTGACCTTCAAATCTGTTAACTGGCTTTGCAGCTCTTCCTTTTCCGACTCACTCGCCTTACGGGAGTGCTCGGCGTCACGAATCGCTTGCTGCAATGAAGCTTCCTCTTGCTGCAGTTCAGCCAGTGCTGCTTCGGACTCGACTTTCTTCCGTCCAAGATCAGCCTGCTCTTCTAGCAGCGAGCCTCGATCTTGACTATCCAACGTAAGCTGTTCCTCGACTGTACGGCTCTCAGACTCAAGCGGATTCAATTCAGCCCGAATTTGCTGCTCGGTGATACGCTTTTGCTCACCTTGCTGACGGAGCTGTTCAATCGTCATCATATCATCCGTAATCTCGCGCTTCATCACACTAGATTGGCTGCGCAAACCGCTGAGCTGCTGCTCAGAAGTTTTAATTTCCTCATCCAGCTCTTCAATTTGGCGTTGACGACCAAGCAGATTCGTTGATTTCTTCTGCAAGCTTCCGCCTGTCATTGAACCACCAGGGTTCACAACGTCGCCTTCCAGCGTCACAACCCGATAGCGATACTGTGCTTTAGCAGCAATATGGTTCGCATCTTCTAGACTCTGCGCCACAACAACATTGCCAAGCAGGCTTGAAAAGATGTTTTGGTAGGTGGACTCAAATGAAACAAGATCAACCGCAAGGCCGACAAAGCCTTTGGAAGATTTCAAAGAACGAAGCTCATGATCTGAAATCGAGCGGCCGCGAATAACATTCATAGGCAGGAACGTAGCCCGTCCCATTTGACGGCGCTTCAAGAAGGCAATGGCTTCACGCCCATCTGCTTCGGTCTCGACAACGATATTTTGCAAGGCGCCGCCGAGCGCCGTCTCAATCGCAATCTCAACGTCAGCCGGCACCTTAACAAGCTCGGCCACGGCCCCGCGAATACCACGCAAATCCTTGCGGCTCTTCGCTTTAAGAACTTCTTTAACTCCTTGCATGAAGCCATCGTAATCGTTGGCCATCTCTTTCATCGTGTCGCGGCGAGATGTCAGCGCATCCAGCTTCTGCTCCCATTTGCGGACCATGCCTTGCGCTTCATCGAGCAACCCTTGCTTGCTTTTCAAGCTTTGGGTTAGCTGCACATACCTTTGTCGTTCATTCTCAATTTCACTAACCGTTTGTTCCAATTTAGCCGTCAACTCTTGCTTACGGATCAAAATTTTCTCACGCTGTTCCGCCCACTTCTGACGTTCTTCATCAAGCCTTTCCAAACGACGACCGATGCTTTCCGTTTGCTGCTCAGCGTAACGAATCTCATTCCTCGCCTGAGCCATTCGGTTTAGCGTTTCCAACAATTCGCCCTTCAACTGGTCTTCAGGTGAGGAACTGATACCGCCGTTAACCCCAAGTAACCGCTGTTCTTCTGCAGTCAGCTTCGCTTGAAACTCAAATAGCTGGGCGCCAATTTGGATGATTTTCTCCCGCTGCCCACTCAGCTCATCTTCTTTATCTATTTTACGCTGCTCTTGCAGTGCGATTGTAGTGCTTAGCTGCTGGTGATTAGCTACATAATTCTTATTACGTTCTTTGAGCACTTCGCCATGCCCTTCGCACTTCTCGAATTCTTCGCTCAGCTGGAGCAGACTTTCTTGAAGCTTTTCAAGTTCCTCCTCTAATCTGCGAGTCTCCCACCGATGCTTCTCCAAGTGCGCATCATGCTGACTCACAATAGTCGAAAGCTCTGTTTGTTCCTTGACTAGCTTCTCTAGCAGCTGCTTCGCATCATTCCATGAAATATAAATCTGATCAATTTGATGTACATACATAGCAATCTCACTGCTTTTGAGCGTCTCCCGAAGCTCTTTATAACGAGTCGCCTTCTCAGACTGTTCACGTAGAGGTCCAATTTGATCCTCAAGCTCAGAAACCAGGTCGTGAATCCGCAGCAAATTTTGCTCGGTATCACTTAATTTCTTCTCGGCTTCTCGTTTACGCGATTTATATTTAACAATCCCCGAAGCCTCTTCAAATATCCCGCGACGATCTTCGGATTTCGTACTTAAAATTTCTTCGATACGACCTTGTCCAATAATTGAATAAGCTTCTTTCCCTATCCCCGTATCCATAAACAATTCCGTAATATCTTTCAAACGGCAGGGCTGCTTATTAATTAAATACTCACTTTCCCCATTGCGATGGACTCTACGAGTAACCGTCACTTCATTGAAGTCAAGTGGAAGCGATTGCGACGTATTATCCAGCGTCAGCGAGACTTCTCCATAATTGACAGCTCGACGCGCATCACTGCCTGCAAAAATAACATCTTCCATTTTACCGCCGCGTAAGGACTTCGCACTTTGCTCACCTAACACCCAGCGGATACCGTCCGAAATGTTGCTTTTTCCACTGCCGTTAGGACCTACAACCGCGGTAATACCGCGTACAAATTCCAGTTCCGTACGGTCTGCGAAAGACTTAAACCCGGATAATTCAATCCGTTTCAAAAACATGGTCTCACCTCAGAAATTATTGTAACATATCCCTTATAAAAATAAGAGAAAAAAACAAAAAAGGCGGCCGCAGCCGCCCCTTTAAGCCATATGCATTACCGCTGAACGGTCACATTTAATTTCGACAAGGCTCCAGCAGCTGCCTGCTGTTCCGCTTCTTTCTTGGAACGTCCTGCTCCGGTTCCCAGAAGGTCGGCATCCATGTGCACTTCTGCTACAAACTCACGTTCATGAGCAGGCCCACGTTCGTTCACAATGCGGTATTCCAATGAACCCATGTTGTGATGTTGGGTATGCTCCTGCAAGAGAGTCTTGTAATCAATAATTAGCAATTTACCTTCACTGGAGATTTTTGCGAAAACGTGCTTTTTGAGAAAACCTTTTACGATATCCAAGCCTTGATCAAGGTATAATGCCCCAACAAAGGACTCGAAAACGTCGGCGAGGAGTGCCGGGCGAGACCGCCCTCCAGTTAACTCTTCCCCTTTACCAAGTAAGACAAAAGCACCGAAATCCAAATCATCAGCGAACGTAACAAGTGACGGCTCACAAACGATAGACGCCCTGAGCTTCGTCAATTCACCTTCCGAACGCCCTGGATAAGAATCATATAAAAATTCCGAAACCGTTAGTTCAAGAACAGCATCTCCTAGAAACTCCAGACGCTCGTTATCTTTATGCCCAGCAATACGGTGTTCATTGACATAAGAAGAATGGGTAAAAGCTTGCTGAAGCAGCTCTTTTTTACGAAATGTAATCCCTATTCGCTGCTGCAGCTCTTTGATATCACGATTCATTGCCTTTTTTCACCACCCAGAGAGAATGATATTCCGTTATCTTTCTTCGTAGGAAGGCAAATTATGCTTCAAACCTTTTCAAGATAATCGTTGCATTATGTCCACCAAAGCCAAACGAGTTCGACATCGCAATGTCTACCTTTGCTTCACGAGCTGTGTTTGGCACATAATCCAAATCACACTCTGGGTCTTGGTTGACCAAATTGATCGTCGGTGCAATCAAGCTATTAGAAATAGTTAAACCACAGATAACAGCTTCTACACCGCCTGCAGCGCCAAGTAAATGGCCTGTCATTGATTTCGTCGAACTGACAGCTACTTTGTAGGCGTGCTCGCCTAATGCTTTTTTAATCGCTGTTGTCTCAGATTTATCACCTACTGGCGTAGAGGTTCCATGAGCATTAATGTAAGAAATCGACTCTGGACTAATGCCCGCGTCTTTAATCGCTTTGACCATACAACGTGCTGCGCCGTCCGGGTCTGGATCTGTCATGTGATAAGCATCACCGCTCATCCCATAACCGATCACTTCCGCATAGATGCGTGCCCCACGCTTCTGTGCATGTTCAAGCGATTCCAAAATCATCACGCCTGCTCCTTCGCCCATGACAAAACCATCACGGTCTGTATCAAATGGGCGGCTAGCCAAGTGAGGCTCTTCATTACGAGTCGACATCGCACGCAAAGCACAGAAGCCGGCCACACCAATCGGTGTAATCGTTGCCTCAGCACCGCCGCATATCATTACGTCAGCATCGCCGCGTTGAATCATTTTGAACGAATCACCGATGGAGTGAGTTCCTGTCGCACAGGCAGTAACAGCCGTGGAGTTCGGTCCTTTTGCTCCAGTAATCATAGAAACTTGACCAGACGCCATATTCGCAATCATCATCGGAATAAAGAAGGGAGATACGCGTTTTGGACCCTTTTCCAAAAGAATTCTATGCTGTTCTTCCCATGTATTCAATCCACCAATGCCTGAACCAACCGATACGCCCACGCGCTCAGGGTCCGTATCTTCCTTTACATTCAAGTTCGCGTCTTTTAGCGCATTAACCGCACCAGCAACAGCGAATTGAACGAAACGATCCATTCGACGCGAATCCTTACGATCGACATAATCTTCAATATTAAAATCTTTAACCTCAGCAGCAATACGAGTCGGATACTCGCTAACATCAAAATTCTCGATCAAACTGATTCCGGATTTACCGGAAGTCAGATTGCCCCAAAACGTTTCCAAATCTTGACCAAGGGCAGTAACTACGCCCATACCTGTAATTACAACTCTGTTCATTTGTACCACCTTCTATGTAGTAAACCATCATTTTTTTATTGTTCGAAAATGGAGAGAAAGTCCCGTCTTGATTAGAAACGGGACTCGGTAGACTATTACGTATGAGATTTTATGTAATTCGTAACTTCTCCTACAGTCGTAATCTTCTCGGCATCTTCATCGGAAATTTCTAAATCGAACTCATCTTCTAATTCCATTACTAATTCAACTACATCGAGAGAATCAGCACCTAGATCTTCTTTGAAAGATGCTTCGAGGGTGACTTCAGCTTCATCAACCCCTAGACGATCGACAACAATTCGCTTAACACGATCCAATACGTCGGACATCCGGTTCACCTCCTCTTTGGTATTATACGAGAATCTCTGACAGATTGCCAGTAGTCAATTTTGAGATTCTCTTTCTGGTAAAACTTACATGTACATGCCGCCATCTACATGGAGTGTTTGGCCGGTCATGTAGGACGCATCGTCCGATGCTAAGAAGCGAACAACCTTAGCAATTTCCTCAGGTTGGCCAAGGCGTTCCAGTGGAATTTGCTTCAACATTTGCTCCCGCATCTCTGATGACAACTTGTCCGTCATATCGGTTTCAATGAAACCTGGCGCTACTGCATTCACCGTAATGCCTCGAGAAGATAGTTCTCTAGCAGTCGCTTTGGTTAAGCCAATAACGCCTGCTTTTGCTGCTACATAGTTGGCCTGACCCGGGTTACCGAGCACACCTACTACAGAAGATATATTAATAATTCGACCGAAACGCTGTTTCATCATCGGGCGAGTAACGGCTTTTACACAGTTGAACACACCCTTGAGATTCGTAGCGATAACTTGATCGAACTCTTCTTCCTTCATCCGCATGATTAAATTGTCTCTTGTTATGCCAGCATTATTCACAAGAATATCAATTTTACCAAAACTTTCTAGCGTTTGCTTTACTAAATCATCGGCTTCCTGAAAACTGCTTACGTCGGCACGCAGCTTAATCGCTTTACGTCCCATCGCTTCAATCTGCTCAACAACTTCTCCAGCAGCAGCTTCACTTCCTGCATAGTTCACAACAACATTGGCCCCATGTTCAGCCAAATGCAAAGCAATCGCTCGGCCAATACCTCGAGATGCCCCTGTTACCAGTGCCACCTTACCCGTTAACATGATCGTCATCAGTCTCCTTCATATACTTCTCCAAAGCTTCTAGGCTACCGATTGACACGGTCTTCACTGTTTTGTCTACCTTTTTGATCAGACCGGCGAGAACCGTTCCCGAGCCAAGCTCAATGAACGTATCGACGCCTTGGCCGATCAGATAAACAATCGTATCCTCCCATAATACTGGGGAGTACACTTGCTCTACAAGCAGACCGCGAATATCGCCGGGCTGCGTGACAGGACGAGCCGTTACGTTGGCTACAACGGGCACGGCTGCATCACTCATCTCGATCGACGCGAGCACCTCAGCGAGGCGCTCAGAGGCTGGCTTCATAAGTGAAGAGTGAAAGGGCCCGCTCACCTCGAGCGGTATGGCACGCTTCGCTCCGGCTTCTTTGCAGCGTTCTACAACCGCTGCAACGCCCTCTTTACTGCCCGAGACGACGATCTGTCCCGGGCAGTTCACATTGGCGAGCTCCACGACGGAGCCGCCGTTTGTGATAGCCGCGCATAGCTCCGCAAGCGCTTCGCGCTCGGCTCCCAGCACGGCTGCCATCGCACCCAGGCCGCCAGGGACGGCCTGTTCCATGAATTCGCCGCGGGCCCGCACCGTGCGGACCGCGTCTTCGAACGCGAGCACGCCCGCTGCGACTAGCGCGCTGTATTCACCGAGACTATGTCCAGCGACATAGTCTGGCTTAATGCCAGCAGCCTTGAACACTTCCAGACAAGCGATGCTTGTTGTCAACAGCGCAGGCTGCGTGTGATACGTGATCTTCAATTGGTCCTCTGGACCTTGGAAGATCAGATCAGATAAAGAGAAGCCTAGCGCTTCGTTAGCGCGCTCAAAATATGCTCTAGCTGCAGGATGATTCGTGTATATATCATGCCCCATACCCACGGACTGCGAGCCTTGACCAGGAAATACAAATGCTATTTTACCCATACGAGAAAAGGATCCCCTTCCGCGATAATTTTCAGTAATTAATTATATTTTTTACTTAAAATTCCATTTTATTTCCGAGCTATTATTTTTCTATACCCCTTATTGACACTATCCCCTTGGCTCAGTTCTTCAGTTCTTCAGTTCTTGAGTTCTTAAGTTCTTAAGTTCTTAAGTTCTTAAGTTCTTAAGTTCTTAAGTTCTTAAGTTCTTAAGTTCCTCAGTTCCTCAGTTCTTCAGTTCTTCAGTTCTTCAGTTCTTCAGTTCTTAAGTTCTTAAGTTCTTAAGTTCCTCAGTTCCTCAGTTCTTAAGTTCCTCAGTTCCTCAGTTCTTAAGTTCCTCAGTTCGCCCACTCAATTTGTTTACTGAGTCTCAGGGATAGTGCCAATAGCTTCACTCGGAAAAGTTTTATCAACTGCAAGGTTTCCAGTCGACCGCGCCTTTATCCAGCGTTGCCTCGAGTCCAGCGAAAAAAAGAAAAGAAAGGCCTTTTACCAGTCACATGAGTCTTATGGATAGTGTCAATAGCATCACTGGGAAACTTTTATTAGCTGCAAAACTTCCTCTATAGTGCATTTATCCTGCATAGCCCTCAGGTTCAGTTGAAAAGAAGAAAGATTTGTCGCTTCAAGACACATGAGCCTAAGGGATAGTGCTAATAGCTTCACTCGGAAAAGTTTTATCAACGCAATTTTTCCAGTTGATTACTCATTTTTCCAGCGTTACCCTCAAGTTCAGCAGAAAAGTAGAAAAGAAAGGTCTTTAAAACACCTGAGTCTTGGGGTAGTGCTAATAGCAACACCCGAAAACTTTTTCAGATGCAAGTATTTTCGGTTGACCTGCATTTATCAAGCGTAACCCTCAAGTTCAGTGGAAAAAGAAAAGAATGGTTATTTCCTAAACACCTGAGCCTAAGGGATAGTGACCGATAGTAACGGTCTACCAAACCAAAGCAGCTGCGCCCCATGTTAGGCCGCCGCCGAAGCCAACTAGCACGAGGCGGTCGCCTTCGTTCAATCTTCCCTGCTCAACTGCTTCTGCGAGAGCTACCGGGATAGAGGCCGCGGACATGTTGCCGTACTTGTCTAGGTTGATCATGCATTTATCGTCAGTCAGTTCTAGACGATTTAGTGAAGCTTGAATGATTCTCATATTCGCTTGGTGCGGTACGAGCAGATCGATATCTGTTTTTTCCCAACCTGCTTTGCGCAGCGCTTCATCAGCGGCATTGCCCATGATCCGGACGGCAAATTTGAAGACTTCAGCTCCAGCCATGTAGATGTAGTGCAAACGTTGGTCAATGGAGGCTTGTGAGGAAGGATTACGCGACCCGCCACCTTCAATTTTCAGGAGCGGACCTCCTGTGCCGTCAGCGCCCAGCTCAAACGATTTGAAACCTCTATGTTCAGGCACTTCCCCGATAACAACGGCTCCAGCACCATCGCCAAAAAGAATGCACGTGTTTCGGTCTGTATAGTCAGTAATTTTGGATAAACAATCTGCGCCAATGATAAGTGCATGTTTATATGTTCCTGTGGAAATGAAGTTAGAAGCATTAGCAAGTCCATATACAAAACCTGAACAAGCTGCAGACAAGTCAAAAGCTGCTGCTTTTTTAGCTCCCAGCTTCTCTTGGAGAATACATGCCGTGGAAGGGAATGACATATCAGGTGTAATCGTCGCTACTATAATCAAGTCAAGCTGATCTGCCGTAACCCCAGCATTTGACAGAGCAATCAATGCGGCTTCATAACAAAGATCAGACGTAGCTTGTCCTTCGGAGGCTATTCTTCTTTCACGAATACCCGTTCTAGTCACGATCCACTCATCATTCGTTTCAACCATGGTTTCCAATTCTTGATTTGTTAAAATTCGTTCTGGTACATATTTACCCGTTCCGAGTACCCCAACTGGTATTAAGTTCATGTTGTTATATCTCTCTTCCCGTGGCTAATTTCGGCAGATATCGTGCCAACCAAATCATTTTGCAAGGCTATTCTCGCTTGACGCACTGCATTCTTAATGGCATTCGCATCGGAGGAGCCATGGCTTTTTAGGACTAATCCATCAATACCCAAAAACGGGGCTGCCCCATGTTCATTATAATCCAACTTTTTGCGGAATTGTGTAAGTCCTGGTTTCAAGACAGCCGCTGCAAGTTTAGTGAAAAAGGTTTTGGTGAACTCTTGTTTCAATGCCGAGAAAATGGTAGACGCAGCACCTTCCAATGATTTCAGCATGATATTTCCTGCGAATCCATCGCACACGATGACATCGCATTTGGCACGAAGCACTTGTGAGGATTCGACATTTCCCACAAAATGAATAGGAGCTTGTTCCATTAAAGGATATGCCGTTTTCGTTAATTCATTCCCTTTGGTCGCTTCGGTACCCACATTCAACAGGCCTACACGTGGCTTGGCAATGCCATGCACTTTAGCGCGGTAAATACTGCCCATAATGGCGTATTGAATCAGCTGTTCCGCTGTTGCATCCATATTAGCTCCTAGATCGAGCGCAAGAACACCGTTTCCGTCCATAGTTGGAATCATAGGCGCCAGTGCTGGACGTTCAATCCCAGGAATTCTACCTACGACTAACAATCCAGTCGTCATCAAAGCACCTGTATTTCCTGCGGAAATCATGGCTTCCGCCTTCTTCTCACGTACTAGCCTTCCCGCTACCACCATAGAAGCGTCTTTTTTGCGGCGGACAGCCTTTACGGGTTCATCCTCTGCTTCAATGACTTCTTCCGTGTGATGGATCGTTAAGTTCGCTGGCCTTTCTGTGAGATGCGCTTCAATCGCGGCGCTGTTGCCGACCAGAATGATTTGTACATCTTTCCATTCTTTGGCCGCTGCGAGTGCACCTTCCACTACGATTTTAGGGGCATTGTCGCCTCCCATTGCATCAATCGCGATTCGCATGCAGCTTGTCCTCCCTATCTAGATGTTGCTCTTTCTTCGAATGAAAGATCACAAAGTTGCCTCGAAAAACCGTTTCATCGCCAACATATGAAAACACCTCGACTCTTGCTTTCCCTTTGGAAACGGAACGCACATAAGCTTTGGCGATACATTTCTCTCCGAGCTTTACAGAACGAATAAAACGGATGTCTGCAGAAGCTGTTAAAGCTATGGGATCGTCGATGACGGCAACCGCCAGGGAGTTCGCTTGCGAGAAAATATGATGTCCTCTTGCAATTTTGGTTCTTGAGAAAACATGTTCTTCTTTAATTTCAAAAATCGAGATACCGCTTTGATCGAGCTGTAAATCAATCACTTCTCCAATAATTTCATCAATTGGCAGTGAGCGTACATGATCATACGTTTTGACCGCCATATGCTTCATTCGTTCCCGCAGCTCAGGAATGCCGAGTTCCAACCGATCCAAGCGAACGGTTTGGATACTGACCTGAAACGTTCGCATCAGTTCCTCGTCTGTCATAAAAGGATTAGCTTCAATGGCTTGAAGCAATTGCTGCTGCCTTTGTCGTTTAGGAAGGCGTTCGATGGCGAGCACCACCTTATCTCGTGAGATCTCATCTTATTACCAGATACTAAACTGTAGTATATTAAATTTATAGCCAAAAAGAAAGCAAAAAAAATAGCACCTCACACTAGGATGAAGTACTATGTCCAATCTTATGCTTTTACGATCTCTCTACCTTTGTAAGTTCCGCAAGACTTGCACACGCGGTGTGCTAGCTTCAGTTCTCCACATTGTTCACATTTCACCATGCCTGGAACTTCCAATTTAAAGTGAGTACGGCGCTTGTCGCGACGAGTTTTGGACGTTCTTCTTTGAGGTACTGCCATATTCAAAACACCTCCTTATACGAATTTCGGGCGTTGCCTTATTCTTTGTTAAAAAAGTCCGCGAGACCTGCAAGCCTAGGATCAATCTTCTCCTGCTTACAGCCGCAATCACGTTGATTGCGATTCTCTCCGCACACGGGACAGAGACCTTTGCACGCTTCGTCACAAAGTGGTATGTACGGTAAACCGACCACTACATTTTCTACAACGTAAGGCTCCAAATCGACTTTATCTCCTACCACCAAATGAATATCCTCGTCTAAATCCGGATCTTCTTCTTCTGGTTTTTGCATAAAGACTTCCTCAAAAGGAAGTTCGATTGTTTGGTTAGTGTGCGATAAGCATCGTGAACAGCTTAACTCCAAGTCTAGCGTTAACGTACCGTTAACTTTTACTGCTCCATCTTCATACACGGCTTGAAGATCGACGTGTACGGGACCATGACCAAGGATATCTTGACGTCCTTCAAAAGGTTCGGTCAATGTTAATTCTTCGGTCATATGAACCTGTCCTTTAAGAGATAGCTCCATAAAACGAATTTGCATGTGTATTCACCCCAAACAAACAAAGATTATTATATCCAGTTTGCATGCCTTTTGTCAATTTAAATTATATTATTTTCACTGGATCTAGCTTATTTCGGAGGCAATGCTGCTAGAAATTTGAGCGCATCTTCCATGGTGCCGATTTCGACAATTTTCATTTTGGTCTTAATTTGATTGGCTCTCTCGACAGCCGTTGTGTAATTCTCAACTTTGGTACCATCTTTATAAGTCATATCTTTGGGTGCAAAGAAATAATCGGCCTTTTCCCGATCCGCGGCAATGATCTTATGCTGAATACCGCCAATTGGACCTACAGTGCCGTCGCTTTCAATCGTCCCTGTTCCTGCAATGCGATAACCTTTGGTAATATCATCTGCCACGAGTTGATTGTATATCTCTAAGGAGAACATTAGTCCAGCAGAGGGACCGCCAATCTCACCAGCCTTAATAGATACTTGTTGGTCCTCTTGGTCTGCCTTTACAGCCTGCATATCCGCTGGTACAACCCCAATGCCGGCCCGCGACTCGCCCTGCTCGCCCTCCTGCTTAGGAAGCGCACCAAGGGTCAACGTAGCTTGCTGTTCGACTTTTTTCCTAGAATACGTGATTGATATTGTATCCCCAGCCTTTTTACCTTTAAGTGAGTCTAGTAAATCTTGAGCGACCTTCACTTCTTTATCTCCAGCTTTTAGAAGCACATCTCCCGGTTTGAGAGCCTTTTCTCCAGATAGGCCAGGCAGCGTCTGGAGCACCATAACCCCTTCATGATTGATATGAAAAGGTATTTTCGCTTGCTTATATGCCGCTTGAATAGCACTCGCTTGAGATGTCAACATAACATACTCTTGACGCTGTGAATATTCTTGCTCCGATTCACCCTTACGTAAAACACTCGTTTTGGGCTGAATCTCTTCATAAGGATGTACGAGACCGATTAAATAATTGACCATGTTGGCATCGGCAACTCGCACTGTGGTTAGCATCAGCGTTCCCTTTTCGTCACCAGTGCCTTTGGGGATCGTCACCATCGGTTTAATTTCTTCCGCTGTCCCTGGCATGAATATAAAAAATGGAAGTCTCACAAAAAATAACAAATAAACAATGACAACTCCGACTAATGCGGATATTAAATAACGCCTAGTCGCCGATCTTCTCGGATATTGATATGAATCATTCGACCATGTTCGAATCGTATTCTCTTCTTCGTTCTCCATGCAGGTTCCCCTTCCTGATGCCTTATACAAGTGGTGTCTTTTCCTTTACCTGACAAGCGAAAGCTTGGTCTAAACCCGCATCCTCTAGCGTACAATTGAAGCATGTTTAAAGGACGAGGTGATATTATGCAGCCTAAGAATGTAAGATCCAACTCCAAACTCACAACGCTGGTACTGGGGTCTTTGGCTGCCCTTGTAGTCGTGTCTATCATTTTATTCCCGGACAAAGCATTTCAGTCTTCGCTCGAGGGACTTACAATTTGGTGGAAGCTTGTCTTCCCAGCACTGATGCCTTTTCTCATTATGACCGAGCTGTTAATCGGTTTTGGCGTTATTCAAGGGATAGGCATTCTTCTGGAGCCGCTGATGAGAAATGTATTCCGTCTTCCCGGTGTAAGTGGATGGGCGCTAGCCTCTGGCCTTATAGTAGGATTTCCTACTGGAGCCAAAATTACAGCTACTCTGAGGGAAAAAAAACTCATCTCCCAAACAGAAACAGAACGTTTAACGGCACTGTCCCATTTGTGCAGCCCCTTATTCCTGATTATGGTTGTAGGTGTCGGCTTTCTGCACAGCGCTAGGCTGGGCTTCATACTTGCAGTAGTCCATTATAGCTCGGCTATTTTAACAGGAATTTTGATGAGAAAATCAAAAAAAACAGAGCAGCCCATATCTGACTCTCATGAATTCCAAATAGCCACTTTACGGCCTAATCATCAAGCATCCAGTTCCATCTGGAAACTCGCCATATCAACGATGCGCCAAGCTTATTTACACGACGGACGTCCTTTCGGTAAGCTGCTTGGGGATTCGGTAACCTCTTCCGTGCAAACCTTAATGCTAATTGGCGGTTATATGATGATTTTTTCCGTACTGATTAATGTAGTTAACATAACTCATCTGACGGATGTCTTTCGACCCGTCACACACTATTTACTTGGTTTTATGAATGTCCATATCGATACCACACCTCAGTGGCTCAAGGGGATTCTGGAAATTCATCTGGGCGCCTATGCATTTAGCCAAGCACAAGGCCTCTCCTTACTTCCGCAAATGGCGCTTCTAAGCGCTTTTCTTGGCTGGGGAGGCTTGTCTGCTCACGCGCAAGTTGCTGGCTTTCATCAAAAAACAGATGCTCGTTACCTATTCTTCTTCCAGTTCCGTGTTCTGCACGCTGTACTCGCTTCAGTCTTTACCGTTCTGTTTTGGAAGCCTCTGCAGCTGCTCTTGCTGGATTCTGAGCCCAGTTTTCTTTGGTTAGACAAAGCCAAAAGCGAATATCCTACGGTTGCCTTTCCATTGAACGGCGAATCGGCATGGGGCCTGTTGGGACCTATGCTGATTCAGTTCCTTCTATTATTCACTTTGATGATGTTTATTTCAACGGTTCTGAGAACTTTCAAAAAGAAAACGATTGATTCATAACCCCATTAGATTCGAGGGAATTTCTTTTTCAATGCTTCTTCCACCTCAGCTGGAACTAGATCTTCCACCGGTCCGTGAAACTTAGCAATCTCCTTCACAATACTTGAACTCAAGTATGAGAACTGAGGCTTCGAAGTCATGAAGAAAGTTTCGACATCTGGATTCAGCTTGTGATTCGTCGACGCCATCTGCAATTCATACTCAAAGTCAGAGACCGCCCGAAGCCCACGAACAATTAGACGCACGTTGCGAGCCTTCATATAATTAACCATCAAATCTCTAAAACCATCCACCTCTACATTCGGCAAATCCTTGGTCACTTTCCTAATAAGCTCCATCCGTTCTTCCAATGTGAACAGAGGATTCTTGGACGTGTTATTCAGTACAGCTACAATCAACTTATCAAACACCTTTGCCGCTCTATGTATAATGTCAAGATGGCCGTGTGTCACAGGATCAAAACTGCCTGGATAAACGGCAACTGTGCTTCCGTGTTCTTGCCTCATCATGCTGTTCATCTCCTTAAAAACTTGCTCGTATTTATTCTGCTGATCTTTTGTAAATCGTGACGGCGGTATCTCCGTAATCGGATCTTCGCTGCTGTTTAAACCCACCAATGGTGTCATCGAGGACATCCTTTGCATCGTGCTCTACAACTATCGTGGCATTCAATTTAATGATCGACTGCTCTTCCATCTTACTGATCAGCTCCGCGATAAATTTCATTTTGTACGGAGGATCGAGGAAGACAAGTTCAAATTGCTGCTCCCGCTTCGCTAACGCTTTCAAAGCCCGTGTAGCATCCGTTCGGTAGATCTCGGCTTGGTCCTTGAGACCTGCGGTTACTAAATTCTGCCCAATCGTGTCGATGCTTTTCTTCTCGATATCAATGAAGACAGCCTTATCCATCCCGCGGCTAAGCGCTTCAATCCCGAGTCCGCCTGTACCGGCGAATAGATCAAGCACTTGTCCTCCATCAAAATAAGGACCGATCATACTGAAGATCGCCTCTTTCACTTTATCCGTTGTTGGCCGGGTGCTGTTACCGGGTACAGCTTTTAACGGCCTGCCTTTGGCGGTGCCTGAAATCACTCTCATCTTACGTATTTCCCTTCTAGCTGGCTCATTCTTTTGCTATCGTACCACAAGCTCTAATCGGACACAAAAATTTTATCCCTGTGATGTATAAATTTCCCGTAAAACGGTCATCCTTGAACTATCGACATCAGAGAATGTCGTAGACAACCGCGGAGAAGACTTACGTTTCCCCATAAGCTCTTCGTCCGGTTTCTCCTCTCCCATGAGGCGGCTGCGCAAGCAGTCGCCGTTATTATTTATAATACAGTTTACTAAAACCCTTATTCTATAAGGGTTTTTTCGTTAAAACAGGACCTAGAATGTATATAGTACAGCTTGGATTTTTAGCACATGATGACCGATTAGTGACCAAATTATAAAAAGCCTATTAGCGTGTCGCGGTTGTCGTGCAGTCTGTAAAATGAACGAATCCCCACTGGCCTAGTCGACCGGTGGGGTATTCTTATGTCTTCGCATATACTCTTTCACGGCCTCTACCACAACATCTACCATCTTCTTATTCTCTTTCGCGGCGAATATCTTTAACTCAGTATGGAATTGATCATCGAAATCAAATGTTGCTTTTTTCTTATTTACAGGTTTCTGTATACCTGTATTTACAGTTTCCTGTATTTCTTGACTCCGCCGTTTTCCTAATAACTGTTCAATCGCATCACGCTTGGACACGCTGCTCCAGCTCCTCGACAAAATTTCTATAATTTCTTAGTGCCGATGTATCCATATTACTGTATTCCTGTATTCCTGTAATAGAAAACTCCTTGATTCTATTTCTTCGCTTTATTTCCGCTCTAAACACAACTCCCTCGTATTCTCTCCTTACCCTATCAATGATTGTTTTATCAATGATTGTTCTAGAATCGATCATTGTTGGCAATATGCCGCATAAAACAAGGTCCAGCTTTTTAACCTCTTTGATGTGAATCATTGTTGCGATGTATCTGTCCAGCGCGTCATAACACATTGGTTCGCATTGTAGCATGACGATTGCATAGTCTGAAGCCACTAATCCATTAATAGTGTGTTCTCCGAGATTTGGAGGTAAATCAATAAGTATGTAATCGTATCTGGACTTTACTTTATGTAGTGTATCTCTCAAAATGGTCGAACTCATTGAAGGATTTTGATGGATAAGCATGGGCAAAGTTGCAAGCATTTCGTCAGCCGGAATGAAGTGAAGGTTGTAGGTTAACTTGCGGATGTAGGGGGTGGGATTCATGTTTTTACATGCCTCAAAAATAGTCATTTTGGAGTAATCGTGTATATCTCGTTGAGTAAGAAACTGTGTCAAATTACCTTGGCTATCGAAGTCCACACAGAGAACCTTGTACTTCTTAGAGAGGAGATACCCCGTGATGGCTGTGGTTGTCGTTTTGCCAACACCGCCTTTTTGATTACCGATTGAAATAATGGCTCCCATAACCCATTCCTCCTTATTTCTGTAAACCTTTATTCCTGTATATAGTTCTACAATTGATCTATTTAATAGGGGGTCATGCACAGTTCGATAAACGAAAAAAGCCCAAGGGAAAACTTACCCTAGAGCCTTTGTTTTGTTTATTTATTATAAAATATAGGCGACTAAGCAAGCAGTCGCCGTTATTATTTTATAGCGCTTGTTTATTCGGAATCCTTCGTATCATTGGCATCCTCTTCTGGCAGCTGTTCCTGAGCAACTTGGGCGGGGGAATCGATAACCGTCTGGGACTTTACCTCAGTTGGCTCAGGCCGGCTACGGCCATACAGCCGTACATAGATCTGCTCAATCTCCTCGCCGGTGAGATCCCCTTGTTTTAGTAACTCCTCAGCAATGGTGTGAACGAAGTCAGCGTGTTCCCTTACTAGATTTTTTACTTGGAGCATCTGATCCTTCAGAAGCTCGTTAATTTTTGGCCGGAGTGCCTTAAGTGCATCGGCCCGCGAGCCCGTTGCAAGCCAACTGAACAGTTCATCGCCCATACCGACCATTCCGAGGTAAGCGCCGGCCATCTCGGTAGCCTGCTGCAGATCGGAGGTGACACCGTTTAATTTTTTTTCTAAGAACTCCTCTTCCACTGCCCGGGCTGCCAGACAGACTTGGATCTCCGCTAAGATCTCACTATCGCTTCGGTTATACCGTTCATGCATTGGCTTGGTGGCAGCTAAACCTAGCGCGCCGCCACGGCGGATGATCGTCACTTTCCAGACCCGGTCGTGGGGCTTTAGTAGGTACTGGGCCACCGCATGGCCGGCCTCATGGTAGGCAACATTCCGCTTCTCGTCGTCTCTCATGGAACGGAGCGGCTGTTTGAGTCCCCACTCATAGGTCTCCATGGCAGCCCGGAAGTCCTCGTAACTGGCTTCTTGGGCTCCCCGTTGGTGGGCGATAACAAGCGATTCATTAACGATATGTTTGATCTGCGCAGGGCTATAGCCGACTGTATCGAGTGCCGCTGCTTCCGGAGTTAACGAAGAGTCCCGTTTCACTTTCCGGAGATAGTACTGGAAGACGTCTACCCGACCATCATAGTCGGGGGTATCGACCCAGAGCTGCCTGTCGAAGCGGCCGGGCCTGAGAAGAGCGGAGTCGAGTACATCAGGCAGGTTGGTCGCTGCGACCGTCAGCACCGCTGGCCGTTCTGCCTTCTTGCGCCGCAGCCCCAACGAGCGAAGCATCTTGGAAATCTTGGAGTTGTCGATATTCGGCGGGTCCATCTGCAGGAGCAGCTCGTTGAGCAGGCCAGAGCCGCCACCCATGCCGAACATGCCTCCTCCTCCAGCTCCGGACTGTCGACTCATCCCAATAGCGTCAATCTCGTCGATGAAGATAATGCAGGCTCCGTACACAGTCGCCAGCTTCCGGGTCTTCTTGTAGAGGCGCATCACCTTCAGGTTGCCGACGCCGAAGAACATGTTTTGAAAGCTGGGAGCCGAGGCATAAGCAAAAGGCACCTGTGCTTCGTTTGCAATCACCTGAGCCAGGTAGGACTTACCGGTGCCAGGAGGACCGCAGAGCAGCAAGCCTCTGATCGCCTCGCCACCCATTTCCTTGAACTCCTTTACACCTTTGAGCAGAGTGACGATTCGTTTGGCATTCTCAACGATTTCGGGGTTACCCCGGTAGTCATCCCAAGTGGCCCCTGTCTCTCCAGGCAAAATCCAATACGTGCGTCCACGGGCTAGGAACCAGAAAAGGGCTACGAACTGGACAATCATGAACATTATGGCAAAGAGCAGCTGCATCACAATACCGATAATAGTCAATGCGATATTCCAAGATGTCGGGCCTCCTGCCCATAACAGCATGCCGGTTAAGACGAGCGCTGCGACCCATAGGATGAATGTTCGCCACTTTATCCACTGATATCTCTTCATGGACTCACTTCCTTTAAGACGGTTTGTATTATTCTATGAAAACCATAGGCCTCCCATGAAGGAAGGCCACAGTCTTATTTATTGAAATTTTCTTTTAATGTCCAATAAATACTTGAGAATTGCAGCGATACCTCCAACGAAATAAAAAATAATAAGAGTCCACCTTGTTGG
Source organism: Paenibacillus andongensis (assembly GCF_025369935.1). Taxonomy (NCBI): domain Bacteria; kingdom Bacillati; phylum Bacillota; class Bacilli; order Caryophanales; family Paenibacillaceae; genus Paenibacillus; species Paenibacillus andongensis. Next base: position 3,534,590 of record NZ_CP104467.1, on the reverse strand, counting down.
ATCTGTTGGAATCAAGGATAAAACAATCTCTAATGGCAGAACAATATATAGGACATCTTTCAAATAACCTAATACAAAAGTTGGATCAAAAGAGCCTTTCCAAAATGATTGGAAAAAGGCGATTAGAAAATCAATGATCATTAATCCAAATATGGCCCACATGGTGTATATCATCCAGTCTGCAAGTGTAAATGTCATTTATCTCACCACCTTCCTACATACTATGCTAGGAATTCTGACATGATACTGTTTTTGATCAATCAAACTGGAACCAAGTTGTCCGATACCGCTTTTACCGAGGCAAGATGCACCTAGTTATTTTTTATTAGCAAAAAATTAAGACCTTGTATTCCCTCCTGTGTACTTCATGTGATATGATAGAAACAAGAACATACATTCTCTTTATTTCGCATTCATCTTACAGTCAGAAAAGAAGGTATCCTATGCAAGATCACACAATTTTTGAGCGTTTGCGTAACAAATATGCGGATGAAGACAGGGCCAAGCTGGTCATGCTGCAATTAAGAACGTTAATGGAGCAGAAGAAAAAGAAGAAATGGTATCAAAAATGGATGAAGCCGACAAAAACGCAGCCATCGAGTTGGAACGAATAACAGGATGAGTTTAATTGAAGAAAATCAGGAATATAAAAATAGAAGCTTTCCATTAGTAGTAGAACTACTGAGGAGAGCTTCTTCGCCTTTAGTTGCTTCTTTTTCGTGAATAATACAATACACCGAGATAATGCGCTCCTGTAAATAGAGTAAGAATTCCAAAGAACAGCAGGAACCCTCCTTCACGATCACGGAAGAAAAATTGCAGAACGAAAAGCGCAAGTGATATTTCGCTCCAGAGCAGCGTTCTTCTTTTGAGCTGGGTCAGATCTGCCGTAGATCTGCTTATTTTGCGAAGATTCATGAATGTAAGACCAGCGAGTACGATTACGCCAATGACGATCACGAGAATGTAACTTGAATTGCCCGACATGTGACTCCCCCTATTTCCGATGTTGAACTTTATCTTCTATTAATAGTAAGACATTATATCTAAGATACATGGAATATGGGTGGATGTCTATTTAGAATTGTCCCTTTTAAAAAGGATTTTAGCTTCTTCCGTTGAACATATTTGAATGTGTTGTCTAAATCTCACAGCGAGGAGCTTACACCATGTCCGCCCTAATATTTAAAGAATTAGAAGAGTCTGACATTCCCCTTCTGATGGATATTTACAATTATTTTGTCATGCATACGACTGTTTCTTTTCACACGGAGCCCGTAGAACTATCAGAATTTACGGAGAGTGTTATTCATCCTAACCCGCGTTACCAAACTTATGTAATAACATGGGATGGGAGCCTTCAAGGATATGTACAAGTCATGCCGCACAAGAAAAAGCAAGCCTATGATACCACCGGGGAAGTGACGATCTATTTGCATCCGGCATGCACGGGCAAAGGATTGGGCTCGGCAGCCATTCAGTACATTGAATCTGTTGCCAAAGAACGCGGCTTTCACGCTCTGGTCTCCACAATTTGTGCGGATAATACACCTAGCATTCATATGTTTGCGAAAAACGGCTATACACAGTGCGCACATTTCCGTGAGGTTGGTTTTAAATGGGGCCAATTTCTCGATATCGTTACCTATCAGAAAATCATATAAGAGGTTTATGGCGTTAGTAAACGCCAGTTCAACCCGCCGTCTGTCGTTCGCCACAAATCTTTAGCATCCAGAAGCCAGCCGCTAGTCGCTGTAGGAAAACCTAGGTATAAACTTTCAGCTAGCGGCTGGAATGTGCTAGGAAATTCGTGTTGGCTCCACGTTTCGCCTCCATCAAATGTCCGAAGGAATTGCCATGTTTTTTCACTACTTTGTGGATTTGTTTGCAAGAGAATGAACCCATTTTTAGAATCAGCAAAAGAAATGGCCTGCGGCGTAAGGATACTCGGCATCCTGCCTGTTTCTTGCCATGTCTCCCCGTCTGTCATGTGATACAGTATCGATACCTCTTTATCCTTCTTACTGGGCTCAATAAACCAACCCTCCATAGTTGAAAGGAACGTAAACACACCCTTTTCTTCAATGGGCATGGAGATACGGCTTGATGCGGACCAAGTCAACCCCCCATCTTGTGTACAAAGGAGCATCATCTCTTTACCGCTCTGGAACGCAATCAACCCTTGATGTCGGTCAAAAAAGCGAAAAAACAGCTCTTCTCCATTAGTCTCTAATCCAGGTAAGCCTTTTGCGATTACCTCCCACGTTTGACCACCGTCCAAGGTTAATCGTAGTTCTGATTTATCATTTGAAGCTTCACTTGCAAGCAGCCAACCCGTTTGAGAATCAAAAAAAGAAATCGCAATTGGCTTGATTGTACGAGGTAATCTACTCAGAGCCCGCCAGGTCATCCCACCGTCACTGGATTTCAAAAATTGGAGATCACGAGTGCTCGAAGCAACACCATAGCCATGAAGCGCATCCACGAATGAGATCACTTTGGTTGGTTTTAAGTTCATAGGGTGAACTTGATCTTGAATACCAATTCTTTCACCTGGAACGACCGAAAAATCACTGTCATGTTTTTGAGTTGGAGACGTTATTTGATCGGGAGACGGAGTCAAGACTCCTTCATGAAAACAACCTGCGCACAGCAGAAAAACCAGCAGCACAACTAATTTTTTGTTGCTTATCAAGGCTGTCATGAACTCATCCCTCTCCTTTCTCTCTGCTTATTCTGCTTTGGGTATATGTAATGACGGTCCATCATCCAAAATAGTTCATGTCCACTTGCTACATCGAGAGCATACGGATATTTCTCAACAGGCTGCAGACTCTTTGGATTCCGTTATTTTCACTGGATAGGATGTCCCTTATTAACAAAAGCTAGAGCATATTGATAATGCTCGGAGGGGATTGCCATGACCAGATGGCTTTGGTCCATCGCCATCGCAGGCTTGTTAGCGACAGGCTGCGGTGTGTCAAAAAATAAGCCTATTTACGATCAACGCTCTACGCAAAATACTCATGTAGAAGAACAAGATTTAACAGCTGATTCTAGTGCCCGCAACGACGAAATGGATACTGAGCATCTTGCGAGTCCGAGGAGCATGGATAGTCCACTCTCTGCTGGAACACCCACGACTTCAGCTCAACCTGAAGCAGCATCTACTGCTTTAACGCCCAAACCTTCGCCCAAGCCTAGCCCAAAAAAAGCAGCCGTACATCCAGAATCTTCTAAGAAACCTTCCGTTCCTGTTCAAAAAAATCAAGGCCAAGCCAGAATTTCTCAGAAGAAGCTTACGCTCTCTCAACTGGTCGTGAAATATCCAGATACCTTCAAGGTACGCGGCTCTGCTCAGGAAAAGAAAGTAGCTTTAACCTTCGATGACGGGCCTGACACCCGATTTACACCTAAAGTGCTTGATGCCCTCAAGGCGAGCCAAGTGAAAGCAACCTTTTTCGTGCTTGGCTCCCAAGCAAACGCCCACCCCGATATGATTAGGCGGATTGTCAATGAAGGCCATATCATCGGGAACCACTCCTACAGTCATGCGAACCTGCCAAAGCTGACGGCGGACAAATTTCAAAGTCAGATTATGAGCACGGAAAGCGTGCTGCAAAGCTTAATCGGCTACGCTCCTAAGTTAATCCGCCCTCCGTACGGCGCGATAAATGAAGAGCAGGTCAGATGGATTGCTGACCACCATTATTTGATTGTGAATTGGAATGTCGATTCTCTTGACTGGAAATCGCTGAACTCCGATCAGGTGCTGAACAATATCATGCAGCAAACGAAGCCTGGTTCTATCATCCTTCAGCACTCCGGAGGTGCTGATAGCCAGGATTTGTCCGGGACGGTACAGGCCATCGGACCGTTAATTAGTAAGCTTAAAGCAGCTGGATACTCGTTTGTAACCGTACCTGAGCTGCTTCATGTCGCAAAAAGCAAATAAGCCGGAAGCGCATCCTGAGGGTGCGCACCCGGCTTATTCTTTTGCAAACTTATCCTTGCAGCCAGCCCAATTTTATACTACAATTCAATTCGTAATAATTACTTTTTAATCCCATGGCGAAGGAGTCCTTGTTTTGAGCAAAGTTCCCGTTATCGTACTGAGTGGATTTCTAGGCAGCGGCAAGACAACATTGCTTATCCGCATGCTTCAAGAAGCTGCCTCTTTTAACCTCAAACCAGCTGTTCTTATGAATGAGCTTGGGAAACAAGATGTAGACGGCCATCTGCTCCAAGAAGCCTCTCCTGATGTTAACATGGCCAAATTGCTCGATGGCTGCATCTGCTGCAGTAAGAAAAGTGATATTAGTGATTCCATTAAACAACTGTTAGTGCGCAAGCCTGACGTCATTCTCATTGAATTAACCGGTGTTGCCAACCCAGAGGAAATCGTTGATGCATTGACCGAGCCCGCACTACTTCCTCATGTGAAACTACATAAAGTCATCACCATACTTGATGCCGAAAACGTACTTGAATATAACAGTATTTTTGCCTCGGACCGAGAGCTTGTCCATACACTTCGTAGACAGATGGAAGTAGCGGATCTTCTTATTCTGAACAAAATCGACTTAATCTCTGATAAACAACAGAAGTCCATCGAAAAAACAATTCGCAAATTCAATGAACGTTCTTCACTACTGCCAACCGCACATAGTCAATTCGATTTAGAGCTTATTTTCGGCACTCTCAGTCCACAAGAATCGCAATCCACCGTCTCGCCGAATTTCAACAAAAAGTTTCAGTTTCAAGCTATTAAACCTGCACAGCCGCCAAGTGAAACTTCCAATCACGCTCGATCTTTCTCACGTATTCAGACAATTACAATCCCCATGGATGAAGACCTTGCTTTGTCACAGCGCATTGTGGAACGTTATTTAGCAAAATGGGGCTCTATACTTCTTCGCGCGAAAGGCTATTTGATAATTGGCGCTAAGCACGAATCCTTTGTTATGCAATTCGCAGGCAAACGCACGAACTGGCAGCAGACCACTTTCCAAGGAGCGCCTTATCTCGTCCTCATAGGTATGGATCTGGATGCAAAAACCCTCGAAGATGACTGGCAAAAGCGATTAACGGAATCCCAACTATAAAAGCAATGCATACCAAAAAAAGCAGTTCCGCTGAGTTCATCTTCAGCAGACTGCTTTTACTTTTCCTTGACTTTTTAGTGCAGCTCCGAAGAGGGAGATATGCCCGACTTACAATCTGAGCAATATCCAAATATCTCAAAACGATGGCTTTGAATTTCAAAACTCTCCGGCAAATCCTTCACCATCTTCATCGGACAGAACTCGAAGGTGACCGTCTTTTCACAACTGATACAAATCATGTGGTGATGATGATGGGATAAACAACTCGCCTTGAATTTCAAGCCATCCGCCAAGTGAAACTGCTCCAGAACACCCATCTCACTCAACAATCGAAGATTACGGTAGACGGTGTCAAAACTCACACCAGGATATTTAACTTTCATGTATTCATAAACGTCTTTTGGCGACAAATAACTTCCGGATTCAGCGAATAACGTTGCCAAACTTCTGCGCTGCTCAGTAATTCTCCATCCTTGCTGAGCCATAGCCCTTAGCATCTCGTCAATCGTATGCGTATGAGTGCCCACTTGCATTACCCCTCTGTCATAAATTGTTCTATTAACATAGTGCAGCAAATGGACCTCTTGCGTCAAGTAGATGAACACCTCGTCATTAACAAAGTTGTCCTATTCCCCTTTCATTCATCATAGGTTACAATAGTAATAATTATGATTAAGGAGCCTTCATCAAATGCCTACTACTGTCTTTAGAGCGAGCATGCATGTTATATTCGCGATCTGTTTCCTTTTAATTGTGCTTATCCTTCTAAACAACGACATGCCTACACTTTCTCTGCTAACAACTGAACGCATTCAAACTTTCAAAACTTTGTTCATCAGCATCCTATTAGAAGCCATTCCCTTCATTTTACTAGGTGTACTGCTTTCATCCTTGCTCCAAACATTCGTATCCGAACAAACCATACGCCGCTTCATTCCCAAGAATCCTATTCTTGGCATCCTGTTCGCCTGCGTTTTAGGCATCCTATTCCCAATGTGCGAATGCGGCATGATTCCTGTCGTTCGAAGATTAATACTCAAAGGAATGCCCGTCTATATCGCAGTCGTTTTCATCATAACCGGCCCCATCATTAACCCTATTGTATTCGCGGCTACATTCATGGCTTTCCGAAATCATCCCGCAATTGCTTATTCCCGCATGGGACTTGCTTTTGCAGTTGCCATAATAATCGGACTCATCCTCTACCGTTTTATCAAAAGTAATCCGCTGCGTATTAGCCGCGCCAACTTTTCCAGTGAAGAAGCGTTGGAGGGTCATCAGCACCAGGGTGGCAGCATAACCAGTAAGTTAAATACATTTTTCGTTCATGCTTCTGATGAGTTTTTCGAAATGGGTAAATATCTCGTCTTTGGCTCCCTGCTCACCGCACTGATTCAAGTTTTTATGCAGCGCGAAAGCCTGCTTGCCATTGGTCAGGGCCCTATCAGTTCCCATTTGTTTATGATGGGCTTCGCCTATATTCTTTCTCTATGTTCCACATCAGACGCTTTTGTCGCTTCATCTTTTCAAACGTCATTTACGTCTGGTTCACTGCTTACTTTCTTGGTTCTCGGCCCCATGCTTGATTTCAAAAGCACACTTATGATGCTTTCCGTTTTCAAATCCAAATTCGTACTCCTGCTTTCGGCATTAATTCTTATCACCGTGCTGGGTTGTTCACTGCTTTTGGAACGCTTTTCTAACTTTTAAAGTCATAAAATCTAGGAGGAATTGACATGAGCGAAATCCGATTAATAAGCTTTCATTATTTCTTTCGTACGTTAATATTACTTGGTTTTTCCAGCTATATCGTAATCCTCACCAAGACAGATGCCCTTCAATACTACATAGCTCCGCGTATGATGATTTATGTCAAAATCGCCTCCGTTATCCTTTATATCATCGCCTGCTTTCAAGGTTATATGGCACTGCGTGCTTACTGGGGCAAACCAGTTGCCTGCGAATGTGAACAACCGGTTTCTCGTTCAACCCTGCGCAATACAGTTGCTTACGGACTGCTCATTCTTCCGCTGTTAATAGGTTTCCTGCTGCCTAATACAGCATTAAGTAGTGCTATGGTAGCTGCCAAAGGGATGAATCTCTCTGCTGCGAAAGCTAGTATAGCCAAACAAAATACAGACCTGATCACCGATAATGGTACCTCATCAGGAGGGAATGCGTCCAATCAGGGAATTGCGGCTGCTCCAAACCCTTCATCAGTTCCATCTGTGAACAATAGTACAGCTAACAGCCCTGTTCCTGCTTCTAGTACAGAGACTCCAGCAATCGCTAAATCCGATGCCGAGCTCCAAAAGATGTTCCACGCTGATAACGAGTGGGATGAAGATTTTTCCAAAATAGGCATGATCCTTTATAAAAAAGACACCATCGTCGTAAAGCCAGAAGTATACATGGAAATCCTTTCGTCCATTGACCTTTTCAAAAACAACTTCATAGGCAAAAAAATCGAACTCACCGGCTTCGTCTACCGCGAAGAAAACATGCCAAAAAGCCAATTCGTCGTCGGACGCTTTGCTGTAAGCTGCTGTTCCGCTGATGCTACCCCTTACGGAGTCATGGTTGACTTCCCGACCGCTCAAAGCTATCCCAAAGACATGTGGGTAAAAGTCACAGGTACCATCCAAAACGGCAGCTACAACGGAAACGAAATCTTCACCATAAAAGCAACCCAAATCGAAAAAACCGCAACCCCAGACTCACCGTATATATACCCAAACTTCGAACCGCTCAAAGAGCTTAACTAGTCAGCACAACGAACGCTAACCAAAGCCCAAAAACCGTCAGGACCACCACTCATGATCCTTGACGGTTTTTTCTTTACCTTGCGGTTGTCCTATTAAGATTAAATGTTCCTGTTCCAGTTCGATTATGTTCTTAATTTTAATTGCTTTATTGTTCTTTACTTAACCAACACGCATCAGCCCTAGCTCATACCTCTGCTCCGCACTCCTCATTTCTCACCTCCTCAATCCTCACTTCTCACACCTCCTCCCCCTCACTCCTTACTCCTTACTCCTCACTCCTCACTCCTCACTCCCCACTTCTTACTCCTCACTCCCCACTCCCCACTCCTCACTTCTTACTTCTTACTTCTTACTCCTTACTTTTCCTTACCATATTTTCACTTTTTTCCACAACCAGGAATCATCTCCACCTATACATTAACTTCCAACTCGTATATAGACACTATCCCCACTACTCATTAAGTTTATATATCCACCGAATTCTTTGTTCTAAATCGCTGCTCAGATCCGATAGAATTTATGACTCTCATACTTTGAAATATTATTTTAATCACCGACTTCTTGTATTCTTTCAAAAATAAGTCTTTCCACAGGCCATAATCCTCATTTTGATCATATACCCAAACCATAAGATTAAAACTCTTTTTGCTAAGACTCTCATTCTCCTGACTAACCTTCATCCCCTGTACCCGTTTTCCGCCTACTTTATAACTAATTGTTACTTTATTTAATTTGCTATACCCTGATTAATAATTTCACCCTCATACTTAAAAATACAAAAGAAAAGTAGAAATTAGAGTTGATATAAGAACAAGTATTCGATATAATAAAATAGAACAAATGTTCTTAACACGGTCGAATTGAGGTGTCATAATGGGGACAAACTATCATTTACCAAGCACCCTAGAGCAGTTTCAGCAGCAATTCCCCACTGAAGAAGCTTGTATAGATTTCTTTTTCTCAACAAAATGGCCCTCTGGTTTTTCTTGCCCTCACTGTGGGCATTCGCATGCCTATATAACAAGTACACGTCGACTTCCTCTCTATGAATGTCTTCAGTGCCATCACCAAACATCCCTTACAGCTGGAACTATAATGGCAGGTAGCCGCACGTCTTTACATAAATGGCTTACAGCTATTTTTCTGATATCGCGCACGGAGGAGGGCACGAATGCTGTTGCGCTCTCCAAAATTATTAGTGTCACCTACAAAACAGCCTGGCTCATCCTCCACAAAATTCGTCACGCCATAAGTACAGCAGACCAAGGCACATTACTCTCAGGTATCGTCCAAGTAAACTCTGCCGTCTATGGAAAGCCGTATAATCCTTACTTCCGCAACCATCCACAGGAACACTATCTTCTAGCAGGTTCCTCCCTTAACATTCAGGGCGAGCATTCCTATATCAAACTCAAACTTGTCCCTAAAATATATGTAAAAGATAAGCTTTTTCAACGCTCCGCGACATTGGACTTCACCCAACGACATATCGAATCTCATACAAGCAACATCGAATTTATTACTGGCCGCTTTAGTTCCAAGAGATTTCGCACTCTCATTGATTACGCTGCACAGGCCGGTAAATTTATTAACAACACTTTCCATGGCATTGGCCAAAAGTATCTACAACACTACTTGGATGAGTTTTGCTATAAGGTAAATCTCACTCTACAGAAAACACCCATCTTTCAGCATTTGACCCGCTTATGTACCGCACTTCATCCCAAGTTAAGCTTTTTCAGTCCCCAAGATACACCCATGTGCGCCTAATAACAAGTGTATTTATTACAATGTATCTTTAAGCGTCCTATCTTGTAAGATAATTGGTTTTGCATTAACCAAGCTATTTGAGGTAATGTTCACTAGGTTTCTTTGTCGATATACATAAGCAGAATACAGATGGGAGTTTTTAGTCATCACTACACCCTTACTACTTTACTGTAGCCTGAGGCAAAGGGATAGTGGGATAGTTGGCGTACATAGTTGGTGAGAGGTACTAGGATAGTACTCTTTTACTTAGGCGATTTTTGCACCTGAGCCAACGGGATAGTGATCATAGTCCCCCGCCAGAAAATAAGCATGCCCCCACATAACAAGTAACCCTTATCACTCCGCCCTCTGCTTTCTGAGCCAAAGGGATAGTGGCTACAGTGGCTCCTTAGGCTATTTCCAACCCGTGCGCTACCAAGACTATTAAAAAAAGAATCCGCAGCTTGGTCGCTGGGACTCTTTTGATATTGCATTGCTTATTTTACAGCTATTTCGGAATGGGATTCCAATTTGAGCAATTCTGTTCGGACTGCGTCTTTGGAGAAATTCTCTCCGATAAATACGGCAACGTCTGGTACATCGCCTTTGGGAGTGATTTTGACGAAATCCATTTCTCTGTAAGCATATTGAAACAAGAACCGGCTTGAGGTATCAGAAAAACTGAGAATCCCTTTAGCACGGTAAACCTCTTGCGGTAGCTTACTGACAAACTCTTCGAATGCGTTGCTATCTACTGCCCGCTCAAAGAAGTGTGTATACGCCATCACATGATTGTGCGAATGATGATGGTGACTGTCATGCGCATGATCATGGCCTTGATGTAGATTATCGCGAGATTCATGTGGCTCATGATCCTCAGACGAATGGGTCGCATGGCGGACGTCATGATCTCGATCGGCGTTATGCCCTTGCTCTTCTTCCAGCATTTCGATGAGTCTCATGTCGATTTGACTGAACACGGTGTAGTGTATAGATGCATATGGATTCCATTCGCGTACTAGAGCATCTACTTCCTGGAGCGTCGCTTCCTGTAACAGATCTGCCTTGTTCAGTAAAAGTAAGTTCGCACAACGGATTTGTTCCTGCATAAGCCGGTAGGTCTTGCCTCGGCTTGTCCGGCTTAACTCCAGCAATTGCGGTGCATCCACTACGGTGATGACGGCTTTGAGCTCCACTGGGAGTATAAGCGAAGCATCTGTTACTTCATCAATGATTTCCATTGGATTCGCGATACCTGTAGATTCTATGAAAATCAGGTCAGGCTGCTCTTCAGTCACAAGTTCTTTGAGCGCCGTTGCAAGATCTCCTCGGCTCGAACAACAAATGCAGCCGCCCAGCAGTTCAGACATCGGTACTTCATTGGCAATTAATTGCCCATCCAGATTAACTTCACCAATCTCGTTCATAATGACTGCGGGTTTACGTCCTGCTTCGGTAAAGTGATCAATTGCCTTCGTTAATAAGGTGGTCTTGCCGCTTCCGAGGAATCCGGATAATATATACACGGTAACTCTTTTGTGTGCTGCCATACTCATTCTACCTCCGTCAAGCAGTATGATAGCAAATGCTTCTAACCTGCTCATAATTGATTTCTCTTCTATTATTCGTAATTATTACTCTTAAGTCAAGGGGATCCAACTTTTCCTTAGATTTGGGCATGTTGATTCCTTGATTATGTTTCTGTTATTTCAGAGGACTTTTGCTTCACTTCGAATTTAGTAAAAAGGATCGGCCATTTCCCTACAAGCTGGACAAGAAAGGGAAATAGTTTTACCCACAACAGGCTGTTTACCCGATCAGTTGGCTTGAGCGGAAGCTCTAGTCGATCGTAAAGGATTGTCGCAGCTTCTTCGACAAGTGCTAGCGCCAGATCCGTGGGAGCAGCTGCGTAGACTTCTTCCAACCGCGGAAGATAGTGCTGACTAATGGGTTCCGCTAAGTGATGCTCAGACAAGTTGTCTGAACCCATCACTTCCCCCATTCCTAAGCTGACGAGACGTGCCACGTCTGCATCGAAAGCATGGGGAATGCAGTAAATTTCCAACGCTAAAGCTGCTATATAGATCTCCCTTAATAACTCATCTTCTTTAGACTCGGATAATACGGGATCTTTTAGGTAGGCCGTAACGGCCGGTTTGATTGTGTCCCAGCTATTTTCAATGCTTTTCATTGTAAACTGCATCATTGCTGCAGCTAGCTCTGTAGGTGTAATTTGTTTTCTGTCTGTCTCTTGCATGCTGATTAACCCTCTTCTCTCTCGTTACTTTTAAAATGAATGATGAGTTCAATAATTTCTGAGCGACTACCTAGACGAATGGGTGGTCCCCACGTACCAAAACCTGAGGAAACGATAGCATGAAGGTTGCCTTTACGCAAGTAGCCCCAATCCAGCTCAAAGAGCCTTCTTGTTATAAGGTGATTAGGCGCCATTTGACCTCTATGTGTATGACCTGATAGCATCACATCTGCACCAGCATCGGCTGCTTTGTCTAGGTGGTAGGGTTGATGGTCCATCACGATTATAGGTTGTCTGGAATCTGTGCCATCCAGCAATGCAGCCAACGCTTCACGTCCATCAGGCGTTCGCTCGGCCGCTTTATCTTTTCTCCCAACGATGTAAAGCCGTTCCTTGATATGAACGGTTTCGTCCATGAGCACACGAATGCCGATCTGCTTCATTTGTTCCACGAAGGCAGGAATATGTCCGCCAATGTACTCATGATTACCGAGCACAGCATAAATCCCTAGTGGAGCTTGCAGTTCTCGCATGGTTTTACCCATATTGTAGCGGATAAACGGCTTAATATCATCGTCAATGACATCCCCCGGCAGAAGAATCAAGTCCGGTTTTAAGCCATTGACTTGCTCTACAAGCTTACGCAGATGGCGGTTTCCGACAATTGAGCCCAGATGGATGTCGGAGGCCACTGCGATGCGAAGCTGCTCCCAGTCTCCCGCTTTTTTGGGAACCGTAATCTCATATCTGCGTATAACAGGGCTCCGTGCATTATAAGAACCACGAATCATAGCGATGAGTAGAATCCCTACATTGATCCAACCGAGAATCGGAACGTATGTATTTGAAGGAATGGATGCCAAATGGAACACGCCAATCGCCAAATCAGTAAACGGCAGCAGCAGAACTCCAAATTGCATGATGGCAAACCAGTAGGAGCCGATAATTTTTAATAATCGGGACACACCGGCAGGCAGTACCCGCGAGCTTACCCATGCTAATAGATATGACAAAGCGATAATCCAGAAGGCAACCCAGTATAGTGCCGGATAAAACCAAGAACCTAGTTGGTCGGATAGAAAGACTTGACCGTGCCAACCTATGTAGCCATTTACACCAAAGACAATAATGAATATAAATGTGATGCTTATTGCCATACGAACTTTCATGCGGTAACTCTCCCATTCTGTTCTCCAAGCCAGCTCTTCATATGAGCAGGCTTAACGGTTCTATACATAGTTCATCGTCGTTGCGAACATTGCCCACTCGGCTTGACACTGAATACGCAAACATTTGCTCAGCCGGATACGGTTGCAATAATGGTCGTAGCGTGTCGGTGTTTGTGATGCTGCGATCCAGCCAAACCGCCTCCATCTCTCTCGGCAAAATGACCGGCATACGCTCATGAATATCCGCCATCATTTCGTTCGCTTCCGTTGTAACGACGGTGCATGTAGAAATGCGCGTGCCATCCGGAGATGTCCACGTGTCGTACAGCCCCGCCATACTAAAGATGCCTTTGCTGCGCAGCATAATACGCATCGGCTGCTTATGCTTACCTGTCCCTTTCCAGTCGTAGAAAGAGTCCGCCGGAATCAGGCAGCGCTTGCGCTCAAACGGCTTGCGGAAGGCCGGCTTGTCCGCGAGCGTCTCAGCTCGTGCATTGAGCATCCGGTAGCCTAGCTTCTCGTCCTTAGCCCACTCTGGAACGAGCCCCCAGCGCAGCTCCCCAAGCTTATTCTTCTCCCCGTCATGGACGATCGCCATGACTTGCTGTCCAGGTGCTATATTATATTTGGGGCTGTATTTTCCAGAATATTTGTAATAAATATCATAATGAAGCATAAGCTCCTCTAGCGTCACGGTGATCGTATAGCGTCCGCACATTCGTGCACATCTTCTCCTTTGCATCGTTCTCCCACATGAGAACTAATTCTTTTAGCTGCTGCAACACTCTTCCTCCATTATGAGAAAAAGAAGTACTCACGTCAATTCGCGAAAGCCCGAGGAAGATTTCTCCGTCGGGCTTTCATTCTCCTGGTTATTTTTCATCTGCTACTCGGCCGATAATTTCTTTTATATATTTTTTCAACTGGACACTGATTTCCGAACGCATAACATCACGAGTCATCCCAAAACGATCCTCATAACCTCGACATAGAAAACGGTGATACACGACCAATTCCGCATGTTCGTCACTGATGATTTTTATGTTACGCTTAGTCAATTCACGCCGTATATCATACATATCTCTGCTTATCTTGTTCATGACCACTTGACCAGTTGCTAGATAAAGCTGCTTTAAAAGGTTAGGACTACTCTTAATGTCATCTACGCTTTTTTGTACTATCGTAAGCATGTGGGGTAGTAAGATGTAGTCACGAATCATATTGAGTTCCTCTGATGTAGGGCGAGATGTTTTTTTTGGATCAGTTCGACTTTCATATTCCTCTTGATGTTCGGTGAGTAGCATCTTTGATTTCCACCGCTCATTACCGTCTAGTTTGCTCATTTGTAATGACCTCCGATCTGTCCCGCTCGTTCTCGTGCTACTCCGGCCGTTAATAAAGAGGATGCCCGCATAATAGCGGCGCTGCCAAATCGATCTTTGATTTCATCAGTCGCTTTTTCCAAGCCGTACGCTTTCTCACGGTCCTCGAATAGGGTAAGCTGGTAAACGCTATCGTCCACCAATTGTGTAAGTGATACATGCAAGTGACTAACGGGCATTCCACTCCAATATTTACGAAATATCCCGAGCACTGCTGCCGCTACTTCATGAGAGAGCGACGTAGCTTGTTGCAGTGTTACCTGCCGGCTAAACCCTGTAGACCGTACCCCATCGGTCTCCGCTGCACCAACGGTCACCACATGGCCCATGTATCTATGTCTCCTGCTGCGGCGACAGACCTCCACGACCAACTCTAAAAGCACAACCTCAATATCTTCAAGCTTACGATAAAGGCTGCTTCGCAGCGCCTTACCATGGCTAATAGATTTCAGTTTGTTACGAATACTTGGTACGACCGGGCTAGGATCGATGCCTCGCGCCGTCTGCCAGTAGTACTCCGCTTGAATATCGCTTTGCTTTCCCATCTCCCAACGCATGCGTCGTTTAAATTCGGCCAATTCCAATCGTGCTATGTCACCAATCGTGTTTAATCCCATTCTTATAAAATGACGAGTCATTCGCGATGCAACCATAAACATTTGGTGTACGGGCAGCGGCCACAAATCAGATTCAATATTGTCAAAGCCTAGTTTGAAGATACCTTCAGGCCTTTTTTTCGCGAAATTGTCCGTTGCCATCTTGGCTAATATTTTTGTTGGTCCGATTCCGCAGCGAGTCCAGACCCCAGTTGATAGCAGCACGCGAGATTGAATTTGTAGTGCGATTTCTTCCGGAGAACCAAAACATGAAGTAGAGCCGGTAACATCGAGAAATTGTTCATCGATTCTGTTGTCAAGCGTTTGTTTACGATTTGTAAATGATTATTTAAATGAAATTTTAGAGATTATGACAAGAACATTATTTCATAACTGCGAGAGCCTATCGGATTCTTTTCAGAAGGTGCGATTTTTATGGCTTGCATTTCTGCTGACCATAAGCATACTTACGTAATTTCCCAGTTCACAATAGAATAATTTTAATCATCTCCGCTTTAGAGAAAGAATGTATAATGATAGATAGTTGTTGTTAAGTTCTTTGGGGTTACTGTAGGAGGAGAACATGGACGGAAAAAATGTAGGTGTATACATTATAAAACATTGCAAGTACGCCAAAAAGCATCTGAATAACCATATTTCAATTGTGTTCAAGTCATACTACTATTTCTTTAGGACAATTAAAATGATCTCAGCATTAGTAGCAATATTAAAAGACCTGCAGCACCTCACATGGATCCTAAAAATAACGTCGATACAATTCTCTCCGTCTTTCACCACGCAATTGAGCATAAATCTGAGTCGTTGATGCTTTTTCATGCCCAAGCATCCCTTGTATAAACTCCAATGGTGCACCGTTATCTAAAAGTTGACAAGCATATGTATGCCGAAAACGATGTGGGTATACACTTGCTGCCACTTCCGCCCGCCCCGCCAACAGTTTTAATGAATGACGAATCGTTGGGATACTCAATCGACGGATCGGATGACTTTCGGTGACAAACAATGCTTTACTGGAATCCTCACGACTCTCAATATATCTTTTTAACCACACCTTGCATTCTGTCGTAAAATATATTTCCCTTTGTTTTGAACCTTTTCCATTTACAATTGCCGAACAGTTTTCCCAGTTGATGTCTTCAATATTTAATTTCTGTACTTCACCGACACGACATCCCGTACAGTACAGAAATTCTAGAATTGCATGCTCACGTGGAGAATTACAGGATATCTTGAGATGGATAACATCTTCTTCAATCAGAAATTTGGGAATCCGTTTATCTGTCTTTGGTTCTCTCAATTTAATGGAAGGATTTTGGGGAATATGACCTTCTTCAAAAGCAAAACGAAATAGAGAACGCACAAATCGGATCCGATGTCCTAAACTACTTGGTTTTAATCTCTCTGTTTGTTTGGCCAAATAGTCTTTTAGCAGATATAAAGATATTTCCTCGATTTCAAGATTACCAATTTCGCGGATCAACATCTTTAACTGAAGAGAGTAGGCTTTTAATGTGTGAGGACTGAATCCCAATATTCGCTTATCGGCTTCATACAGCATCCATAACTCGTCTAGTTTCATTACAATCCCTCCCAATTTATCAATAATTCTAGTTTTACTAGAATAGGGAGGATTTAATCACCTTTCGTCTACTTTCATAGGAAATTGATTTTGGTGTTTACACAAAAGACTTTACAGACTCAAATTGCAGATTCCTGCCGGTTAGAACAAAAAGCTGCTCGCGTCAGCCTTTTTAAGTTTGTTCAACTATAGTTTCCGTTACTTCAATAGATCTTGGTAATTGGGGGGGGGAAGTCGTCCTTATTCGGTCCTCTAAGATGTTCAAAATTTTTCAGTTCGACCCCAGCAGCTGAGATCCTATATGTAAAAACATCTTCACCGATTGGGATATGAGGGCCAACTGTTGGTCGAGAATCAAGTGTAATTAAAAAATCAAAACCACGGAAACTATTTACCCTTTCAGTGTGCGTCACATCAACAAAATAAGGATAAAGGGGTCCCGCCAACATTTTAACGAAAATATACGCTAAGCCCTAAATCGCTTCCGACTTGGCGTTTTTTCTTACTCTAAGCTGAATCGGTACGACCGACATGTCGATTAACTAACTCGTTAAAAAAAGCAGTGACGGACTAGGAAGCGGAAGATCTAGACACAGCCGCTGCTTTTATTGTGCTTTCGTTCCCGTTTGAACATATCCTTATAATTTTCCTAACATATATTTTGAGAAATTTTTAAGAATGTTTTGATCTTCAATTTTTTTAAAATCTTCATTTTTACTATATACACCTATAATAAATAATCCTATAAAGATATTAATATAAACATCTTTTAAATCAAACGTAAATAGACCATGTAATAATATGTAATCCAAACTTCCATCCCAAAACACCTTATCAATTAATGAACATGTTGCGCCAGCAAAAATAAAAGAAAACATTACATGAATTAAATTAGCTTCAATCTTTAAAGACTTATTTAAAAATCGATAGATCAAATAAATTAGACTAATTACTACAACAACTAATGCGATATGGATACTCTTCCCAACTCCCAATT
The DNA here is from genome assembly GCF_025369935.1 of Paenibacillus andongensis. Lineage (NCBI taxonomy): Bacteria > Bacillati > Bacillota > Bacilli > Caryophanales > Paenibacillaceae > Paenibacillus > Paenibacillus andongensis. Next base: position 3,516,970 of record NZ_CP104467.1, on the reverse strand, counting down.
GAAGCATGGAGTTAAACCAAGAGTAATCCTTATTGAACATCGGATCGAAATACATAAAAGAAGGAATAATAGGTACACTTTTATCAAGGAATTTACTATTGATGATAATTTTAATACCTTGCTCTATAGCAATTAAAATCAAAGTTAAAATCCATGTCATTCTATTGTTCATATTTAGTTTCAATACCTCCTTCATCATTTATAATATATGCGATTGATTGTCTATAATCAATATGGCGATCTTACACTGTTTTACAGGCTGTGACCCATAGTGTGAATATCTCCATACACGCCTGCCATACCCAGCATGCTTTTCGATACGCCGGAAATTCCTCATATTTCCACGTTTCAAAATATACTAAAATCATCTAGACACGTATCATCTTTCTCTTCATGATTGATTTCGAAGAGAACCCTTATGTTCCGATCCGCAGCCAATATAACCTTTCACCGATCTAATGTCACCAGTTGGAGGAATGGTAAGCAAACCTTTCAGCCCCTGGGCGATTCGCTCTTGAATTTGCTTCCCTCCCGCATCGCTTTTCAACTGGCGAAGTTCATCTTCACTTAGCGGTTCATCGTCGGGTTCCTGTCGATCTATCTCTTTAAAACCTTCAAGATAATTTCCCCTTCCTATACCTAAATCCACCAATCACATCTTAATCTGTCCAGGTAAAGGAAGAGTATTCATTTGCGTAATCTGCCCGTTAGTTCAGTAAGTTCATTGGCAAAAGATAATAAAAAGCCTGCTCTTGACATATCGTCAAGAACAGGCTTGGATGTCAGTATTATAGTTTTACGACATTCTCCGCTTGAGGTCCGCGTTGGCCTTTTACAACATTGAATTCAACGCGTTGCCCTTCGTCCAAAGATTTGAATCCTTCGCCTTGAATGGCAGAAAAATGAACGAATACATCGTCGCCGGTTTCCCTTTGAATGAAGCCAAACCCTTTTTCCGCATTAAACCACTTAACAGTACCTGTTTCCATTTGTAAATAACCTCCAAAGTTTAAATGCCCCCAACAACAAAACCGGACTATTCACTAGTATATCTCAAAGAAGACGCAAAATCTGTTGAAATATGTCTCAAAAAAATATCTAAAGTATTTTTCAGATTAATCAATGGCTTTTTAGTCGGTGTACCTCCTCTTCAATTCGACTAACGTCAATCCTTTGGAACAATACTTCAACTTGTGTTAACTCTCTTCCATCTGGACACTCAACATATTCCCAGGTGGGAACAGATAAGCTTAGAAAACCTCGAATCTTTATACAGGAAAAAGGTACAAATGGTTCCAATAGGTTCGACAGATTAGCAATGATTTGAACACATGTATTAAGAGTATGACTACATGAGTCCACATTTTCTTTGATCTGGTTCCAAGGTTTTTGTTCATCAAAATATTTATTACAGCTACGAATGAACGTAAATACGGTCTCCAACGCTTCTTTTAGCTTTCCTTTCTCAATAAGCTCTCCACATCGAATATACAGGTCTTCAATTTGATCTTTAATGTTAATATCTATCACACCATGAGGGATTTTACCTTCATAAAATTTTTCAATAAATACTAAACTTCGATTCACAAAATTCCCAAACGCACCAAGCAATTCCCCATTATGGCTATAAATAAATTCTCTCCAAGAGAAATCCGTATCCCGATTTTCTGGACCATTGGCAATTAGGAAATACCGTAGTGAATCCGCATCATACCTCCCTAATAGATAGGGTACCCATACTGCCCAGTTTCGACTTGTTGAAAATTTTCTTCCTTCTAAAGTAAGAAATTCGCTAGAAACGATTTGATCTGGCAGGTGCAAATTCTTCAAACCCAGCAGAATAGCTGGCCAAATTAACGTATGAAAAGGGATATTATCCTTCCCATGGATATAGTAGGCTCTTACACCTTCTTTGGACCAAAACTTCTCCCACGATTCACCACTCTGATTGGCCCACTGCTTACTGGCAGAAAGATACCCACTTACAGCCTCTACCCACACATAAATTTTTTTCCCTTCAAAACCTTCAAGGGGTACATCTACGCCCCAATCCAAGTCCCGAGTAGCAGCTCGATCCTGTAGCCCTTCTCCTAAATAACGTCTTGAAAGTCCAATACCGTTTTCCCTCCACCCATCCGCCTGATCAACAAAGCTTTCTAGCTCATTTTGAAATTTCGATAGTGCCAGAAAGTAATGATCAGAAAACCTTGATGATGGACTCCCATTGCATAACTTACATGAACGATTATGCAGCTCCAAAGGATCCAATAATGCTGAACAGGCGTCACATTGATCACCACGAGCTGCACTGCCACAATGAGGACAGTTCCCTTCAACGTAACGGTCTGGCAGAAAACGATCGCAACCGTTACAGTAAGTTTGTTCAACTGCTTTTTTATACAGAACACCATTATCCAGTAGTTGATTAAAAACCTCTTGTACAACTTCGCGGTGAAACGGATCATCCGTTCGAGTATAAATGTCGTAGGAAAATCCAATTTGACGGAAACAATCTACAAACTCATTATGGTATCTGTCGGTAATTACTAGAGGGGAAACACCTTCTTTGTTAGCTTGAATTGAAATTGGCGTTCCGTGACAATCACTTCCTGATACATAAAGTACTTCTTCTCCCTTTAACCGAAAATACCGCGCAATCACGTCACCTGGCAGTAAACTCGATACTCTTCCTAAGTGAAGTGATCCGTTTGCGTAGGGCCACGCTCCTCCAATAAAAATGCTCATTTTCAATTTCCTCCCTATTATAAAAATTCTTGATAACAAAAAAAGCCCTCGCCCTCAAAAAGGACGAAAGCTGTCGCTCACGTGTTTCCACCTAAATTTACCAATCCCTCACGGTGACCGGCCTCTACAGGTACGTCACCACATGAGGTGATTATACCCTGGCACGTTAACGGGTGCACCCGGTGCGGCCTACTACCTCACTGGGAGGATTCGATGCACAGCTCTGAGACCATGTTCGTCAGACGTTTCTTTACTCCTTTTCACCTACCGGAGCTCTCTGTTAAAAGAACGGGGTCCAACTACTCTTTCTCGTCGTTGCCTTATTCATATTCCTTATATAGCCAATTATAATTATATATTTCCAAAAATCAATTTAATTTTCAAAAAACTCTAGGATATGATTAAAGTTACCGCGACAAGTTACTCCCTGAATCGATTCAACTAACGTTCCTCGTTAGCTTAATCCATCTAGATAACTTTTAGGACGAAATAATGAAAAAGCATCACCACGTGATTGGTTCTCTACATGTTCATCCATCCACCATACTCCATATGAATAAAAATATGTCCCTTTTTGTGTAGGTGCATGAAAACTATTTTCTTTCACCACAACTTCTGTAAGTTTCCCTTCATTGATTTGCTCGACATGGTATTTGTTCGGTTGCGGCTCATAATTCATAACGAACTTAATAACTTCACCAGGTTGTACTGAAACTGGATTCTCGCCTTTTAAGAGTTCAGCTGGACCAATTGTATCCACACATTTCCCTTGATTTTTTGATTGCCAGCAATATGTGCCGAGTTTTGTCTCATACATTCGGCTACCAATCTGAATCTCAGCCTTAGGCGGTTGCTCTCCCTCAAGGTTCTTACCTATTGGCTGTTTTTCACCATTTGATTGAGTACCAGAACAACCAACTGAGCCCATAAGCATAAGAGTCATCACGAAAAACAATAGAAATCTCTTCAAATCCAGTCCCTCCAGTCTTTATAACGACGTTTATTGTTCAAACGAAAGAACAAGTATTAAGGTTGCAATCAAAAATATAGGGATTAGTGAGCAACATGTATGACTCGTCATTTTCATAATTCCCGTAACCTCATTGAGCGATTCTGCTCGTTAACGTAATGAAGAAGCTACCGATCGTGTCGGCAGCTTCTTCATTGATGTTTATTCAACTAAAGTTCTGCTGTTACTTTAACGATGTAATCGAACTGAAGCTAAATGCATTAGATCCAAATATCATTGACTGCTGTTAATTCTGACTCAGTCCCACCAGTGTTTACTACGCCCCTGGGCTCTACCAACATGATATGACACTCTTTGTTAGCGAAAGGTTTGTGTTCGACACCCCTTGGTACAATAAACATCTCACCTTGGGAAATCTTTACTTGACCATCGCGGAAATCGATGAACATCTCCCCTTCGAGCACGATAAACACCTCGTCGGTATCTTGATGATCGTGCCATACAAAATCCCCATCTATCTTGACCAATTTAAATTGATAGTCATTCATTTCACCAATGACTTTCGGAGACCAATGTTCATTGAACTTAGATAATTTCTCATTCAGATTAATAGCTTGGTAATGAATATTAATCCCTCCTTTTTCTTGATTTTCAATATACCATATTATTAACTTGGATAGCTTAAAAGATAATATTCATCAATACAGCGTGGGTATCCTGCCCGTTACTTCAACAGACTGCCGATTAAGCCGAGTTATTGCTTTTATCGTTTTTTTCAAACAGATTAAATACATGCTAAGGAAGTGCCAGCTTTCCCAAGTCGAGTTGATTGATCTTATCTTCAGGCAGATTTTTAATCTTATTAACCGTTTTTATACCACTCAACGTAATACTATATTTGTTCTTTAAATACGCATGGATATCATTCATCTCTTCTTCTGTTATTTTAGTTATACTCTGTTCTCCTTTTAGCTTTCCAAGTATGACACCAATGACTTCAGCAGCCAACGAAGTGTTGGCTTGGATACGAGCACTACCATAAGCGACTGCTGAAGCCCCCACGTTCTTACCCGCTAGAATTACATTTGAATAACCTTTTGGAATAAAAGATCGTAAGGGCATCCCATATTTGTCTGGGTCTCCACTATGCTGACCCCAAGTATGGCTAGCTGTTCCTTGCAGATCTATGGGGTATCCCCCAATACTTACGTTATCCCAGAACATCTTTCCACTCATAAGATCTGATGCTTGCAGGACATATTCAGTTTGGTAACGGTTATAATCACGTATGTATAAGTAGTTTGGATAGCCGTTGATTTCAGCCTTTTCCCAACCTGGCAGTTCTTGGCGAAGATGAGGTAGGATACGTATCGTTTCCGATTTCCCCAAGTCTATTGCCCTTTGGATGCTTCCATTGTTAGAAGGATCGACATTAAATAGTAAAAGGGCGTTTATCAGCACCTCACCGTCTCGTTGGTTGATCGTGTTTAACCCACGAAGAAACACTTCCCTGTTACTTGGAGTGAAATTTGCCCCGACATTCCCGAAGCCCCACGTAAATTTATCTGTAACAGTAGAAGTAGAACCATATTTATCCTCAATTTCTTTTCTAGTTAAACGATTGATTTCCGTTTGGAACTTCTCCCAATCTACATTGCGAAATTTCATCATTACCGAAGACGCCATGTAATCTTTTGTTCCACCAAATACGGTTTCGATACCTGGAATGCGTTCTAATCCTATGCCACCTGTTAAAGCATTGAAATCTGTATTCTCTACCCAGTAGTTAGCACTGATGGTCTTTTCTAAACCATCTGCTGTGCGATAAGTAATTGAATTAATTTTCTGTGTTGACGTCCCAATATTCTTTGCCTTATCCACGTTAATAATTGTGATACCAGATTCCATTGGTATCCCTTTAATAAGTGAGTTATAGTATTGTTCAAATTCATTTGCCTTACGAATCTCACCTTTTTTGTAGCGAATAAATAAGTCTTTGACTCTTCCTTGAAGCAATGAATTATTTTGATCATCGATTGGTTCATCCAAAAACTGCATTTGACCTTGAATGAGTTGACCTCCTGGTTTTTCCCTTGGATCTAAAATAATCACTGTCAGTCCTTCATCCATGGCAGCTCTTGCCAAATAAACCCCTTCAATTTCTGAACCGATCACAACAACATGTGTCTGACCTGAAGCATTCTTTTCATTTTGAATATGGACTTTATCTCCTTTACAAGCTGCTAAAAATAATATCCAAGCAAAAAGTAACACTACTAATAAAATCGGATGTCTTTTCATCGTTTCCTCCAAATACATAATATGGATATTAACTAATAGACGATAATGGTGAACTAAAGTTTCAATCTCTATCACATAGATGTATGGATATAAGTTTAGTTGGGGATATTTTGAACATTTCTGCCCGTTCGGAATAGGCCGCCGAGTGGATCACTCGCAGCCTAGATAGTACAATATTATGAAGCTATCGTTACCCGTTAGCGTAACGAAATACAAAAAAGTTATTATTTTTCTAACTTTTTTGATAACCAATGTAAACGTATTACTAATATGGATGTATAAACGGACGGGAGCAACAAGAAATAGCTCTAAAGAAATTTGAATTTAGTTGTGAGTTTCATAATCTTCATGTGCATTAACAACAATGAAGGAATGGCTCCCATTATTAGGACTATCTGTACTATATAGTCGTGCACTAGGAGTAAAAGAAATAGATGAGTTATAGTAGCCTCCACTAAAAAATAGAAATGCATCACCTTTAGGGTGTACTCTACCTTGAACCCAATAATGGGTACCAGATCTCAAAATGTAACTACCACTCCTCGGAATCTGAGGACTCCAGTTACCATTAGATGTGTTTAGATCAAAAGTGTTCTGAGAGCCTTGAGATTTAGAATAAAGAACTGTGTTATCGTCCTCCTGCGAAGATAAAACTTTATCCCAAATTTTAGAGTCTTTATCCATGCCTAAACTTGTCATGTTCATATATCCGCCTGTAATTAGACCAGGTCCCGCATCTATGTCATTTTGGATAACGACTTTAACACGGGAATATGAAACATAAGATTTGCTCGGAGCCTGCATAATTTGAAGATTTGTACGTTTGCCGCTAGAATCGTAGGTTGCAAAGTTAAACTTCATATCAACAACTCCGTTTCTATAAGGGTCATTAGGATCTTCCATATCGACAACGATAAACTCTTCACCGTATTCGTGATAGTTGCCATCACTAGACTTCCAATTTGCCTGGGTAATATCAAAGTTATCTATGAAGTTTTGAGGAAAATATCGTGGCCACATAGTAAATACGTTTGTTCCATGCCAATGTACTTCAGCACGAGATACAGCATGTTTATCTACTTTTAGTTTGGTGCCATTCTTAACAGAAAGTACCCTCTCAATTATGGTCACAGATTGAGCACGTGTCGTTGTATTGTCCACTCCAAGTATACCTGTATCATCCATACCCATTATTAAACCTGCTTTTGTTGCCAAATACATCCATTTATTATCATCAGTGTTCTTATCACCTGTAGCAGCACGAACGGCTATGCGAGCCATTTCTTGGCGTGTCAGAGCGGTATTCCAATCCCCACTGGAAAAGTCGCTCCACTGATGAAATCCTGAAGTTACTGCTGCGTTAATGTACGGTACATACCAAGAGTCACCTATTTTTTTTCCCGCCACGCTTACATGAAGAGCATTATCAACCATTTTGATAAACTCTGCTCGAGTGATATCTCCATTGGGTTTAAAAGTGCCATCTGGATATCCATCTACATATCCTTTGTCAACAGCAGCTGTAATTACTGACTCTCCCCAATGCCCCTTTAAGTCCAAAAACTCTGTAACATTAGGATCTGTAATTTTCGATGCATTAATATTGGACAAAGCATTACTTTCGGCGTTTGATTGATTGGGGGAAATCATATATCCCATTAGTACAAGTGCAAGTACTTGCTTTGATAAATTTTTGTATCTAATCATATTATTCTCCCTAACTATAACGAATTAATAAACAATAGCCATTTAGGCGAAACAACTACTCATTTACCTTTTTTTGGATAAGATTCACGGTTCAGTATATCTCAAAATGTCATATTTATCATCTATATATTTCAATAAAAAAACCTTGAAGGGAGAATTCGGCGTCTTCAAGGGAGTAAATACCGCTTTTTATACGGCTTAATGATAAAATCCTCTTTTCAGTTGCTACCATGCTAATCTGCTCGTTACTTTAATGAAAACAGGGAGCAGCTGCCGCGGCAATCTGCTCCCTGTTTATTGTGCTATTGTTTTCCGTTAGTTCAATAGATCATTTTAAAAACAACAAACCAGACAGTTAATTATTAAGCTTAAATGAGGTTTTGATTTTGTTTATCTGATCCGACATTGAGAGGTATTCTGCCTTTAACTTCTCATCATGAACATCGTATTCAACATCTCCTGGGGGGCTTAGTGTGAATACTTTATCCCCGTCTTCTCCTATTTTATATATTTGACCAACCTCGATAGCTGATGGACCGTTTTTGATCCAATCCTCTTTTGTCCATACAGAGATAGAAAAAATCATTCCTCCGTACCTTATATTTGCTTTATCAATAAAACCAAAACTTTCAAAGATTGAAGATGAACTTACAGTGTCCACGACTTCATATTTCCCTTCCCAACTTTTAGGAAGCTTAAGCGTGAAATTGTATTTCGTGTTTTCATAAATTATGCTTGGTGCTTCACTAATAATATGATTGTTTACAGCACCGATATGAAGGTTGACCGCTGAGTAGGCTCTGAAATCACCTGAACCCTCTGACACGAATGTTTGGGAATCGACCCCAAAATCATTTCCGTTTATGGCAATATCGCCAATTTTTTCACTTTTATCATTATAAAAAGATAAACTTGCTCCAATCATATTTTTTGTGCTTCCTACACCTTCCATTTTCAATTGACCAGTAACTTTTGTGTTATTACCCTCTTTAGTTAATATTAAATTACCAATAGATATACCTTTGTAATCTGGATCTGTTAAGTCTAGGGTTTTATTTTTGACAAAAATCTTTTGTGATTCAGCATCATAGTCGATGGTTCCTCCCAAATTTTCAGCTATAAAGCGAATGGGTACATACGCATGTCCATCTACGTTCAGAACCTTGTAATCATTATTTAATTCAATATCACTACCATTAATTTCAAAGCTTGCTGGAAATAAAAATGCTTGGATAGAACCCGATGCGAAAGCAACAGATGAACAGGCAATAGCTAAACCTAAACTCAATCCCAATATGAATTTTTTCAAAATGACACCTCTTTTTCATTGTTTATAAGTGTAGACGTTAATTAAATGAATTTGTTACCAAAATATGGTTCTTATTTAAAAATAATTATAAGAATCCTTATTCAACCATTCTGCCCGTTAGCGTAACGAGGTTGCCGTTCGTTTCCTGCGGCAACCTCGTGGTGTTGGATTTTGAACTATCGTTCTGCGTTAGCGTAGCTAGCCATTTGATCCGATTTGGAGTATAGCGGGCCTGAAATATTTCCCTACCTTCTCAAGCTCATTCATTACGTATCTTATTCTATCTTCATCTAGAAACCAGTTATCCTTGGAAGTACCCTTCTTGTCAATCACTGGACTTACGTAAAAAATTGTCTCTCTTGGAAAAATAATTTGATATGTTAAAAGTGCTCTACGTGCGTGATAGTTTTTACAAACCAGCACTACTTTTTTAGGGTTTAATCCTTTATCTTGTAATACTTTTAAAGAGAATCGTGCATTTTCAAAGGTATTAGTTGCTTTATCTTCTTGAAGTATTGCTTGTGGAGGAACGCCTAACGACACCCCTACATTTCGCAAAAACTCCCATTCAGTTGTTTCTACATGTGGGGTGACACCACCAGAAGACAGGATCAACGGAGCTATACCTTGTTGATATAACATTGCGGCTCTTTCCATTAATTGAGGATGGCTTGCACCTGGAACTAAAATTACATCTGAATGACCCAACTCGGTTTCGAAAAACATAAAATCACTAATACAGTCAAATGGAAAAGACATATAAAAATCTCCCTTCTAACCATACGGGATAGATTAATTCATTTTTGTCTGAAATTTTTCAAAAAGCACGACTTATTACTTGACCATGATACTCCAATGCGTCTAAAGCCCTTATTCGTTGAACCTCGCTTAGTGAAGAAATATCCGCCCATTTATATTCAGAATGTTCGGAACTAAGTTTTATTTCCGCATCCTCTGGTATGGAACAGCGAAATATTCCAACTTGTGCATTAATACTACTATGATAATAAAATCCCGTTAATACAGCATTCTGAACTTCTATCCCAAGCTCTTCACAACATTCTCGAAATAACGCTTGATGAATAGTTTCACAAGCGTCTACACCACCACCTGGTAAACTCCATCCCTTATTTCCATATGTTCGCTTTAACAGAAGTATTTGACCTTCGGAATTTGTTATTATAGCATGAACGCCAAATCCAAACGTAACAAAACCCACTAATATCCTTTCCATTTCAAATCTCAGAGCCATCGTCAATTTCGGTTCAGTGCTTTTTTATAATACCACATATTGTAAGTATCCTGCCCGTTAGCGGAGCGAAGGGTTGCAACACTGAAACTCCTTACGATATCCAACTTTTTTTCTCTCCGCGACAATCGGTACAGATTCTTGTCATGGCACTTCCGCGAGATGTTGTACCGATAAATAAAAAAACCGCGATTTTCGCGGTCTAAAATCGGTAAAGATTTATGACTCTCGACACTTGTCGAACTGTCGTCGGAGGACAAGAACATATATCGTTAAAAGACAAGAAATATAACGTTTGCCCGTTTGCCCACTTTTGCGACCAAAACATTGCCTCGATGGATTTTCTGGCAGTTACATATATTGCCTCAATATATAATTCTACAGTAAAAAAGCCAAGTTAGTCGACTCGGCAATCAGATTCAAAGCTGGCTAAGATACCTGCCGTTCTCTCTCGTCGCTTCATCAGGATGGGTCTCCGCGTATGCAGATTCCTCCTCTACCATGATCCAACCCTGATAACCAGACTGTTTCAGCAGCGAAATCAATTCAGGATGAGGAATAGTTCCCTTCCCCATTGTTCGCCATTCACTTGTTTGCAGATCATAATCCTTGAAATGCACATGCTTGATCTGAGACATCTGCTCCGTAAATATCTTTACAGGGTCCATCCCTCCCCTTGCGATATGACCGGAATCGGGGCAATACCCAACATACCTGTCATCGAGTCCTGCAAATAAGATCCCATAATCCTCCTCTGTTCTGAATACAGAGCCGGATGGGGAATTTGGATGGTAAGCAGCTGTTATTCCAGCTTCATACGCACGTTTGCCTATGGCATTTGCACAGGCTATTGCGGTTTGCTGTCTGGAGGCTATATTCATGTGATCTTTGCCTGGGAGCTGAACCAGAATGAGCTTTGCCTCAGGAAAATGCTGCAAATAGCGAATCAGCTTGTCAGCATTCGCTCGTTCTTCAGCCGTTTCTTCCATTTCTAGCCAAGGCTCAGCCAAGGTTAATGCGGCCAAGCGAAGATCGCGTTCCGCTAGGTCTCCCGAAAGAAGCTTTGGATTCTCATAGTACGCCCCTAACATGAAGACCTCAGCCTCCACGCCGCGAAATCCCGATTGCTGGATAACATCCAAAATGGCGGTAAGTTTATCCTGGTAACAGTTGAGATTCATTTGCCAGGTGTAGGTCTGGCAGCCATAAGTGATCATGATCGAACTGCCTCTTTTATGGCATTGCGAATGAAACGGACAGCCTGTTTCCCCCATGCCTCAACCTCAGCATTGAAGCAGAAATCAACACACCACCAGTCCAAAGGCCGGATAATACTCTCCGTTTCTCTCAGAAAGCTCGGAAAGTCGATCTTGCCGGCACCGAACTCTGCGTGCGTACTTGTTTCTTCATCATGCAACGTGCCATCTGAATCAATCAGGTGGAAATGTCCAATATGCCCTTCTAGCTGCTTAGCGTATGCCACAATTCCACCATGTAGCCGTTCTTGCACACCTGCTTGTCTAGCGCCTACAACACCGCTCATATACGCATGACTTGTATCGAAAAGCACCTGGAACGCAGGATGATTAACTTCCTTGACTGCACGCACGACCTCACTAGGCTTATTCAGCCAAAAGCCTGGCTCGAATTCCCAAACAATTCGCAAGCCAGCTTCTGCTGCTAACTCTGCGGACGCATGCCAAGTATCCATTAATCGATCAAAACGATTGGCATACGTCTGTTCATTTACTGGAGCTGGAGACGTAACGGTATCCACACGTAAAATATCAGTACCCAAATCGACGGTAAAGTCAATGTAACGCTTTAATAACTCCACATAGGCTTCTTTATCCGCGACTGCAGGAGGAGCCTTGCGAAAATCAGGGGCATACGCAGATACAGCAAGTCCATGGGAGCGAATTTCATTTAGCAGCTCCTTACGTTTGGCAATCGTATCGTATACATCAGGAACTGGATGCGGAAGAAAGCCATTCACTTCAACACCGTCATATCCCGATTCCTTGGCATAAGCTAAAATACGGGAAAAAGACCACGGTTGCTGCTCATAGGGACCAAAGGCGAATGCCCATGAGCCAATGGATAATTTAGGATTCATTCAAAGCTCTCTCCTGTCTTAACATAAATGATAACGTCAACTGATTAAACCTCTCTAGCTGATCCCAGTGATGCGTATGTCCGCTGCCTTCAAAGACAACAAACTCCACTTGAGAAATTTCATCTGCAATTGACTGCGACAAATGAGGTGGCGTAAAGACATCCCGTTCCCCCACAGTGACGAGCGTTGGCGCAAAGATGCTTCCTAGAAGTCCTACCGTATCATGCGTCATGCAGGCATCGCATTGGGCTTGAAAGGCATGGATCGGCATCGGATGCTCATACTCACTGGCCACTTGCTGTTTCGCCAACAGGTCATCCAAATGTGCTTCATGGTAAGCAGGAGTAAAAATGATCAGCTGCAGCAGCTTCTGAAAGTCGCTCACATTCATAATTTCATAAGCAATCCGCAGTGTTTCAAAAGTCCTACGCGTATATATATCAACCATTTGCCATGGACAATTTAAGGTTAACGAGAGAATTCGTTCCGGACAGAGCAGCGCAACCTGCTGTGCAATTGCACTTCCCATGGAAATGCCGGATACATGGGCTCGTTCAATGCCAAGTTCATCGAGCACCGTAAGTGTATCTTTCGCCATCTTCCGAGTTGTATAAGGACCACTAGGCTTGCCGGACTGTCCCGCACCTCGGTTATCGACAAGAATACATCGGAAGTGCGCCTCATAAGCTTGCACGTGCTGTTCCCAAACCGAGCTGTCAGCCCCCAGTCCCATCAGGAGTACTAAGGGAGTACCCTTTCCTCGTTCCGTGTAATAAATCGGGCAACCCTCATGATCAATGGTTGGCATGCTTAGCTGACCTCCGTTCCACAGCTCGTCGTAACTGTTCTTGAATATAAACGATTCCCTGACTAGCAGCAGAATCGGTACTCTCCGCATAAGCTCGCCAGAGGTGCAGTCGAGGAATCAGATCTGGCACTGCCTGACTGAAGGCCTCAATGGACACCCATTTGTCATAGTCAAGATCTACCAGTAAATCAAAGATGTCCTGAGGTATGGCATGGCCAGTCCCAGGCACTCCACGATGATTCTCAGAGATATGTACATGATAAATATACGATGCTGCCTCGCGCCAAGCATCGACTACGTTTCCTTCCTCGATGTTGCTATGATGTGTGTCAGCAAGCAATCCTACGTTCGGAAGGTCCACTTCCTTCACAAAGCGCAAGCCTGCTTCCATCGTATTCACCATATACATCTCAAAACGGTTCAATGGCTCTAAAGCCATTCGTATGCCGAGTGATTGTGCGTATTCGCCAACCTCACGCAAAGTCTCCACAGCATATTGCCACTCATCGGGTTGTGGACCTTTACCGCTGAAGCGGCCCAAACCTTGGAAAAGGGGGCCGCATAGCAGCTCTGCACCGAGGATATGCGTATGATCCAGTGCCTTTTTAAGAACCTCAACTGCGTTCTTGCGTAAGATTAGATTTCGACTTGCAGGATCGGCAATATTCGCGTCAAGGGCCGCAATCGTTGTTCTGCCTAGGTTAAGTTCGTCAAGAAGTTCACGGAATGTTACCGCGTCAGACCTCTCCATGGAATCAGCAGCTAGCTCTACGCCGTCAAAGCCCCAAGCTTTAATTTGTCTTAGTAGTGGAGCATGGATATCCGGCTTGGCTTGATCCGTCCATAATAGCAGATTCATTCCAACTTTCATCGCACTCACTCCCATGGTTTCAGAATGATTTTACCGCTACGGCCTGATGCAGAAACTTCGAATGCTTCTTGAATATTGCTCAGCGGGAATGTATGTGTAATTAAATCCTCTGTTGATGGGGAGTTCTTAATGATCTCCATTATTTTGTTAAATTCATTCAGGTTATAATGCCAGGAGCCGATTAATTGAATGCCTTTGCGCAGCATATCATCGCTAATTCGAATTGGCGTTTCTGCATTGCACTCTCCTACAAAGGTTACTTTTCCCTTACGCTTCACGGCATCAATTAATAAACGATGTGCCGATACAACACCGGAGCAGTCGAGTCCATAATCAGGTCCGATCGCCCTCGTTATTCCTTTAATCTTGGCAACAGCATCCTCATCTCTGGGATCAATGATATGGTCCACGCCTAGCTTTCGAGCTAATTCAATGCGAAATTCGTTCATTTCAACCGCAATGACTTGAGCTCCTCGATATTTGGCGGTCACGATCGCACCTAATCCCACAGGACCCAACCCTGTTATCAGGACAGTCGAGAAGGCATCGACACCCATCACTCCAAAGGCCCCATGTGATGGCCCAAGCGCACAGCAAGCAAGCGATGCCTTATCGTACGTAACTCCGTGTGGAATTTTCGGGAGAATCCAAGACGGCTTTGCAATATATTGAGCCATAGTCGCACCTGAATATGGCAGGTTATGCTCACAATAGATATAATCTCCCGATAGACAAAGTTGGCACTCTCCACACGGATATTGCGGCATCACAACTACCCGATCTCCCACTCTAAGGTGGCTGCCAGAAGCTACTTTGACTACCTCGCCTGCTGCTTCATGCCCCAAACATTCGGACGTGTGTCCATGCAGAAAACCTTTATATTCCGCACACATCGGTGCGGCATGAATCTTGACTAAAGCCCAACCCTCGCGCAGTTCCGGTTCAGGTAAATCCCTAATACCAGTAAGCTTTTCTCCAATAATTGCTGCCTGTTTCATTGCCACTCACTCCTCTAATTCTGTTTGTAGAGCCCAAATTATGCTATTCTTCACAAGCGTCCGAAATGCCCCATGTTCAAAATCCTCCTGATGCCCAATCGTCGTCATGAATACCTTGCCTCCCCAAGGGTTCGTTCTGGTCCATGCCACAGGATGAATCCTAGGTGCATGCATTCTCTTATCTTCATCGAGTTCAGGTTCTACTGTTTGACCGTTTAACAAAATGTGGGCACCTTCTGGCGGATATGGCAGCGTGTGATATAGCCAGCTCCTTACATGGAAAAATGGGGGTACACCCTGCACGATCGGATGCGTTTCCGCACCCCAAGCTAGGGAGACATCCGTTGATGAGGAATGTCCGAAGTGATGGATCCAGGGCGCCCCTAGAACGTCTATGCCGAATCTATCATTTAAATCCTGCCGAGCATGACCCTCTGGATACCGAAAAGCATGCGTACTTGTCCGAAAAGCAATGACTGGCTTTCCGGATTCCACATAATTTAACACATGATTCAATTGCTCTTCAGGCAGTTCTCGAAAACGTAAATACAAGATAGCTAAATCCGCTTCTTTGAGAATTTCCAATTGTGGAATATGGGAAGGAAACGTTGGATCGGGAATAGAGGTCAACAGCGTAACACGAGCGCCATATAACTCCTGGACCTCTTTAGCTAGTGACGCTAAGGTAATCTCCGAATGATATTCATCTTCACCGGCTATAAAAACGATATGCTTCCTGGCTAACAAATTGCTGTTACTCATTTTAATTACCCTCCAATATTTTACACGAATCAGTTAGGAACACCTTCATTATATCGCTTACATTCTTTATTGAAATGGACTTCTCATTTGATGATTTGCACTTTCCTTTTGCCATTTAATGAAAGCAAGGTTGCAATCACTGACATCAAGCTTGTACAATTTAGCTAACCCTTACATTGGGAATTGACCAGAGGAGGTATTGAATGAATGCACCCATTGACATCATTTTATTTGGAATGGATACACCGCATGATCCCGATTTTGTCATTGACCGCCCCTCCGGGTTTGAATCCTATGTGCTCATGTGTTTCTCCACGCCTTTCTTTACACAAACCCTACATAGCATTGAACTCGGTAAACCGGGAGATTGTATTCTCCACGATCCTAATTTTCCTGAATATCATGGGACACCAGAGGGGATGGTGGAAGGGTTTCGAAATGATTGGATTCATTTCACAGGTAATACGATTACTGAGATAGCCCAACGATATCAAGTCCCCTTTAATGAAATTATTCACACAGGAGAGCCAAACCTTCTAGGGCCTTATATGCGTGCAATCGCATTGGAATTATCCGTACGCAAACCATTTTGGGAGCAAAAGATTAACCTGTTGATGGAAGACATCTTATTAATACTGGGCAGACATAAGCAGCTACAGGATGAATTTGATAAACTCACACCCACAGAGCAAGATTTCAAGGACAAGTTCGTGACAGCCCGCATGTTTATTCACCAGCATTACGAGCAGGATTGGACGGTTAAACAAATGTCTGAGTTAGTCAACTTAAGCCCAGAACGATTTTGGGTTCTCTATCAGAAATATTTTCGTAATAGCCCAAAAGATGACCTTATTTCGAAGCGGTTAGAGGAAACCAAAATTCACCTTATCAACAGCCATCAAAGCATCGAGCAAATTGCACTGCAATGCGGATTCCATAGTTTATATTACTTTTCGAGAATCTTTAAAAAACGTGTGGGCTGCTCCCCCAGTGACTATCGTAGGAATATGGGAAATTGAAAAAGGAATTCAAGATTAACTTGAATTCCTAGATATATAGATTCTTTGGCATTTAATGTAAAAAAGTTATTTTTTCTATTATTTCAACTCCTTAGGTGTTGGTATATGTTTTAATCTTTAACATTATGGTCTATTGTGAATTTATCTATAAGATATAAAGAAAAAGGCAATTGATCCACTAATGTGATCAATTGCCTTTTCATTTGCTAAACTTGCTAAACAAACGATTTCCTGATAGTTGATTTAAACTCTTCTCCTTTAAGGTTCCTGACTTTCATACTTTCCTTCAACATAACAAAGGCAACCGATCTTATATTTAACCGGTTGCCTTTTTCTTTGTTGAACTATTGTTCCTCGTTAGCGTAATAGGGCCGCCAATTTATCGGCACCCCCTACGTTATTAAACTTAGTTTACAATTATGACCCATAGTTCCCGAAACTCATTCTTATCTTTTTTTATTAATTCTTTCCAGCGACCTATAATACTCATCTGAATCATTTTGTTTAGATCCTTCGATAAAGTTAAGTATCCTTAATAAAGCTATACCTGCAAATATTAATATAAATGGAAGCATGTAAAGTGAAAAACCAAAAACGATTGTATAAACAATGATTAAAACCAATATCAAACATATTAGCCAAAACCACTTTTTCATAGGATTACCCCGATCTTGTAATGTTGATTACAATGGTTTCATTAAGTTTTATTGCTATCCTATAATACCATATTTAGGAATAAGTCCGTGTAAAATTTATCAAGAATTCACATTTATCTTTACATCACATAACTGCCCGTCCCTCGGAATAGGCTGCAGAACGTTTCACCCGCAGCCTGGAGACTATATTATTATGGAGCTATAGTTTTGCGTTAGCTCAATGGCTTCTCAAAGGCTTGGCTTTGTACTATTTTCACTTACTTGAATCCGGCCATTCATCGCCTTCTCTTCTGCAAACCCAATCAAAATACATTTCGGAGCCAAATGGTTCTGTTGCCATCTTAACCCCATTCTTTGCAATTTCAAAGCCTTCAAGGTTAATCTGATCGGTTAAATAAACAAGAACATCATGGATCCCACCATCGCGAGCAGATTGAGCAATTAGTGCAAATACTCTTTTTGCTCTGTATTTAGCTCGCCTAAGACTTTGTTGACCTTTTCATTCTCAACCGTTTTAGGCCAACCATCTCCCATTATCCAGCGAGGGAGCACACCTGGGCGTAGCTTGACTAAATCATCAATGAATGTTTTATAAAGTTCTAGTGCTTCCCTGTCCATTCGCTTATCCCCCAAGTTTATGTAGTATCGGGTCTTTGAACTTCTTTACCACTTATATTCAGCTATCGTTCTGCGTTAGGTTAATCTAGTAACGTGCAATCACTTTCCTTAATGAACATTTTAACTGTTCCCCGATGGCTAAAACATCATGTTCAGAAATATCTATCGACGGGTTCAATATTTCTATTGAAAATCGAGCAAAGCCAGCCTCCCAGTTATAATTTAGTTCATTTAGTGTTGTCTTCTGATTACAACATGGGGTTATTGATGTGAGTTCGTGAAAAGAACTTTCTGAAGCTTTCTCCATTTTGTCTTGCCACCATTTGATCTCAATGGCACTAGAACAAAAAGGACATTTAATATCCTCAAAATTTTCTTCCTGATCTATGAAACGCACTTCATCGGTAATAACAATTTGTGCATTATACTGTTGTACCATTCATCGATCATTTCAATGCTTTTCGCAGTTGGAACATATTCTGGAATAGTTGGAATTAAGTTAATAACGGTGGCAGACATCTTATCTCCACACCTTTCTGTCCTGTATCCTGATTTGAAATATAGGCTATATTCAAGACAATCACCACATAATCCTGCCCGTTAATTGAATCGAGTAGGAGGGGGCGGCTAGCCCCCGACCTCTCACACCACCGTACGTACCGTTCGGTATACGGCGGTTCATGACATATTCCGTAAGTAGTTGTTCTGTCCAACAGACTCTTGAATCCATTGGATTTCCAGTATTGGTTGTCCAATGTTATCCCTAAGATCGGACTTCCTGCAATTCGCCAATACCCTTTTCGGGTATTTCCCCATTCAAAGGCTTTATTCTTAGGAACCCCCAAGGATAGAAGCCTTTTTACTTTGGTTTTCGGTAACTTCCTTTGCTTCCAAAGGCACATACGCAGCCTTCTTCGAATCCACTTGTCCATATCTCTAAAGATACTTGGCGTATCTGCGAGCGAGAAATAGCCGCACCATCCTGTTAGAAATTGATTCAGCTCTTTTATTCGCTCCTCCATCTTCATTGGCTTCCTCCGAGAAGTAATCTCTCGGATTTTAACTTGAGCTTTCTGTAGAGATTGCTTGGCAATTCTTACTTTCGGCTGCTCGTTTTCGCTAAAACTAAACCCTAGAAACTTTCGTTTCCAAGGGCGATCTACCGCACTTTTCGCTTGGTTTACCTTAAGTTTGAGTTTGCTCTCAATGAAATGGGTCACAGATGCCTTGACTCGTTCACCTGCTCTTTGTGTTTTTACTTAGATATTGCAGTCGTCCGCATAGCGGACGAAACGGTGTCCACGTTTCTCCAATTCTTGGTCTAGTTCATCCAGTACAATGTTGGATAACAGCGGACTTAATGGACCACCTTGTGGCGTTCCTTCCGCTGCCCACTTGACCAGACCACCTTCCATGACGCCTGCCTGCAAATATTTGCGTATAAGAAGGAGGAATTTCTTGTCCTTCACTCTAGTCGCAACTTTCATCATGAGCCGGTCGTGATGGACACGGTCGAAGAATTTCTCCAAATCAAGATCGACGAAGAATCGATATCCTTCTGTCATGTACGCTCTAGCCTTCCTCACCGCGTCATGTCCTCGCCGCTTGGGACGAAAGCCATAGCTATGTTCGGAAAACTGTGGATCGAACAATGGTGTTAGTACCTGAGCGATTGCTTGTTGAATCAGTCGGTCTGTCACGGTAGGGATACCTAACATCCGTATCCCGCCATTCGGTTTCGGGATTTCGACCCGACGAACAGGACTCGGATGGTAGACTCCTTCTTCTATTTCTTGCCGTATCGTCTGCCAGTTTTGTTTGATGTGTTCTCGTAAGGATTTTACAGACATTCCATCTACGCCATGGCTTCCCTTATTGGCCTCGACACGCTTTAATGCTTGTAGAAGATTTTCCCGTGACAGCAATTGCTCCAACAATTTTTTTTACCTCTCCTTACGTGATTTGTACCTTCCTCTTGTGCCAGAGATGAATTCTGCCCTTTTGAAGTCCCCCACGGATTCACCGTTTCCTCCTTCGGATAAGTCCTTTCGGATTTTCTGCTTTCACTACTCACTCTGAACGCCTTGATGTACAAATACCTATTTCATGTTCAGCCCTTCCGCAGGGTGTTGCAACACCTCACGTACTATGGCTTCTGCTGACTTCTGTACGTTCAGCCTGTATTCCTATACAGGTTTACAAAGTTCGATTTGCGTTCCGTACAGATCTCCCCAGGTAAGAACGCTATCTTCCTCTCCATCTATCTGCTCCATTTACTCTCGTACGCCTTCGGCAGTAAGGGCTTTGACTTGTTACGCAGTCTCTCCCAACGTACGCTAGCCTTATATGGAATTCGTGTTCCTCAGACCGGAGATTTGCCGCCGACTTCCTTCAGATTCGACCTCGCGGTCGACACCCTTGTCTTAAGCTATGGCTACTACTGCCTTCGCCATTCGGGACTTGAACCCTAGAGATAGCGCCCATGCTGGGCGCACGTAAAAAGCCGGCCCACGGCCGGCTTTTATTAAGCTATCTTTTCCTCGTTAGTCCCGCAATCCGTCGTTGATGGTAATCCATCTTGGAAAGCTCATCTTGAGGCAACCAAACGAAACGAGCCTAACCGTAGATCAAAATGGAGCAATGAAAGAAGACGTTCGCGCTGCAGCTGAACATCAAGCTAAACGCACCGTAACGATAGCTAAATCGGTAAAAGAAGGTTTATAACTATGATATAAGGCATCATATACTTGAGATCTTATAGTTGGATTTAGAATAAAGATCTCGGTGAAACCGGCTACCTGACGACTCCGATCTGTCAGTAATACATAAGAAGCCCCCTATCGACCATGCGGCCGACAGGGGGTTAGGTAACGATCTGAAACGCCAGTCGTGGTCACACTACGGCGTCGTTGGGTAGTCCCAAACATCGGGCGGCAGCTTATCCTTGAGCGATTCATACATGGAGTCGCGGAACAGTTTCACCGCCGGATACGGCCGGAGGGCAATAGTGCGCTCCTCTATCAGCCCCTGCTCGTTGTCCACGATGATCTCCAAGCTCTCGATCTTGTGGCCATCCATGGTCCCCACCCAGCGCAAGAAGGTGGTGCGCTCATCGAGCTTAAACTCGGCTGTGTAGGTACCGGAACCACGCGTAGAGCTCGACTGAGCGAAAATCGCCGCGATGACGTCACGCCCCTCGATCGGCAGTACCAGGATTGGGCTGTTGAATACGACGTTTTCGGCAAGCAACTCTCTCACCTGGGCAGGTGTAGCATTACCGGATTCCCGTAGTTTGCGTAAAGGATGCATTGTGATTTCTCCTATGCTATGTTATTTGCTGCTGAAATCGAGCAAAGGCTTACCCTCGCGACCCATCTTTTGGAACCAGCCCTCAACCGCAACGCTGTATAGGGTAGCCTCGGGGCAGATAGCGTCATTTCAAAGGCGGATGAGCGCCACCTTAAGTATCTGTAGGATTATAGCCTATTATACCGTTCCCGACACTGGGTAAGGGCTCGCTGGCTGACCTCACGATGATCGTGAAAAGCTTCTGCGTGCACAGCGTGACTAGAGCCACGATGCGAAAAACCGTTTTAGGCGTTCTCGGCATTAGCGTGACGTGCATGAAGTCGCTTATATTACGGGTAACCCATGAAGTTATTTGGAGAAATAATACGATATAACAAATCGAAACGAATCCGCCAACATACTTCCCCAAGACTTTATTAGATTAGCGAGAGATCCGGATGCTGGCTCGATAGGTAAATCCATATTGCCCCGATCGCTATCCCGAATCTGGTACTCCATAATTGAGCCACCCACCCATACTGTTTCGAATCAATGATCGTTGCAGTCGGTAGTAAGAGAAAGGTTGTTCCAACCACGTAGCAAGTCGTAATAAAAAACATTTGAATCGCACTTATCGATGTTTGTCCAATGGAAATCCCCTACTCATATGGTGTAATCATGTTACCCTTGGTCGTTACTTTCGATTGAACTTCAAAGTCCACAGTAAAATCTTCCCACTTGGTATAGCCTTGTTTTGTATCACCAATACCAAGCAAATCCCAATGATGATCCCAGGCGAAACGTACAAACTTATTTCACTTTTCTTTATAATAATCATTGAAATATTTTTTCATTTCGTCAATATTCTTTAATGTTAATAATCGATTCTGTGCATTGTACGTGATTCCCAACTCCGTATGGATGCGAATATGGTTAACACTCTCTTCATGTAAGGAGAAAGCTTCATGGCTGCGATGTGAAAACCCGTTTAAGTCATAAAACATTTTTTTATGTCTTTATCTACCTTTCCGACCATTTTCGCATGAAGAAATTAGATATAATACGTTTAACCATGCATTTCTTGAGAAGACCAAACTTTCTCTTGAGCACATGATCACTTCCGCTTCCAGCGACTTCATGTCCTGGAGTCCTTGGATATGATATTCCAGGGATTATCCCATTCTTTTTGGAACGGAGCTCTTAGCCATCTTTCAATGTAAAGAATGATCCCTTTTTCCCAAGCTTGGTCCGCCACATCCTTATATGTAACCATTGGGACATCGTAGGCACGGCTGTTGCGAACAGGAATACAACGGCAAATCCTATAATTTTCTTGTACACATGTTTCTCTTCTTCTCTGTAACGTCAACTCTATTAAACGTACAGAATTTACTCTCGGGTAATCATTCCTTCTTCCAAACCTTTTCGCAACGCATTTACTCGTTTTGATTTCATGAAATCTAAGATTCATGCCTATGAAAAACTCCAGGAATTAATTGTTAACTACTGGGTAAATTAACCTTTAGATTGAATTTGGAGAGGAGCATACTAAGAATATACATGAACAAATCGGAACGGTACGCCAATATTATACCAATGGTTGAATTGAACACGAAGGAAAAACGACTTCAACCTTTTTCGGTGTTTAACCAACTTCGCCAAACGACGCCTGTTCGTTATGATGAAAGTAGAAGTTGTTGGGATGTATTTCGCTATGAAGACATCTATCGTATTCTCAAAGATTCCGCCACCTTCTCTTCCAGACGAGGATTGGCTGTAAAAGACAGAGAGACCATTCTTACGATGGATCCTCCTCGTCATGCACAACTGCGGGGTTTGGTAAGCAAGGCGTTTACACCCAAGGTAATCTCGGATTTGGCATCACGAATCTCCTCAATCACCGAAGAATTGCTGGATGCTGTGGAAATCGAAGGAACTATAGACATAGTTTCCGCTCTGGCCGTTCCTCTGCCGGTGATTATTATAGCGGAGCTGCTTGGGGTCCCCCCAGAGGATCGCAACTTATTCAAGGAATGGTCGGACATTCTTGTGAAGGGACCTGACCAAAATACTGACGAGGCGTTCAATCAAGTCATCGCGGAGAAAGAGAAGGCCACTGACGAGCTGAATGATTATTTCGCCCAGATTATCGAGCAGCGTCGTATGGAGCCTAAAGAGGATCTGATTTCACTTCTGCTGAAAGCCGAAGTAGAAGGAGAGAAGCTCAGCGACAAAGAGATTCTTGGCTTTTCAATCCTACTCCTCGCTGCTGGTAATGAAACGACGACCAATTTGATTACAAACGCTGTCCGCCGCGTGACGGAAGACCGAACGCTCCAACAGCAACTTCGCGGTAACCCAGAGCTTATTCCTGGTTTTATTGAAGAAGTCCTGCGTTTCTATCCCCCCATTCTGGCCATAGGACGAGTAGCGACGAAGGACGTGGAGATCGGAGACATCATGATAAAAAAAGGGCAACAAGTCGTCTCTTGGGTGGCATCTGCTAATCGCGATGAGGCTAAATTTGCAGATCCGGATACGTTTATTGTGGACCGCAAACCAAATGCTCACCTTTCGTTTGGATTCGGCATACATTTCTGCCTAGGAGCACCTTTAGCACGGCTTGAAGGGCAAATCGTGATTGAGATGCTCTTGAAACGGCTCGGGGATATTCAATTTGTCACAGATTCGGAGATGACGTATATTCAAAGTCCTTTTGTTTATGGAGTTAAACAGTTTACAGTTAGCTTCGCTAGTTTCTAATTCGATAAAACGAAAGCTAGATCAAGAAGGCGGGGTTCAGTGAGAATAAAGTTTAGACTGAACACCCTGTGAATCATTAGAAATTTCTTAAAGACTTTGACGACAGCTCCTATGAATTAAGTTGTGGAATCTGTATTAGAATAAAAAGGCAGCTACTGTTTAGAATTTGAAGAAATAGTCTCAGACTTTCAGCCTAATGGTTTCTCTCGCGTATACTCACTCCATTCTTTAAGCCAAGTTTAGACCTGCTTTGGACCAAGGCCTTTGATCGATCGAAGTCGATTGGCCAGGAGAAGTCTTTTAAATGAGTTTAAATAAAAGATTCGACAGACTCGGTTAAGCATAGCTAATCATAATGTTCCTGAATTCCAGCATTTTTGATTAATAGATTTATTTTATACAAATAATGCAAAAAAAGGCCACCCAACATCCGGTAACCTGATTATGATAAATTTAAAACTTTATAATTTCTATATGCTTAATCCTAATTTTCTATAATGTCTCTCTAATTCTCCCTTCAGCTTTTTCCAATTCTTCGAAGGCCTTCTTGGGAGTTAGTCCTTTCAATTTCATGATGATGGTAACCTTTGCACCACCTCCGATTGTTCCACCAGTGGTTACAATACTATCTCAAGCCCCTGGCCGACAAGCTGAACCGTCTTCAGAACACGCTGGGTCATTTCATTACCCAGCAAAGAATCAATCACCCAAGCCGACAAATCTTGTCCGGCCAAACACCCGGCAGCCGTGCTGATGTTACCGTTATTTACAAAGCTCTCGTTAACGATCTCTACGCCAAACACGGCTAACTGTCCGGCCACAGTCGGATAAGTGGTAGCTCGCTTCCCTGCCAAATAACCCAATGCTCCCAAGAGCAAAGCACCCGAACACATGGATCCGATCAATTGCCGATCCGGAGAAAGTTGAAATCGGCTTAGATAAGCCGGGTCCTTGAACAAGGGCTGCACTCCTCTTCCGCTCGCGAATAGGACGGCATCCAATGTATTCGCCTCCTCAACCATCCCATGCATGGGGATTCTTAATCCGGCCGAAGAAATATGTGATGATGCGGTCCCCAGCAGCTTTACTTCCCAATCGGCGATACCACCGACCAATCGCACTCTATTCAACAAATCCCAAGGCATGAACACATCAAGATCCGTAAAATCATCAAAGCAAATGATGGCTATTTTCATTTGTAAACAGCCCCTCTCACCTTTTTTTGGGAAACGATACCTAATCCCTAGTATAGCGCATCCTTAAGAGTTTACAATTCCTAATTTTTTTCTTTTTTTTAAGAAAATTTCTATATAAATATCAGATGCTTCAAAACAATAATAAAAACGGAGGATTTTAAATGCTTAGATTTTCCACTTTAGCATTATTCAGACATTTAGCGGGTATAGCAATTTATATCTAGGCTCATAATAAAGTGTATATTTTAACTGTGGGGTGTTCCCAATTCCAGAAAATATATATACGGTTTTGAAAGATACGATCAAATCGAATGATTTAGTACAAACAGTGCATGCTTTTCATAATAAACGAATTCACTTTACATATTGCAAAGCCATTGTTGACCAAAATCTTATTCACAACGAAATATTGCACCGAATTCAAATTTCGAGAACTGAAATTGATAATCTTCTTTCGTTACAAAATTTGATTCCGATAGAGAATATCAAGTTATCTTCAGATATGGACGAGATCTCACAAGGTTTGCTTAAAGGGTTTATTTATGTTCAGTTGGAACCTGATTTACATGAAGGGCTACTAATCAATATTGCGGATTTAAAACGCGGGTATCGGAGTAATAATGAAGCGGATAACGAATACAGCGTCATTGGTCCGAAAGTTGGCTTTGTGGAAGATCTCGATACCAACTTAAATTTACTTCGAAAAGAGATTATTTCTGACAGTTTACGATTTGAGGAGCACATCGTAGGTTCAGTTTCACAAACAAGAGTAACGATTGTCTATATGGACGGAATTTGCAACCCCCAGCACATAAACACGGTAAGACAAAGAATAGTAGATGCCGATGACGACGTGTTATTTGATAGTTCTATTCTTGACCAAATCATAACGGATAACGCAAACTCACCTTTCCCTTTATTTATGTCCTCGGAACGCGTAGACAGGGCGAAATTTAATCTTATTAACGGCCAAGTGGTCATATTAAGCAGTGGGTCACCTTATTTCATTTCCGGACCTACCACTGTGTTTGATTTTTTTGCCTCACCCGAAGATTACTACCTGCCATGGATTTTGTCTTCTTTCTTTCGATGTATTAGGTACTTGGGAGTTGCCTTCTCTATTCTTGCGTCTCCCTCCTATGTTGCAGTGTTAACCTTTCATTATTCGGTCATACCACAATCTCTTCTAGGACCGATTATAGAATCTAGAGCAAACGTTCCATTTGCGCCGTTTCTTGAAGTATTGCTCTTAGAATTCACCGTGGAACTATTACGTGAAGCTGGCGCCAGATTGCCGAACAAAGTCGGACAAACGTTGGGGATTGTAGGCGGTATCGTACTCGGAGAAGCAGCCGTACAAGCCTCTCTTACGAGTAATATATTAATTATCATTGTTTCTTTTTCTGCTCTTTCCTCGTTTGCTACACCTATTTTCAAAATGGCGAATACCATCCGCTTTCTAAGGTTTCCATTGATAGTCTTAGCGGCAGCATGGGGGGGGGCTAGGCATAATGATTGGAATTGTGCTTATTTTAGGCCATTTATTGAGATTGAAATCGTTGGGTACTCCCTATTTTGTTCCCTTGTTCCCATTTCGTTTCCATGAATTCACAGATAGTATTATTCGCTCCTCCCTCACACTTACTTTTAATCGACCTCGTTATTTACGACCACTCTCGTTGAAAAGATATAAGGTAAGCAAACCGAAGGATATTAGTCACGATTACAATAACGAATAAATTACTAAGTAAGGGAACTAGAGTCAATGAAAAGATATTTCTCCCTCCTTTTCTTTTGCTTCCTTTTATCGGGATGCGCAAAAGAACAAATTATAGATCGAGTTAAGCTCATAAAAACCATTGGATTAGACTTGCAAGGGGAAACATTTAGAGTGAGTGCCTCCTATTCTGCATTTGAAAAGAAAGCGAAATTGTTTTTGCTTAATGGAGAAGCCAAATCGTTTAATGAGGTACTTACATCTTTCACTTCGCAATCGGATCACCAGATTGCAATCGGTCAATTGCGGACATTTGTAATTAGTGAAAAAACGGCAAGAAGAGGCATTTCAGAGCTTGCCGGCTCCATTGTTCGAGATCCTCTTATTAGTAATCTCTCTACACTTGTTTTAACAACAAATCAGGCTAGTGATATCTTAGCAGAAACTTTAAAATATCCACCCGTCTATTTATCTAATCTGATTAAACAAAATATGGAGAACGGGAATACACCTTCCACAAATGGCCATATATTTCTTGACCAATACTTTGGAGAAGGACAAGATGTTTTTTTGCCCGTTCTGGTTAAAAGCCCCGATGATGTTTTGCAAATAAATGGTGTAGGTGTTTTTCATGGTGATAAATTAAAACTTTTGCTCACAGATAAAAAAGGCTTACTCATTAAGCTCCTTAAAGACGATAAAGTCGATATTCAATCAAGCACATACACCTTCAAAAATGACCAAAACGAGCAAATTTCATATAAAATTATTTACGCGAAACATAAAATGATCGTAGAAAATGAAAAAGCCTTAATTTCACTTCATCTCAATATTTACCTTGGAAAATATCCTGCAACCTTAAATGCTTTTGAAAACAACAACGATATGCTTAATTTGAAGAAAGAAATCGAAAATAACTTAACAGTGGAAATTAAAGCCATGCTGGAAGATTTCCAAAAGAATCATGTAGATCCAATTGGAATAGGCAATCTTCATAGAGCTCGTCAAAGAAATTGGAATGAGCAAAAATTTACTGCTCAAATTTACCCAAAACTAAAATTTGATGTTGTGACAGAGTAAAAATATTATCTTTGGGAGTTGGGCATTAGTGCAGAACGTGGTAAAGGAAAACTACTTGGTCTCCGGTTTCTTTGTATTTTTCCTCATCCATGCTTCTATGGTCGGGGTTGGTATGTTAAGTTTTCAACATTTTATTTTTGAATTTGCAGGCAACGATGCTTGGATCCCGGTTCTGTTAATGGGGATAAGCCTTCATGTCATAATTTGGATGATATTTAAAATGCTTGGTAATCCATCCAAAGATGTAATCGACTTACATCGCATCCTTTTTGGAAAATTCCTAGGGAGTGTCTTTTCCTTTGTTATGATCGGGTACTATTTTATAATAGCTTTAACAGTCTTTCGCAGCTATATCGAAATCATCCAAATTTGGATGTTTCCCAACCTTAGAACATGGTTATTGGCATCCTTGCTCGTCTTTATCATTTATTACGCCGTTTCCGGAGGATTTCGAGTATTAGTCGGCTATTGTTTTTTTGGGGTCATTTTCGGCTCGCTGCTACCATTGTTATTGTACTTCAATATCAAATATGGACATTTTATTAATGTATTGCCTATGTTTAATCATTCTATAAAAGATCTGCTCACGTCTTCAAAATACTCAGGCATTATGTTTATGGGATTCGAAGGCTTACTCATATATTTTCCATTTATAAAAGCCCCCGAGAAAAATGTAAAATGGGCTCATCTCGGTTTATTTTTTTGTACACTCAAGTATTTCATACTAACGTTTGTAACGCTCATATATTTTAGTCAGGGACTATTAAGGCATACCTACTGGCCAACCTTGGTCATGATAAAAGTGATTGAATTTTCGCTTATTGCAAGGGTTGAATTTATTTTCATATGTATCTGGCTAATAATTATTATCCCCGTGCTTTGTCTCTCGATTTGGAGCTGTACAAGAATATTAAAAAGAGTTACGAATCTTAAACCCACATTGTCACTAACACTTATCCTCATTGCAGTCTTCCTGGCTTCTCTTCCATTTAACGATCGCGTTAAGATTGACTGGTTAGGAAGAAATGTTGTTGAGATTGGGTTTTATTTTATTTATGCATATATCCCGTTACTTTTCATCCTTTATTTAATTCGAAGCAAAATCTTACAGAAAAAATCAGCGATGATACAATCCGAATAAGAAAACCAGTCCAACATGAACAATGTTGGACTGGTGTATAAACGAACGCCGGCCGCGCTTTACAATCTAATGGCAACAATTCACGTGTATTAAGAATATCCTTGGCCTTCTCCTCAATCTACCGGAACCGTCCGTGGATATCACATCTTCATCACTCTTATTTAAAAATTTTTCGCCATATATTAACCGATAAATGCATCCTTATTTGCTCGAGCAAAAGTCTCAAAAGAGGTTGCTTTTTGTCCGGTTATTTCTTCTACCGTACTGGAAACTTTTGCAGTGTATCCTAACTTCATCATTTGATAATGTTCTAACAAAGCTTCGACGATTTCAGCAGGCATGCCTGCTTTTTGCATACCAGCGCGAGCAGCTTCAACCGGTGCATCTACGTACTTAATTGATTTTCCGGTTACTGAAGAAAGAATATCCGCAATTTCGGCGCTGGAAAGTGCTTCTGGCCCCGACAAGTAATATGCTTTGTTCTCATGGCCTTCTTCCGTTAAAACCCGATGGGCAACCTGGGCTATATCGCGGGCATCAATGTAAGCCGATTTTCCGTCGCCATGCGGCTCATAGAAGGCTCCCTGAGCACGAATGGTATGAGAGTTGAATTTAACAAAATTTTGCATAAAAGTATTTGACTGCAAGAACGTATAAGCCATGCCGGACTGCTCCATTTCTTTTTCGACTGCCCTATGCCACTTGGCCATTGTATCCATTTCAGCCCCGCCGCCCGATAACTTCACTAGATGCTTCACACCGGCTTTTTTAGCTGCACGAATAATCGAAGAAGAAAGTTCCACCATATTCGGAACAAGAGGTGTTGCAAAATATACTTTTTGGAGGCCGTTCATGGCATTTACCAGTGAGTCGACATCGGTTAGATCAGCTTGAACCAATTCGACTCCCAATGCTTGCAGTTCACTTGTGTTGCTTGTCGAACGAACGGTAACACGCGTTTTTTGGCCGTTCTTCGCCAGAAGTTTCACCAATTCTTTGCCTGTTGTTCCTGTTGCTCCAATCACTAAAATAGCTGCGTTCATACTAAATAAACCCCTCTCATTGGTAAAATTCACTTTAATTATGATCAAAATTTCAAAATTTATTATAATTAATCGCTCATTCCTTATGCTGCCGCCAATTCTTCTCCTTATTTGATGCGAGGCTTACGAAGAATTAAGCTTAAAATCGCACCACCCGTGGCAATGCAGGCTATAATTAAGAACGTGTCACCAAAAGCTAAGGCAGAGATCTTTAAATTTTGGGCGTGTTCACCAGCTTCCACCATACGCTTTCCTATTCGCGAAGATAAGTGTCCCGTTAAAGCAGCTATGGCAAATGAATTCACAACCTGTAAAGAAGCTGAGTTTAATGGTGTTACTCGGCTTACCAGTTCACGCGGAGCAGACTTTAAAATATGCGCATTTAAGGGCATCATTGATAAGGCCATCCCACATCCCACCATAAAAAGTGGAATCATTAAAGTAATTACTCCGGTATTGAGGTTTACCCCCGAAAGCAAGAATAAAGCAATGGACATAAGGCTCAAACCGCTAAACACAAGAGGTCGAGCGCCAATTTTATCTGATATTTTCCCCGCGAATGGCGTAAATAGTAGACCTCCCAAAGAAATGGGGAGGGAGATTGCCGCACTTACGAGGGGTGTTCGACCTAATACTCCTTGCTGGAATAAGGGATTCAAGAGAATAGTCCCGATCATGGAGGCTTGCAAAGCCCAGTTTATAATAATACCGAGAGTAAAATCTGGTGATTTAAATGCACGCAACTCCAGCAATGGTTGCTTATGACGCAGCTCCACGAAAATGAATAGAAGAAGTGCGACACCCCCAACAATCAATCCCGTTAATGCGCCAGTGGAACTCCAGCCCCTTCCCCCCTCACTCATACCATAAGTCAGCATGGAAAAGGCGATCGGGGCAAGAATTATTCCTAGAATATCGAGGGCAGGCGCTTTACCACGCTGCTGATTGGGCAGAAATTTAAGACCTACAATCACGGCAGCGATTCCAATAGGTAAATTGATTAGGAAAATCCAATGCCAAGATGCTATTCCAATTAACCATCCAGATAATAAAGGACCTGTAGCAGGGGCAATTAGCATAGGTAAACCAAGCATCCCCATAACGGCTCCTCTTTTATCGGGGGGGGCCATCCTAAAAGACATTGCCATACCGATGGGAGCTACCATTCCACCACCAAGGCCTTGTATTATGCGGAATATTACGAGCTGTTCAGTAGTTTGGGCTAAGGCACAAAGGACTGAACCAATAGTAAACAAGGTAATCGTAATGAGGAATATTCGTTTGGCTCCAAATTTATCTGTCATCCAGCCAGCTAAAGGGATAATCGTAGCTAGCGCAAGAGTATAACCGGTAATGGTCCATTGAATTGTTTTTAATGAACTGTTAAAATATTTTTGTAAACTTGGGATAGCAACATTCATAATCGTAGTATCTAGAAGAACCATAATCATACCAATCATAACGGCAAGAAGTGGAGCGATAATGGTTTTGAGCGAAAACTCTGGTGAAGATGCTAATTTCTCAGCTGATTGTGCAGACATATGAATGTTCCTCTCTTCTGTGGCTTGATGTTTAAGCATACATCATATACATATGACCAATAGTTTTCCGGAAAAACCGATCGGTCATCATGTGCTTAATTTTATCTAGTTTTTGAAGAATGTCAATTTTTTTTTGAAAAGAGGAAGTAGATTGAGTATAGTCAAACAAAACATCATGGATTCCGCTGAACGTTTTTTTTCGGAAAAAGGCTATCTTGCTACATCGATTCAGGATATCGCAGATGATTGCAAAATCGCAAAAGGGTCGCTATACAAATTTTTCCCTTCTAAAGAGGATTTATTCGTAGAAGTGCATCACTCAAAGCAGAATAGCCTTTTCGAAAAAATGGAAGAGATTAGATCGGACCCGACACTTACCTTAAGAGAGATTTTCATTCGTGAAACCGAATGTCAATTTTATTTTTTTATTGAGAATAATTTTATAGTGAAGAACACTTTTGAAATGCAAGCTAGTGAAGGGAAAATTGCCTCTATTCTGCTTAGTCAACGAGCAAATATTTTTAATATGAATAGAGATGCCTTGACTCGTAGGTTTGGTAAAGAAATAGAACTTAATATATGGGACCTTGTATCGATTTATAATGGGATCGTTAAAGAGTATCTTTTCTTAATTATTTTTGATAACAGGCCGTTAAATATAAAAGATGTTTCTGTATTTATTGTGGATCTCTTGGAGGAGGTCGTTGACGGCGTCCTGAATAAGAAGCCAAAAGCAATTTTACAAAATACGATGATGGATAATTATGTGGAATCAGCTTGTAAGGGTAACTCTGTTTCTGTAGTTGAACAAAGACGTAAGCTGTTCGAACTTCTTTTCTCTACCCTAAAAGAATTGGCTATAACAAATTATCACAGAACAGGACTACATGAAGCGCTCGTTATACTCCAGGAGGAAGTTGAGCGAGATCAGCCTAGATCTGTACTAATCCTTGCCATGCTTCAGTTTTTGAAGAAAGAGAATGAGCTTAAAAGCATCATTGAACAATTGAGAAAACTCTGCTTCAATTTGGGTGAGTAATTATTTCTTAAGTTACTAATCATTTAAAAGAGAATGGCATATTGGCTTTCAAGGCAATATTGTTTCAGTGGACTATAAAATTAAAATTCCAACGATATTTGATTTAACGGCAGGACAGAAGGAACCGATTTACCCCTTCGTTATTTTCAAAAGATATACTCATATTGGAAATAGCTACTCCTTATCCGATATTCTCGAATACATCCCCAATAAAAAATAAACCGCGCCCAATTAGGAACGCGGTTTTTACTTTTTGACTAATTTAACTATCAGTTCCTCGTTAGTTCAATGGATCATTGTGAATGGGTTACTGAACTTATTCAATTTTTATAGAATAAACCTTAATTAATACGAGCCAAACAAGGTTTTTCACATAAGTATGAAGCTATCCGATCCATAAAATGGTATCTTCTGTTTTAAAAGCCAATGGCAATTCTTTTAAAAGCAAATCAATCCTAGTGACCATATATTCCAAATCATTATTTTTAAGATTTGATTGTGCCCAAATTCTTAAATTTTTTAGCTCTAAAAGTGTAGATTCTAACTGGTCTTTTCTTAATTCTATTCCATTCTGAAATCGAGTTATTTTGAGCTCCTCAATAGCTGGTTGCCAAAACTTTGTAAAGAATTCTTCGCGAGATATTGGTATTTCAAAACCTAGTTCAAATGAATCATCCTCTTGAATCATTCTAAACAAACTAACAGACATTATTAGCCTCCAATCCGAGCCGAAAAATTATAACTCAGATAAATTGAGAAAGTGTAATAATTCTCATACACATTCATTAGTAATAATCCGATTGATTCGCCGAAGTGATTGAACTCTCGTTCTTCGTTAGCGCAATGATGCGCTTATTTTTCGAAATCGATTGGTACTTCCCCCTCATGATGGAACTCAATTACAAATTATTATGGCAACAGATCAATAGGTATAAGCCTTTCCGCAAATCTCCTCGTCATCATAGGATATACACATCCGCATTGGAGGAGGAGTGTACGTTTTGGAAGAGATTAAAAAGATGAACACTGAATCTTCTTCATTAAAAAAGAAAAAGTATATTTCTGTAAAAAAGAAAATAGCCACTAGCCCATCTAATTGCAAAACGTGTGAGGAAGAATTAAAGCCCTTCATTCGTAGAACAATCCGTCAGTTTTTGAGAAAAGTACACTGTGTTCCTGGACCCCGCGGTCGGAAGGGACGTAGAGGAATTGCGGGACCTCAAGGTCCGCAAGGTGTAACTGGACCGGCAGGGCCAGTCGGGCCGCGAGGTTTAGCAGGATCCCCTGGTATAATTGGACCTCAAGGAATACAAGGTCCAACCGGGCAACAAGGTGTTATCGGTCCTCCAGGTCTAGATGGACCTCAAGGCATTCAAGGCCCAGCCGGGCAACAAGGTGTTACCGGTCCTCCAGGTCTAGATGGACCTCAGGGCATTCAAGGCCCAACCGGACCTCAAGGTGTAATCGGCCCTACGGGTCCTACTCAGTTACTTGTGAATCAGACGGCATTTGTCGATCCTGTGTATGGTAACAATGCAACCGCCATGCTTGACGACGAGACAAAACCTTGGCAGACGGCCGCTGCAGCTGTGGCTAGTGTCCCTTCGGGCACGACAATTATTGTACGTCCCGGAGTATATACGGAGACGAACTTGGCTAAAGACGGGATCGACTGGGTATTTGAAAAGGGAGCCATAGTGATAGCAGTCGGAAACCTTTTTGATGATCTGGGGGCAGTTATCGCTTTTGATGTGCTTGGTGAGGGACAGTTTCTGACTAATGGAGCAACAGCTGCAGGTAGTTCCATTCTTCAGAGTACAGGAGCCAGCACGGTCCACTTTGAATGTGAATCAATGAGTGATACGGTTGGTAACACGATCAGTCTCCTAGGTGGCGGGAATTATACCATTAATGTTAGGGAGAGTATCACGAACAACTTCATCGGAGGCTCTGCGGTTGTGATTGCTAGTGGTGTGCTGTTTTTGAAAGCTTTTGAAATATCGAATGATATCACCGGTACAGATGACCTCATCCTTTTTACGGGGACAGAAACGATTAGTATTGGTCTTGAAGTAACCATGATTAATAGTGGAGGCAGGGCTATTGTTGTGTCCAACAGTGCCGCAACCCAGACAACAGCTATCACAATGCGAACACGCAACATACAGTCCAACTCTGGTTTAATTATAGATGTCACTCCGACATTTACAGGAACCTTTATTTGTTACTCCATTGCTCTGGTAGGCAATTCCCAAGGGGTCTCGATCCAAGCCGGTAATACTAGTTTATTTTCTTATATATTGGTCGTGATTAATTCAGCAGCTCCGGCACTCGTTATTAATGGGAATACGCAATTCACGGGTGATTTCGATAGAATATTTAGTCAAGATCGATGTATTCTTATGCAGAACGGTGAGGCAGTTATCCATGTCAAAACAATGAATTCCTTCCAGACGGTGAACCCGGCCATCGATCTTCAAAATGGGCAAATGAGATTACAGGTGGATCTCATTTCTAGCGAGGCAGGAAATATCAACGTAGCCGGAGGTAGTCACAAGGTGACTGTGATGCAGATGACCACAAACGGGTTAACCATTCCATCCGTACGTGTTGAAAACAACAGTGTTCTATTCCTGAATTTCCAGGAAATATCTGGATCGGTAAATGGGCTTATTACAGTTGGGACCGGCGGAAATTTAAACATGATTGGAGAACGTATCAGCACATTCGATCGTGGTAACGGTTTAAATACAGCCTTGCTAATCACGGATGGTCAAGTCGATGCGAATGTTAATGTGATATCAGCTTTTGGGAATTGTATCCATCTCTCTTCTGGCGGTGGCAATCCAAACCTCCGTTGTTATGTAGATGAACTCTCCAGCAATATAAACACAGATCCTATATTTACAGGATCCAGCTTAATACTTCAAGAAGCAGGTACTGCAAACATTAGATTCAATCGAATGGATGCCTTCTTTCCAGCGCAGATGATACGACTAGTGAATGGCAATCTTGACATAGAAGGAGGACTCATGTTCAACACTTTTACGCCTTCTTCTATAGGAATTATGGTCTCCGGAGGCAATTTCTATGGCAACATTGATAAAATTCAATTGGGCACACGTGCTTTAGAAGCGAGTTCAGGCAATGTAGCACTTACTTTTGACGAGATCTCTGTCTTCCAGCCTAGTTTAGATCAAAATATCATTTTGCTAAGCGGGAACGTCATCACTCGAATCGTTGGTAACCTTCTTCAGGGTGGCACGGATTATACAGGCATTTCTGTTCAGGATTCGGCGAATCTCGAAGCACATATCAAAGATTTTAGAGTCGGTGGTGTATGTATTCAATATAATTCTACGGCCACCTCAGACATTTACTTCGATAGTATTTTTACTCCTGGCGGCGTAACCCTTGCCGGTACAGCAGCCATAGTTGTAACTGCAGGTACCTTAAGGGTAAAGGGAGGACAACTCGAAAACGGGGCCGGACTTAATACGGGAACTGGTATTCTACTTGCTAATGATGCAAGTTTTATCGCTGATATTGACTTCATTCGCACATCAAACAACGCGCTAAATACCTCTAGTACAGGGAGGATCAAATTATATGCGGATGAGGTGGAGTCGGATACGGAAGTCATTAACATTAACAACCTTCCTAATGCAAACTCAGCGGATTATACGTTCAAAGGTCTATATCGATCTACAGGACCCAACACATCGGCCATTACCATTAATAGCCTAGATCCACCTAATGTGATGCGGTTAATCGATACAACTCTTATTAGTGGAGCAGGACCTTCGATATCATCGACAGTTGCAGTATTAGTAAAGAACTATGGTGTCCTTACGGCTACTTTTTCACCGGATGCTACGGTTACATTTTTATTCCCTGCTTCTGTTAATATTGATCCAGCAGTTAATTAGTGTTGTTATTCGAGCAAAACCGTCGTTGATGTGCGGCGGATTTTTTGCTTAGACAGAAGATTTTTCATCAACTACCTGAGACACGGCAGTATTACTTCTAAAGTAAAAAGCATATGCAGAAGAATACGTTCATGGAGCAGTGCCGTGGCGGTCTGCTCCCTGTTTTGGTTAAACTATCGTGCCCGTTAGCCACACATGCCACTCATGCGGTACCACAGATTATTGAAGTTATTTCTTTCTTCCATGGGAGTTTAGCAAAAAAAACTATCGCAATTCTTTTACAAACAAAACTCGATCTTGTCCTATCCCATCATAGTTAACTGTAACTGGTACACCATCAACTTCACCAGTTGCTTCTTCAATCAGGAATCCCATACGTGTATGAAAAGCTATCGATGTTTTGTTTACTGGTGATGTGACACAACGAACTACTTTACATCCCTTCTCTCGGGCTTTCTTGAAGAACATCTGGTACAGATTTTTTGCAACTCCATCTTTCCTGCAATCTGGGTGAGTCCCAATAAAGTGAACATATGCTACGGTCGGAAATGTTTGTGAGACAAAACCAACTAAGAAACCAATGATTAGACCGTCTTTTTCAGCCACAAAACTTGTGTCTTGAAAATGTTGAAAAAAAAGTTTTGGCAACATATCAACCATATGCCGACCGCCCCACCAGTCATTTATTACAGAAATTACTGGTATATAGTCGGATTCAAGTACATGCCTGACATTCATAAAGGCATCTAATCCTCCTCAAGTATTTTCCACCACATTTTACCACATTATCCTGCCCGTTACTTTAATGCGAAGAGGGAGCAGCTGCCACGGCAGAACTGCTCCCTCTGGATCGTTCAACTAACGTTATTATCCATTAGCGGTGTGATCTATTCTTCAAATAAACTACTGCTTTGTAGATCCTAATATATAGAAATATCCGTTCCATAAAGGTGAAGCTGAAGGCGTGAGTTCTTCTGGTTTTCGCAGCTTCATTGTCGATTATACCATAATATGGGTTTCACGAAATGTTATTCATTTTCTAGAATCCTGCACGTTACTTCAACAAAATTAAAAAGAAGCCTGCCAACAAGCAAGCTCCTGAACTATAGTTCCTCGATAGCTTAATGTACTATGTCATACTTTCCCACGTACTCTTGGTAATTTTATAATAATAATATTTCTCGTTTTCGATGTCGACTGTACTTTTAAAACTAAATCCACTCTTCTGTATTACACGATTTGATGGTGTGTTACGTAAGAGAGCAATGGCACTAAGCTCCTCAACGTCTGTATACTTAAATAAAAACTTGATTAACCCTTGAGTAGCTTGTGTGGTGTAACTTTGGCCTCTATAGTCCTTGGAGATTGCAAACATAATCTCCCGGTTTGGAGCTGGCAGTTCGTCTTTGATTCCAGTACAGCACCAACCAATAAACTCTCCCGTATTTTTAAGTACGATTCCCAAACGAAGTCGAAGATCACCAATGATACTACCTTGCGATACAGCATTTAAAAATTGTTCATTTTCTGGAATTTCATAATTTATAAACCAATTCTTCCTCTGTTCTTTCGCTACGTTCCAACCCGGCAAATATTCATGTATTTCAGGCTGCCAGGTTAAGGAATGAAATGCATCTAAATCAGCAGTTATAAAATCTCTTAAAATGACATCCTTACAGACGATTGTAAAAGGCCTTTGTTTCGAAATGAATTGGGCATTAGCTCTCATCATTGACTCCTTCGTAATTATTGGGGGCGATTCCCATAGAGTAATAATAGCTAATTTTATCAATCATCGCCTGTAGAGAACAATTATAACTAAACTGCCCAATAGCTTAATGAGGCTACCCGACCAATTTCGCGGCAGCCTCACTTATTAGTATCTGAACTAACGTTACGCGTTAGTTAAATGGTGTTGATCGTATATCATTTATATTAATAAAGCTGTCTTCAATTCATTGAAGTTGGATACTCGTTCAGTTCCTGCTCTCTGAGTGTCATATTTATCAAAGAAGATTGACTTCATTCCCATTCTCTGTGGTGTTAAAAAATCATTCTCATAATCATCGCCAACAAAATGCTCCCCTTCAAGAGAATTACAACAGGCTTGTTGGGTTCTGCTAGATGCAATCATTGAAACTTCTTCCTCTTTAGCATATTACCTTAGAGAACATTTAATTAGATCTCGGAGAATTGAAAATTAAAATCTGTAGAGCTCTAGGCTATTAGCCAGAGCTCTTATAACACACTAGTATTCATGTTAAATTGAATACTAGTACGAACCTATTTACTATATTTAATATATAATCAATTCATCATTTGATCCTTCAATTCTTCAGCTAATTTCTTCGAACCACTTAAACCTTTTACGTATTTTAGCGGACCGTCCGTCGACCATTCGACAGATAATTTATTAACATATTTTATGATTGCTGACAGATCTACCTGCTTTTTATTTTCCCTTAAAGAAGAGGCTATCACATGGCTCCCGGCAATTGATAAAGCATCAATACATACAATATGAGTTACTCGGTACCCCTTGTAATCTTTCCATTCAAAAAGAAATTTATCACGTAGAGTATTATAGTAAGTAAGAGCTACCGATAGTTTTTCTTCTTTAGGCAGGTTGTTAATAAATTCATTTTTCATTAAATAGGTTAACGTTCTATATAGGTTCTGGAGCGTTACATGTCTTCCTTTTGTTCGTTTCCCAATAATACTTCCTATCAAATTAAAAGGACTTTCTCTTCTTGTCATCATCTCTGTTGCCATCCAACTGATATCATCAGAATCGCGGCGGAGAAATTTACTCAGAGAAGTTCCTATCCCCTTTGCCTTCGTGTTTATGGTATCGAATAGTTTGATTTCCTCGTCCTCGTCTAAACTATGAAAGGCAAGAAACGGAATATTTATATCAGAATTCGTTTCACGCACATATTTTTCTATTCCACCAACACGATGTTGGCCATCCATCAGCGAAGCTCTTCCTTTACACAGCAATCTACCGTATGATGGCCGGTGTTTATCATAACAAACGAATTCCCAATTAGCTCCAGCATTCAATAATATAGGAGTAAAAAGAGCATCTTCGCCCTTAGATAAGTAATATGCAAAATCCGCACATCTTTTTGCATCAACAGGACGTTGATACCCTTTTCCAGAGGGATGATCATATGGCTTTACAAAGATCAAATTTACTCCAACAGAGGCAGGGAAATAACTCTGATATGCGACCTTACCTCGCATTTTGCATTGGAGAACATTTTCAATAACATACTGCTGTGGCAAAGTACTCATGCTGTTGTATCCTCTCAATATATAGTATATAAAAATAATAGATCTTATAAGATATAAAATCAAATGGTTATATATGTTATAAGTGTCTGTAATTTAACCCCTGGCTAACCTACTCTTGAACAAGAGGTGAGTCAGATTGTACAAACTCTCAAAGCACGTAGGGATTCGAATTAGAAACTTTCGGAAAAACAGAGGACTTACACAAGAGCAACTGGGCGAGCTTGTTCAACTTCCTCAGCCATACATTGGTGGTATCGAACGTGGTGAAAAGAACATCTCCTTGGAAACTTTAGAGAGGATTATCGAGACTCTCAAGCTAGATCCCAGTGATTTGTTCAATGGTTATAACTTTACGGATTCACAGTATGAGAACTCAAAGTTATTGGATTCAATACACGTTCTACTCAAACCATGCTCAGATCAAGAATTAAGTCTAATCAAAAAATTAGTGCAAGTAGTGATATCTGAAGGTCGGTCTGGAAATCAAAAATAATACAATAAACGTCTAAGAACCTGAACTGTGGAATTTCAGTTCAGGTTCTTAGACGTTAGTTAACGAGCATTAACAATTAAAGACGCTCTTTAAGTTCCGATATGCTACAACTGCTTGATTGCGCACATCTGGTTCTATATCTCTTAAAGCAATGCCTAAGAGAGTTTTGGCTTCATCCTCATTGAACCATCGAGTTTCCGTCACTTCTTGTACCAATCTTCTTCTGACTTCCGGGTTTTCACTTTCAATTAGAGAATACAGTTGCTTCTTGATTTCTAGTCCCCCTAGATGCTCTACGTTGAAGACCGCGTCAAGCAGATGCCAGGATAATCTCCCTTCATGAATATCAATGACTGTTGAATATAAGTGGTCAAGGTCAAAGGATAAACAGTACGATAGGCCTCTCAACCCAATTTCCCGTACATCCGAACGATCATGGTTGGAGTAATACAATGCTTCATCAAATGTGATACTTTTAAAGTTTATTAATAAAGACAGTAATTCGGGAAGAGGGCTCTCAGGGACAGTATGACATTCGGGGCAAGATGAGCCTTTTACATGTATACCATGAGTATCACAAAGAACTCCTTTCTCATTCCAATAAACTACAGCTTCCCTAACAACATCCTCACCAATTTTTGTCTCTAAATCGATGATAGCCTTGGCTGCAGCTTTCACCACCAACGGATGTGAATCACCGATCCCACTCACTAATACTTGATGAAGACGATCAGTTTTTTCTACACCGGGGACCTTGCTTAGTAGATCGTATAAATATCGGAACCCCTCAGAATGTTCGTCTTCCAATCGATGTAGCAACATGTCTAGGACCTCTTCTTCTAAAAGCAAAATAGCCACAGCAGCTGCATAATTTAATATCGCACCACTCCCTTTTAATAACATTTCTCTGACAAGTGGTTTAACTTCCTCGCCACCAACTCCTGCAGCCAATAGCCTTGTTGCATTATAAGCGATAGCATGCGATGGATGACTAAGCGCACGTACTAAAGATTCTTTGTCCAATCCAGAGGCTGCAGCCCGTTCCCAATTAGGCTCGTCTATAAAAACATCGGGAAGACTAGACAGCAACATCCGATCATCAGATTTTTCGAAAACTCTTAATGCTTCTGAATAAAGTTCGTCCTCCTGAACCTCAAAAGCTGCCATAATGCCTTTAACTACCGTTTCAACAGCTTTGGAATCGATCCCTTCAACAACTGGTTGTAAATCACCTAATGTACACTCCCCGAGCTGCATTCCATGGTAGAGGGTACTTATCTGGATAAGTGATCCATTTTCATTTCGTGCCACAGTTCCTTGCGGTTGTTCAATCCCTTTTATCGCAGCCCTTATTATAGCAAGCTCACCATTAATAATAGCGACATCCATCTTACCAAAATCTATCTTTGGCATTTTACTTGAAAATTTTTCGTTAATTTTACTTACCAAATCTTGACGGTTATATTCCTTAAATATCACAATAACTTCTCGCAGTGATCTCATACTTAGCTTCGCTGCGACCAAGGCTTCAGTTATTAGTTGCAATTTATCGTCACCGACTTGACTTTCTAGTAGTTGTCTTATACCCAATACAATTGTTTCATTCCAAGTCAACCAGCCAGTTGGAACTTCAAGCAGCTTTATTCTTTTTTCTTGAGGTGGATTCGAAATCCATTCCAAAAAACTGTTTGCATCATAAACATGCATTCCCGCCGCAAGCGCCAACCTATGACCAGCCAATCTTGTCCATTCTTGCTGGTGTGTTAAGAGGGGCTCTATGAAGGAAATAAACCACTCGCCTTCCTGGCATGCTATCCCTTTTAATGCTTCTACAGCTTCATAACACAATACCGGAAATGGAGAGCTTATTCTATCGATCAATCGCTCCGTTACCTTCTTGTTACTATCTGGCAATGATCTAGTTTCGCCCAATACCGCGGCCGCTAGAACTATATCATTGAATATCCCTTCTGGGTCTGTACTCACTGCCAAAAGGGTCTCCACGATTAGACCAGCGGAGCCTAGACCACCAGCTAATAGTATTGTTTCACGCCACGATGATAAGCGGTGTGTCTCTATAACTGTTTGCTTTTTGACACTGTCTTCTAATGAGGAGAGATATCGTGCAGCAGTAAACTCTCCAAAAGTCAAATGAATAAAGGTATATGCATCCTCATATCCAATGCGCAGATGTTCCAAAACACCCTTTTCAACCCAGTATTTCAAGCAACGTGAAGCAATTCCCTGTGCTTCTAAACGTTTTAATTGCAACTCATCTTCCAGAAAAGAAGTTATTTTGAGCAATAATTCTTTTTCAGACCTACCGATCCCATTCTCGTTTGCCTTTTGAAGCAACCAACCAATATACTCCAAAGATCGAATGGCAATTTGAGGATTTAGCCCCAATTGCTCACCCCTCTCACTTTCTCTTATCCACTCTTCTAAAATTTTATCGTACAGTTCCGCCCGATATGTGCCAAAGGGTTTCCCTAATATAGCTAATTGGATTAAAAAGTTGAGTAACAGCGGACTTCTAGCTGCTACTTTCACTGTTCTATTTGATTCCATCTGCCGTTTAAAACTAGCATATACATCT
This sequence comes from Paenibacillus andongensis, assembly GCF_025369935.1. NCBI lineage: Bacteria > Bacillati > Bacillota > Bacilli > Caryophanales > Paenibacillaceae > Paenibacillus > Paenibacillus andongensis. The sequence goes on along the minus strand of NZ_CP104467.1, from coordinate 3,473,718 downwards.
TGCCCGTCCTTCTCAACCTTAATTAGTATACTAATCAATTTTTTGGCATACCGATGAATTTCGTCATTATTTAGCGGCACAATCTCAGCATGATGATATGTGTGGAATTGTGTAGATTCATATCCAATCGGTCGAGTAGTTAATACAACTCTTGTACTGAGTCTTCCGAGTGTCCATTCATGTAATGCGGCACTAATCATTCTGCGATGTGGCTCACATTCATCTAATCCATCAGCAATAAGTGCATCGGGTTCAGCCAACAACGGTTTTAATAAATTCTTATCTCCGGCATAGCCATCAGTTGCAACCGACCATAATGATTCCTCAAAGGATTTTCCTTGAACCATCTCTTTACATACGTTTGAGAGCCGTACGTATACTGTTTTTTGACGGAGATTTGCCAAACGATGGGCAGTACGGCGAGCTAACGTACTTTTTCCGGAACCGGGACCTCCTATTAGAACTAAGCGTTTCCCAAGCTCTGTCACATCTTGAGCGCTCCATGTATTCGTATTACGAGATAGTCTTTCCCATTCATGATAGTGAACAAGGGCTGTTTCCAATGAGTTACTTGGTGTATCGCTCGGGTGCTCTAACACCTGCAATCCAGCCCAAGCATCCTCAATTGGAAGAGGAATTTGTATACCTGGTACGATGAAGGTGTTCGTTTTAGCTTTCAACCATTGCAGGTAATTATCTAACTGGGTTTCTGCAACGTTTACCCGTTCATTTGACTTGCGCTTAAAATAATCGATTAATAATCGGTACACTGTGTTCCCAGAATCGATTTTACAGATACTACGATGATTCTCCTCCACTACGTCCGTATCTGAAATGTAAGCTGCGTTTGAAGATGCTGTTGCAACAGTCCTGTCAGATTGCCCATAAATGTTCTTTTGCCGTACTTGAGAAAGCTGATTACTGGTATAACGGAACCACTTCACACTTTGTTCAGCAAGTTCTTCACTGAGTATCTTCAACGACCTCACTTGCACAGAGATTGTATATTCACCAATAATTGGCGGTATGATGGCATAAGCCTTTGAAGCAATGGACGCTATAGTAGATCCAGCGAAAGGAACAGCTAAATAGACTATTCCACGAATTCGTTGAATAAAACTATCATTGCTTCGTTCCACCTGCTCAATGAGCATTCTTTGAACCACAACGCCCCCCATACTATGAGTAATAAAATAAATTTCTTTATGGTTAAGTCGAGCCTTTATTTCTGTATACAAAAGATCAGAAATTTGCTTGAAATGATGTCTTTTAAATACAAACCCAGTTTTATAACCAAACGTGAACAAGTCGAAGCGATTATAAGACTCATCTTTTACTAGAAGATGAGGTAAGGAATCACAATTCTTTTTTGTCCATGTACGATAGGGATGTCCTCCAAGTCCATGTACGAAAATAATAGCTGCCTCATTATTAACTTCACGTACGATATGTAAGCCTTCATTCTTTTCATTTTGACTGCTACTCTGAGAAGCTATATTCGCTATAATCCCTGCATTTTTATTTCTCTTAAATTTCAAAACATCTTCCCACCAATCTCTCTAGTTCACTCAGATATATTTTACAATATTTTCCCTGTTGCCGCTTGTGTAAAACAGAACAAAATTATTAGTAACACTTATTAAACATTATTGAAATCATAATACTCATAATTCCAAAAAATTCACTTGCATAACGAATACGTGTTCGGTATATAATATGTAATACGAATACACGTTCGCATACGAGGTGTTGTTATGAGTATAAATCCAAGAGTCGAGACAGAAGAGGATATTCAAATCATCAAGGAATATACGTTACTGCCCATTTTGCTGGATATGTTAGTAAGAGATATTGATGAATTAAAAACCTACAATGATAAAATTGTGTACAATCATATCATTTTTTACCTTAAGGAAGTGGAACACTCGATTTATCCCGAACTACACAACATTAAGAACAAGATGAAGAAACGGGATATTAAAGTACTAAATACAGAAACAAATGCTTTAGGTATTAATATTGAATACAAAGTTCGTGGTTATATCCATTACTTTACAATGTTGAGAAGTTTGGTAAAAGCAGAGCTAATGACAATGCTTATGAATATGCGGGGGGGATTGCGTTGAGCGGAGTACGTGAAAAGATTATATTTCTAGCGGACTGCCAGAGTTTTTATGCCAGCGTTGAAAAAGCAGATCACCCAGGATGTAAAAATAAACCTGTTGCTGTTGCTGGAGACCCCGCACGTAGGTCTGGAATAATATTAGCCGCTTGTCCAATTGCAAAAAGTTATGGGGTAACTACAGCCGAACGGCTTGGTAAAGCCCTTAAAAAGTGCCCCGATCTAATTGTTATGCGTCCCCGCATGCAACACTATATCGATGTTTCGCTCATGATTACAAAGATTTACGAAGAATTTACGGACCTTGTTGAAATTTTCAGCGTGGATGAGCAGTTCTTGGATATCTCATCAAGCATTCCAATTTTTGGTGATCCCATTACAATTGCAAAGTCAATTCAGCAAAAGGTTCTAATTCAAACAGGCATATGGGTAAGAGTTGGTATAAGTTCAAATAAAATACTAGCTAAAATTGCAACTGATATTTGGGCAAAGAAAAACGAAAGTGGTATTTTTACTCTGCCCGAGTCAGAAGTCGAAACTTTGCTGTGGCCTCAGCCAGTCAATAAAATGTTCGGGGTCGGATCACGTATGACAGCGCATTTTGCCCGCCTTGGAATGCATACAATCGGCGATATTGCCAGAACACCGCTACCACGTCTCAAAGAAAAATTTCGCGCTCGCTTCGGTAAGCAATCGGATATTCATGCAGAGGTGATGTGGCGAACTGCAAATGGTTTAGATAATAGCCCAGTTACACCTGGAACATTCGATACACCTCCAAAATCAGTCGGCCATATGATGACTTTGCCAAGAGACTATAGTGAAAGATCAGAAGTAGATACAATCCTACTGGAACTCACAGAAGAAGTTTGCCGCGACAGCCGGCGAAAAGGATATATGGGCTCCGTAGTCACGGTCAGTTGCATGTGCAGTCCCTACGAAGCACCCACTGGATTCTCACGCCAAATGAAGATGCCTGATCCTACCAACAATACAAATACCGTATTCCAAGCAGTTAAAGTACTGTTTTATAAGTTTTGGGACAGAATGCCTGTACGTCGCGCTGGCGTAACATTAAGCCAGTTGGTAGATGATCAAGATTACCAGCTTACACTTTTCGAGGATCAGATAAAATCTAGAGCATTGGAGAAAGTTACTGATCGTATTAAAGACCGATATGGCAGTGCCGCAATAGTACGGGCTTCCTCGCTTACCACGGCCGGGCAAGCAACGGATAGGTCGATGAAAATCGGAGGGCACTACAAATGAGCAAAAAACTTGAGAACAATGGTCTTTGGGAATCTAGCAGGATGATGCTACCGCAGCATAAAGAAGCAGTGCAAAACAGACGTAACGATAAACCAATTGGCCCAAGTCGCCCAACAACAGAAGAAATAGAGCTGATGAGAGATTCTATTTTATTACCCATTATGCATTCAATTATAATAAAAAAGGCACGAGAAGTTGAAAACTCATCCGAAACTTTAAAATTACTTTATTCAAGAGTGGCCCATGCTCTTGCGAAAAACATTCATACTGATTTATCCAAAGTAAAAAGATGCTTATTAGAAAAAAGTATCCGCGTTTTTGAAGATGAAAAAGATGATCTTATGGTTCGTTACCGATATATCTGTCGTGAATATGAAGAAAGCTTTACAATAACTAGAGACTACATGCGTGCTGAAATAAGTATGAGAATTGGACGATACGCTGAAAGCATAGTAGCAACCGTATATGGCAAAATGTCGGTGGAGTAAAAGAAAAAAGATGCAAGAAAGCCTAGAGATACTTTTCCATAGGATACTCTATCAGGCTAATGATATTGCATTTTTTTAATGAAAATAAGTCTCCATTGACTTTTTTTAACTATGCAATTCATGGCAGTCCACTGAAAATCACTCATAGCAAAAAACCTTCCTTTAATCGGAAAGGTTTTTTGCCATCAGTGGTGATCTCGCGCTATTCGTCAAATGGATCCCTTAATTCTTCTCTCTCGGCCTCACGCTCATATGATTCAGCCACGAGTCTAAGAGCATTAGCAAGCCTTTGGTATCCACAAGCATCCACTTCCGTAGCCATTTCAAAATATTTTTTTGCCAGCTCTCTTTCCTCGCGGCCGGCTGAACCCCAATAAGCGCCTCTTGAGTTGAACAACTCGGTAGTAAAACCATTTCTCATGTCGTTTACATCTTTTGCATTCAACATTTTTGCTACTGAATGATGTAACCATAGGCCATCAGGATCAGGTGGAGAATAGATTAAAACTTTACCTATCATTGAAAGAGCAATTTCCAAATGACCAGATTCCTCACAAGCCGCTTTAACATGTTCAAACCATAAATTTAATGCATTACCATCAAACTCTCCATCTATCTGGTTACCTGGAGGGGTGTTCCACTCACGTAGCAATCGGTATGCATTTGTCGCTATATCCTTCTGTTGTTCTGTAAGCTCCTCTTTCAATGTGTCTTTTACAAATTTAGATCGAAATACAGTGCGAATTACCTCACAAAAAAATTCAGGATGCTCGGCCAATTTCCGCTCCAATAGCTTCGCTGAGGCATCGTTATTTCGATCGAGAAGAGGCAGAAATGCCCACTCAATTTGAAAGAGATCATTAGGATCTGTCTCCCTGGAATCTTGAAGGGCCTTGATAACCTCGATGATTGCATGGACATTCATTGTATGTGACTCTTCTGAGGATGAAACTACCGCTTGAAGTGTACGTACAGCTTGTGAAGCATTCAAAGGCATCTTCTCATATAACTGTCGTTCAATACATCTAATGGCTGCATTTGGTCTTCCGTATTTTACTAAAAGATCAATTGCTCGTTCAAGATGCTCCTCAGCCTCATACTGGTTTACATTGGCTTTCGCCCAATATGCAGGTTCGTCTTCACCAAGTAGTTTCGTGGCACGTTCCCACGTTTCGAGAGTGAATGGCAAGTACGCCAAAAATTGTCCTTTCTGCGATGATGTCCACATTGATGTATCAATACCGTCGATCCATTGCCATCCCCTCTCGCGAAATGAGCCCCAAACGAATCCACCTGCGAATTGTGCAAGATGCTTATTTTTTGACTCTAGCATCGCAGGTAAAATCTCTGTCTCTGCCCCTGTCTCTATCTCATTTACAGAAATATAACCAAGCATATAGCCGACACGCCATGGAGTTTCTATAGATAGTGCAAAGTCTAGAACCGACTCTAGTCCCCCAAAAATAAAAACTTCTCGTACTGCTTTCTGCCTTCGATCTTCGAGTTCTTTACGTTGCTCCTCGTAATTTCCTCTTACCTCATATAATTCATTCTCACTAAAAAGTCTTTGATACAAGTAAAATGGCTTCAAAGGTGCAATGTTTTCAGCAATAGATGCAATTTCATTGACTAAGCCAGGTTTCATTGCCCATTCGGCTTCAGAGAATTTTTTATGCTTTGAAACCAAATCGATAAGTTTAGTCCATAATTTAACGCGATCCGCTTCAGACATCGATAGAACCTTCTCAGATTGTAAATAAGCAAGCAAGTGATTGCGGGCAGGAACAGGAAGATCATTAAGTCGATCAACGAGCTCAGAGAGTTTTGAGAGATCTTGTTCTGCTGCCCTAGTAGCTAACTCCGAGTACATAGTTATTTGTTCCCGATACTCTTGATGTGTTACGCCTCCAGACCAATCATCAGAAATTAACTCCCTCCATGCTGGTTTATGGGAACCTGAAGATGATTGATGTTTACTGGGAATAAGCTTTAGTAGTAATTTCCAAGCAACTTCGGGAGTTTCTTTCAAAAGTGTCTCGATTGCTACCCTCCTCGTGGGTAGAGAAGCACAAGTCTGCGGCAGCCAAGGCAGTAATATTGTTGAAAGAGAATTTGAAGGGCGATTTGCCCAGGTTCCACCTGGGTCCCTCTCAGCCAGTTCGCCAAGAATTACAACCACGCGTGTGAGATACTTAGAATCCCATGCCAGTGACTCCAATGCCCAGAGAAGTCCAGTCAAGTAGTTCCATCCCATTAAACCAGAACCTTCTTGTGCAAAGAGTTGATCAAATGGACATTCCTTTAGATTCATAGCGTCCTCAACAAGATTAAGGAACTCGTTGGGAGCAGCCTCAGCCAACAAGGGAAGATGGTGGTTCAGGCTAGCCCAAAGAACCCAGTCTGCTCCATCAAGTAATTCCCTTACTGCAAGTGTGGCTATAGTCTCAGCTTTTCCCCTTGAACAGGACGTAAGAGCATTTGGATGACTCCCGAGAAGAGCTAAAGTTTCCGCCAAACCATTTCGCAATAATTTTGAATGTGTTAAAACATTGCCGTGAATACTCGCAGTATATCGCTGATCTGATGGCAAATCAAACTGCGGGTCTCGTTCACTAAGTACATCAACAGCAGCCTCTTTCAGCCGGATAAGATGTTCCTCATACATTCTAGATCCAAGCGCATACCATCCTTCATAACGCATAACGACCTTCCACTTCCCATCGCGTTGAATCAGGGGACTAGCCGGACGATGTGCAATGTTACGAATTTTACCGATCCAATCCCCATAATGGTTTCCCGATAATTTCTCGATTACTTTCTTATCGGCTTCAGAGGTTTCTGTCCAACCACCTAATAATTCCGCAATTGCAAGTTCAGCAGCATCTGTACCTTGCGCCCATTCTGGCATAAGTGATAAATTTTGAAGACATCTTAGCAAAGAGCTTAAATTACCATCGCTTTTCTGTGCAAGCAACCGAGCTCGCTCTTCGTTGTATCCTGATTTTTCAAGTTGTTCCTTTATGTGATAACTTTTTGGGTTGTTAAGGGTAACCCGATTGGGGTGGGGTACACCTCCTGGCATCCCTGGGAAAATAACTGCATGTCCACCTTTGCGTGCTCTTTGTAAGAGCTTCGTCCCAATTGAATCATTCTCATCAAAATTAAAGTTAGCAATAAGAACGTGTGGTTCTAGAATTGACGTTATGGCATTCCAAGCCTCAGCACTCGATATAATAAGACTACGACCAATTGTATCAGCCTTGGTGTCTGTATCCATGTTTGCCAAAAAAGCTGAGACAAAATCTACAACCTGGTCAGGGTAATGCGAGTCAATTTTCAACTGAATTGTTGCCCCAGAAAATATCTCATTGAGCCTAATGAAGGCTTCCTCGCGGTTTGCAAGAAAAACATTTGGTTTTAAAGGTGGTGGGTCACCTATAGACATTAACTCGGCCCAGTGCTGCTCTGCGGTTAATATATCTTGGAATGGGATGCCCATCGTTTCCGCAAGCCATCGTTCAACGGCTGGAAAATGATTCAGCCAATCAATTATTCCTGATCCATCAATTACACGTACATCAGACCACTCGTTACGCTGACGGCGGTCTAATAACCACCTTGCTTGAGACTCCTCCTTCCAAGTATGTTGCCAGTCCCTTCTCCCGGATAATGGAGTTATGAAAATAAATGTGGATTCTTGTCTAACTGCTTGAGGCGTTACCTCAGTGAGTTCTCTATAATCAGTTGTTGCTTTTGATCCAGCATCAATGCCGGTTCCAATCTCCCAGAATGACTTTCCCTCGGGTACGAATGGATCGAAGCCAATTACTGTATTTAAAACACCATCGGGACCAGGCTGCCCAATACTATCACCCAAAGGAAATCGTCTCTCTATAGGTCTAGGAGAAGATGCAGCTATCAGTCGCCAGACTAGTTCAACTATTTTACCTTGAGCTTCTCTAGTGTTTCCACGTACCCACTCATCAAGTTGATTTTCTGATATAAACACTAAGGCACCCCTTCTTCAAGCGAAGATTAATTTCTATTTACGTATTAACGGTTACTGCTTGGATTATTTTTAATCCTAAATAAAGCAACAAAGAACACAACTTGTAATATGAATGAGTATGCTATAAATTTATTACTAATAATATAAAAAATACAAGGGCAAAAAATAATACCCACGATAAATAACCACGACAGAATTCCTACTCCACGTTTCCATTTATTCTCAAAAAATATATTTAATATTGTGAGAAGAAAAAGTATAGAAATGGTAATACAAGCATACCTCGTCATCACTTCTAACTTACTCCAATAATCTTCTGCTTGACTGAATGCTAAATAATTAGACCCTATTCCAAAAAGCAATACAATTAGAGATACCAGTGGTAATATAGGTTTAAAAAGCTTACCCATTAGTGCAAAAATCCGATCTAAAAGCATAATTTGTTCGCCAAAAGTCGGAAAAGAATCTACTTCTAAGATAACAAATTTTTTTATGGTCGAAAGTGTTTGATCAGACTGGTTTTCATAAAACATCCTAACTTTTTTTTTTGAGTTCCCATGAGAAATATACATAGCACTCACCAAATTTTTCTATTAATTTGTCCTTGGCAGAGCGATCCTTTTGGCTATTTTCATATATTATTATTGCGGATTCAAGTTTTCCTAAAAGTTCTCCGGTTTTAAACTTTAGTGGCTGAAATTGCTTATCCTCTTCCGAAAACATACTAAAAAAGGTTTTATACAAAAAAATTACTAGACCAAAAAACAGAGTGAAAAATAGCTTTGATGCAGGATCTAACTCACTAAACTGATTGTATATTAGTTCGGGACTCATATGAACAACTCCTTGTTGGGTGTATATTACGTCTTAATTAAAGTATCACCTTCCTTCAAGAAGGACAAGAGTTGGATTCATCCTAGAAAGCAGTAGACGTTCCCTCAGTAACTTTCTCAATTAAAGGACTAGAATAGTTAGTTACGAATCTCTTAGCTATGCCTTCTAACGGAGCAATTAGAAGAATTTTAATGACAGGTTGGAGACTAGTTAAGACTGGAATTCAACTACTCGGTTTGAAGTACGGGAGATTGTTCGTGGGATCAATATATAAAGCTATTCCAAAAGATAAGTTTAACGTCGAGAGTTTACGCGGACTAAATATTGATCAAGTAAAGTTGATATTGCCACAGCTTATGGAATGGCTGCAAGATATTAATTAGCCTGTTACTCCGGCTCTGTCTAAAGTTTTGGCCGAATATGGTAATGCTATAGTGCCGTATATCAGGTCTGTGTTACGGAGTGGAGATCCTCAATGGCAATTTAGCATAATGCATGCCTTGATAAGAGAATTACCGAGAGATATTTCTGTTCTACTTGTGGAAGATTTATTGCGAATTGCTTTACAACCAACCAAGGGTGAATTGCTTGAGTAATTAGATATTTTGGCTAAAGAAACAGTCAATTACATAGAGGCACTATGAATTGAGTTCTACCCTAAAGGCGAACAATAGTCAAGCGATGAGGTGAATATAAACTTTGGAAAGTCAAATCCTGTTTGTTGAGATTCTCCGGGAAGTACGGAATCTTATTGATTCCCCTTATACTGACGTTACTTGGTCAAGCTATAATACAACAGAAGAAGTCTTGTCAGCAGTGGATATTTATATCATAAGACTTACTGAGCGTGATAATTCTGTACTATCTGAATTGAAGCTTTTTTTTGCTCCAACAGGCCCCCTACAAGACATTTCAATCAATAGTGGCTGGAGTAATAAATATCTGGATATATCTAGTCGCTTTGATGATATTATTTATGACTCACACATTTGATCAAATGCATTAACAAGTTATTAACTGGGAACGTTTGTTCAAACGCGACCAGATATAGCACTAATCGAGAGGTGATTACAATTAAAATTAAAATCAATCTTTATCTAGATGATTTAAGGGACTGCCCCGAGGGATTTATTGTGGCAAGAACATTCGAAGAAGCAATACAATCTTTTCGGATGTATACAATAGAACTATTATCACTTGACCATGACTTAGGCGAAGATGAGAATGGAAATGAATCACGTAATGGTTACGATTTCGTTAAATACTTTTGTGAGAATGGTTTAAGGGCCAGGAAAATTTACTTACATACAGATAATCCTGTAGGTCGAAAGAATATGTATGAAACACTGTTAGCAGCACAAAGAAGAGGATTTATTGATGAGGATATTGAGATATACCATTACCCAATTACGGCAAACAAGTACTCAGGAGAATGATCACACTTTCCGCTAACGGCGAACGATAGTGAAGTAAACAAACACCAGTCTAACACTTTATTTTCGTGTTTTGACTGGCATTTTTTTAAATCATATATCTAAAACTTATTTTGGGAAAGCAACCGATTTCCCCGCGTAAAACCTAGTCAGTCTAATACTTTGCTTTCCACGAACACTTGTACTTCGACATCTTCAAACTCACTAATGTCGATGCCACGAACATGGAGTTTCCGTAATATTCGTAAATTATGATGCAAAACCGCTTGATGATGCTCTTTAATCTTCTCGAAATCTAATCTATACACCTTACTACGCGCTTTTTCATTTTCGAGTTCACGGATCAATTGATCAACTTGATGTTGGCTTTTTTTTAGCTGTAATTCTAAAGATATTATTTTTTCTTCAAGTTTTCTGGTTTCGCGCTGTTGAATATCTGCACTGTGTTTCCTTTGAACCTCCAAAAGATCAGTTTTATATGTTTTATCCCATAGTGGTCTCAAATGTTTCTTATATAGTGCTGCACGACTTAATCCAGAAATATCAGATATTTTTAGTGCTGTAATGCGACAAGAAGATCCCTCTGTATCATGAAGAAAATTCACAGCCCATTTCACCTTTTCCACGCTATCATCCCGTTTTAACTGTTGTACTTGTTGCAGCCCTACATTTAACAAAACTATTCACTCCCAAGGAATTAAATTCGGAATCTTACTAGAGATGTTATCAATTAAACCCTCTGTATATTGCTCAAGACCATTTTTACATACATCAATTATGCGCTCTAAATAACTCACATTGCGTACTGCATTCTCAAAATGCGCGGAACGTTGAGGCTTGTTGGCTGTACGGTCAATAACATTCATCCAATAAGCATGTTCAGATTTGTAATCTTCATAATACTCGAGCTTTGGAACAAACCAGTCACAAGCATAGCATTCAAAATGTACAGAAGTACCTTTAGGGTTGCACCCAGAAATATCACTACATATTCCAACACCCTTTTTCCCATTAGCTTCCCAGGTTAAATAACGCCGTTGATCTTTAGAAAGATGTGCTACGGTTCTTTCATCTAGATTAATAATTTTCCCTTTAAATTCAAAGGCACTTTCATTTGGGTGTCGAAGCTCAGCGAGTCCTAGATGTATCTCTTTATGCTTCTCAATCATCTGATGGGTATATTTTTTAGTCATTGCTTCATTCTTATGCCCCGTTAATTTACGAACCTGTTCAATAGTATAGCCCACAGTATATAAACGATCTGAGACAGCATGGTGGCGAAATTGGTGGGTCGTGGGTTGAATCAAAGAATTATTTTCATTACGAATATTTATTTTAATAGCAAGATCAGCAAAATAATCATTGATATGCTCACTAGTCAAATTACGAATGGGATATCGATAAGCTGTTCTACCCATATCGTAGTATTTAACACCAAGACAACCTCCATCGTCAAAAAAACTCCATACTCGCACAGTAAAAAGACGATCTTTATTTATATGATCGTATTTGGGATACAACTTTAAGTATCCTTCAGTTTGTTCCTGTAATTTACGAATTAAGTCTATTACATATTTTCCATGACCGCTGTAAACAACTGGTATTGGTTTCGTTTCTTCTCTACCATAATTCCCAGTTGACTTAAATGTAGGCATTTGAATAACATACTCACTATAAAATGATTTCAAGCAATCACGTTTGAGTGAAAGTACTTCAGTAATCCTATTAGGAAAAGAACGAATTAACCAGTATACTGTTCTGAGTTCTAAAGGGATATTAACTGAATCATCTTTCATAATTTTATCAAGGGTACGTAAAACTTTCGCTGGTAATCTGCGATCAGATTGATTATTTGACTGCTTAAAAGGGTTTTGGTGCTTAGTTGGGATAACATTTGGCATCTCGGGAAAATCAGATAGCATGATGAAAAATTCTTGTAATGATGCATAAGTAAACTGCTTCGTAGTTTCTGATGCATCTGAAAGTCGTAACTCAAACTCAAAAGCATTAACTATTTTTCGAGTTACTTTGGAAAGATCCTTAGAATTATATTTTTCTTCTAAGAACTTTAAAAATAACGATATTTTATAGCATTTTTTCTTAATTGTTATTGGAGTAGCTGTACAGTACAATGCATAGTACTTTACCCATTCCTTGTATGAGTCTGGAGCTTGATAAAAAGTAATAGTGTAGCACCCTTTTGGAAGTGCATTTTTATGGTTTTTAATGTAATACCACGAGTCATCTGAAAAATTAAAGTCCCCCAGTTGATCAATTTTATTAATAAGTAGATACTTCAATCTTGAAGAAAAATCTTTATTAGATCCTTTTGGGGACAATTTAGATTGCATTTATAGATTCCTTTCCAATATGAATTTCTCTATTTTACTAATGGTATCTTCATACAAGGATAATAAATGGTTTTCAGATTGAAAATCTCTAAATGATTCAAAATCTGCAATCCCTTGAGCGATCATCGTATTCGCCATAGACCCAATATAATTAATTTGTTCATCTCGTAATTTTTTCCACATGGGTAACTTTTGTGGTCCAGTTAATAAAAGTGAACATCCCACACAAGATTTTTTTTTGCAAGGTCCGAAGGAAACATGTTTAAGGCAGCTACCATGACCCTCAGGCGTTTGTCTTGCTCCAGTTAAAATTTCTTTCTTCAGACTCTCGAATTCTATTGGGTTGTACGCTTGTTTTATTTCAATATCGATTGTTTCAAATAACATCTCAAAAAGTTGATGATCTAATTGTGCTATCTTTAGCGCATCAACGTCTTGATAATATTGACGTGTTGTTTTTTCTTCTGAGTGTCCAAGTATTTCACCAACTTCGCTAGTAGTGCTCCCTGCGGTGAGTAAGTTTACTGCTAACGTTTTACGACACTGGTGATTTCCATAAACCCAAAGATTTCCGTCATTATCCTTAACTTGGTGACGCCTTAAGGCATTATTAATAGCATTTGAAATGTTTGCACTTGTATGTCTGGTCACAACTATTTCGAGATCTAACATTTTCCGTTTTGCCAATTTTATAAAAATGTACTTGGTTTTACCTATTTCACGAAGATGTTGGGTTTCAAGATTTTGTTCATTTATTGTTTTAACAATCTCTTCACTTATTGGAACAGAATGATAGTCTTCGAGACCTATCTTTCTACGAGAATTAAATGTCTTTTTAGTGATACCTTTTAGGTACCAGGCACCCTCATCTTTATTATAAAACAAGCAGTTTTCATCCAAATTCAAGACATCTGAGACTCTTAAACCTGAATTCATCATAATCAACCAAATACGCTGCACTTGAAGTGAGCAGTCCTGAATAGCAATTGATATATGCTCTATTAGCTCCTCAGGAATGTATTCAGCATTTTTTACGAAGCTGTTAATGTTGTGAAACTTAAATCTACGAAAGGGGTTTTTAAGTGTATCATTGTTTTTGGAACGTATCCAATCAAACAATAACCTTGCTTCTGAAATATGGCCTTGAATTGATTTAAGAGCATACTTTTTGCTGCCATTATCTTTTCTTTGCTGTTGTAGGTGTTCAAACATGCCCCTTACTTCGACATAACTTAGATCAAGAAAATTTACAATTTCAGGTGTAGTTACTCGAATAGTTGCAACAATAGGCTTTAAATGATGGAATCGTCTAACAAGTTGTAATGGATTTTCTCCTTTTTCAACCCAACTAACTAGATACTCTTGGATTTCAACTCGAAAATATTCCGGGATATCGGAAAAATCTAAAGTCACAGTCCGTGTTTGTTGAATCTCTTTGTAGGGAAGATTCCACATTGAAGAGCCTACCACCATTTGGGTCATGTTATTTGATTCTTCCTGCCTGGAACGCCAATGCTCAATTACCCCATTGCACAGATTTATAAGTACATTACTGTATTTAATATCCAACTGATACCCCACAATGGCTGTACGCGAGATCTTTCTCCAAGAAACCTCTTGATTAGCATCAAATATTTGCTTACAACAGGCATTAATATAATTATTAAAGCTTGAACGCAACTCATGAGAAACGAGTTCAATAAATTTAGATGCACCAAGTGAAATGAAAATCTTTTTTACTGAATCAATATCAAAATCGTTAAAAGCTGTCCCTAAGGTGGTTATTATAATGGGATTAACGCATTCCATTGTACGCATCATAAAAGCACGATACGGACGGTATGAACTCGTGTAACTTTTTGATCCACTTAAGTAACTTAAAATCGATGGGAATGAAAGGAGGGTACCATCATTCAAAAACATAACACTACATACTTGAAATATCCTTTCGAACAAATGCGGATATTTTTGCTCGAAAATGGGGTAAGTTTTTGAAAATTTTATTGTGGATTCAGATAAAAAATTTCTTAATAATTCAGCATCTTGATTATTCAGAATATCCTCAATGTCAGAAAAAAAGGATGCCAAAGACAGCTCACGCATAATTTTTTTGTTAGTAGTAGCCATTAGTTTCCTATCCTTAGTCCTTAACTTTTGTTATTTTTACCGCTTTGACCCGCGCAAGTATCTTTCTTTTTTGCCGCATTGTATATCCCTTAACATAGACCTTGAGTGTCCTTTCACTTTTCCATCCCATTTCTTCCTCAATGAAAGTAGGGGTTATACCAGTTTCCGGATGTTGCCTCATTAATTCAACTAATTGCTGGGCACGAGTACTTCTTCCACTATGGGTTCTTATTTCTTCTCTTTGTAAACCCGAACGTTCTCCGGCATCCTTAAGAACTCGCAAGAAATTACGCGGCTTAAGAGGCTTACCTTTATGAATACCTATAGAGTTAATAAATAAATAATCAGTTCCATAAACATCTGTTGCATATCGTTCTGTGGCCATATAATCTTGAATGAGTCTTCCCAGTGTATAGTCTATAATTAGTAGTCGTTCCTTAGTTTTTGCCCTAGCACCATTTTCAATGTTTTCTTCACGTACTACTTCCAAAGAAGGTTCAAATGAATTAAAGTGTGTTTTCTTTAATCCAAGTATTTCACCAACTCGCATACCAGTTTCTACACTAATCATGAAAATAACTTCATCACGTAAAGAAGGTAGTTCCTTTCTAATATTTTGTATTTCTTTTTCGGTATACCACTTCAAATGATTTCTTTTTTTTCGGTACGTGATGTGACTTAAAACATTCTCCCTAATTGTGAAGTTCCACACCTGTCCATATAGGAGTTTTGTATTAACAAAAGGTGCTTGTCTTGTTCTTCTGCTGCTATACAAAACAGGATTCATGGTTGCTTTCTGTTCATCTTCTAACCAGTTATAGAAAGACTTAATAACCGTAATGTAAGTATTTAGAGCTGTAAACGTCATTTTAGTTTCAATATTTATTATTTTTTGGCCTAACCCCAGGAGATCTTTAATGTACTCCTCAATAACTTTTTTACTTACCACTTCAAGATAATCTAAATTATTCTTTTTTAAGAAACGGAGATACCGGAGTAACGCGTATGCATAACGCTCACCAGTTAGGTAACTATTGATACTTACTACATCCAACCAAAGGCAAGGATCTTGCATCGGAATTCCTTTTTCAGTGATTAGATACCTCATTTCATTTCCAAATTTAGCAATTTCCACTCGAATTTCGTTTTCGTTAGACAAAATAATCCTCCTAACTTGAATAATAGGCAATCGTATACATCGATGTTACATCGTCTACCATATATGAACCCATTATAGACTAATATTTAAGTAACTTTGTAAACTATTAATCTATCATTGACATTATCATAACAGAACATCTATGCTGTACGGCTCAACCTGATCAGTAAAAGACTCAAAGATCTCAGTAATGAATATGGATATGGCAATGTAGGTTTGCATCCGCGGCCGAATGATGTTCAAATTCGGGCATTTAGCAAGCGCCTCACCTACCCTTTCAGCCGTTGTCACTCCGTGAGACTTGGCGACTGGGCAAGCCGCGAGAATGATGCCTGATCTTCGTGAAGGATCGCCTACGGCTACCGGTTTATCTTTTAGCTCAGGATGAGCGGCCTTTTCGATTGAAGCGTAGAATGATTGGCCATCCACCAGAAAAATTGTCCTTTCAGGCATAGCGTTTCACTTCCTGTATAGCCATGATCCGATCGATCCGAAAAACACGAGGCGCTTTCGCGGTAAAACAAAATGCTTTAATCATGTCCTCTTTTACGTAATCAACACGTATATGTCGCTTAGTGAATATGCGACGTTCCCCGCTGTGGCGATGTTTGCTCACCGCAATCCCCCCCGCATATTCATGAGCGTGGTCATAAGCTCAGCCTTGACCAAGCTGCGAAGCATCGTGAAATGATGAATGTAGCCTCGGACTTTGTACTCTACGTTAATACCTAAGGCATTCATTTCGGTATGGATAACTTTAATATCTCGTTTCTTCATCTGGCTCTTAATACTTTGTAATTCCGGATAAATAGCCATTTCAACCTCTCTGAGATAAAAAAGAATATGATTGTACACGATTTTATCCTTATAAACCTTGAGCTCCTCCATGTCCCTTGCCAGCATATCGAGCAAAATGGGCAGCAGTGTGTATTCCTTAATAATTTGAACATCCTCTTCTGTCTCAATTCTTGAACTTGAACTAACTTTCATATTTCCACCACCATATGCGAACATATATTCGTGTTACTTATTATATACCGAACAGGTATTCGTTATGCAAGTGAATTTTTTTGGAAACAAAAAAAGCTACTTAACGGGGCATCTTTAGCCCTGTAAGCGGCTCATTTTGTTTAGTCTATCGAAACATGGACCATAGTTTAATCAAGTGAAAGGCATTGTTGGGATCAATCTTTTGGGCTAGGATAAACTCGAGAATTTGGTTCGTTTGGCTCCCGCTCAGCTTCTCGCCGAGAATGCCGGCAGCAAGCCCTATTAGGCGTGTAACCTTTGTATAATTTTGCAAATCAGCCTTCGTAACGCCCTGCAGCAGCATCTTCATGCGTTCCTTGATTTCCGGATTTTTCATCTTGAACTTTACGCGCTCCACGAGCGCAGGATCGATGCCATAGTGCTGGTAACTCAATGTTCGCACCTCCGATACCTGTCATGCTCCTATCTTATGAATGAAAACGCGCAAACTTGACTCAGGGCTTTGTATAAAAAAAGAAAACAGCCGCCGCTGCCGGTGACTGTTTGTCTATATAGCTATGCTACATATAAATCGCTATCAGAATGACGCATATACTATTTAACGCAACAAGCAGCGGCATGCCAATGACGAATGAGGTATGTTTCGTCTTATGGCGCCAAACCCGCATACCGAGCCACCCGCCAATCCCGCCACCGAGAGCAGCCAGTATAAAAAGACGTTTTTCAGGCACTCTACGCCCACCTTTTTTGGCTTGTCCCTTGTCATGTCCCATTTCTATGAACGTAACGATATTCATCAGCAGTAAATAACAGAGGAAATAAGTCAAATTCCATACACCTTCGTTTCCAAAAGAATAGTAAGCTTCCTACTATCATCTTAAAATCGAATGCGGGCACGGTCAAATGTTAATTTATTTCCTTGTTTAGAGTAACTCCAACTCCACAACCGTAGCTCTTTGATCCGGCAGCGGATAGCTGGAGTGCTCGGGTTTAGCGAAACTAATGAACGCATCGTCCGGATACTGGGCGGCATTCCAAGGACGGCTTAGGAAAAGCTCGGAACCGTTAGACAGCAGCCTGGCTTTCTTAACCTTACCAGCCAACCCGTTCAAGTTAATGGGGCCTATGCTTTCCTCAAACAAGTGGGCATACAGCAGATTGCCCTTTTGCGTATACCTGCCCCACTCCGGTTTCGGTAAGTAGGCTTGCCCACAGCCGTAAATGCTTTCCCCATTTTTCTGAACCCAATCGCCGATCTCTGCCAAAATGTCCAGCGACTCTTTCGGAATCTCGCCGAGCGCATTCGGACCCACGTTCAAGAGCAGATTCCCATTTTTGCTGACGCACTCTATCAGTTTCCGGATAAGGGTAGTTGAAGATTTATATTGGAAATCTTGGGCTGCGTACCCCCAGTTATTATTCAGCGTGATACAAGCTTCCCATGGAAGCGAATTGCCTTCGTCATCCGTCACGCCTTGCGGTGGAATGATCTGTTCCGGTGAAGCAAAGTCGCCCGAATAGCTGAGCGGATTTTTAGTGAAAATAGTTCCGCCTTCTTCACCGCTTGCGTCCAATCGGTTGTCTACGATGATATGCGGCTGCAGAGATCGAATCATCGCCATCAGCTCGGTTGCTTTCCACGTCTCCCCCTTCATGTGATCATAAGAGAAGTCAAACCACATCACATCCAACTTGCCATAGTTCGTCAGCAGTTCTCTTACTTGTCCATGCATATACTGAAGGTACCGATCGAACGTCTCCGGATTTCTTGCGTAGCTCTCATTATCCCGCATTGGATGAATGCGATCCCCATAGGCCGGATAATCCTCATGATGCCAATCGATTAGCGAATAATAGAGCCCCACCTTTAAGCCTTCCGCCCGAAACGCTTCAATAAATTCGCGAACCAAATCTCGCCCGGCCCGTGTATTCGTTGACTTATAATCAGTGAGAGCGCTATCAAATAAACAAAACCCGTCATGATGCTTTGCTGTCAATACCGCATATTTCATACCCGCTTGCTTCGCTGCACGCGCCCACGCCTTAGGATCATAACGGACAGGATCGAATTCATCATAATACGTTTGATAGTCCTCTACCGAAATACGCTCGACGCTGCGCACCCATTCTCCTCTAGCTGGAATGGCGTAAAGTCCCCAGTGAATAAACATACCGAAACGATCCTGCAGAAACCACTGCGTACGCTCCGTTCGTTCTTGAATAATCGGATGATTGCTTGTCATCAGCTACACACCTTTCGAATTATATGCGTGTTTAACAACCTCTTAAAACTTCACAGCTTTAGTCTACCAAGCCTGTGCTATAATAGACAGGTACGAAACTAACCTCAATCAGGATATAATTAACATTCTCAGGTGAACATGATGATGAATACGCAGCAAATTACATTCCTATCGGACCTTTTGCAGAACCTACAGATTCACATTTTGGAAGCCCATCTTACGCAGTGCGCCACCTCGTGGAAGGAGCTTAATTTTACACCAGAGCATAATAAGCTGTATTGGATTCTGGAAGGCGAAGGCTGGGTTAAGGTTGACCATCAAGAGCTTAATCCTATGCCTGGTCAGCTATGTCTGCTTCCTGCCCACGTGCTCCATTCTTACTCCACGATCAGCGATCGTCCTTATTTAAAATATTGGTGCCATTTCACAGCACATATCGGTTCTTTTGATCTCTTTCAATGGCTGGACATACCTTTGTTCATCCAAATTCAGAGCGTCGAGCAGATGACGGCATGGTTTCAGGAGCTTGCCGCCTTGCATCATGAACCGTCGCTAACTTCACGTTTGCGGGAAAAGGCGATCCTGCTGCAAATCATATCCAGCTATTTGGAAGCGGTTCCTGTACAGGTGCTGCAAAAGCGTACGGATGAAATGGACCGGCTCGGCCAATTACGGCAATTCATTGAGCAGAATCTTCATAAGAGCATCACGGTGGAACAGATGGCCAAGTCCGTTCACCTGCACCCCAATTACTTGATCAAATATTTTAAAAAGCACTTTGGCATGCCGCCAGCCAAATACATGCAGCGCAAGCGCATCGACAAGGCCAAATTTCTGCTTACGACCACGTCGCTCAGTATGAAAGAAATTGCCGAGCAAACTGGTTATGAGGATACGAACCATTTCGCGAAAAGCTTCCGCAAAGATACCGGCTTTCCGCCTACGGAATATCGGATGAATGTGCGAGGCAAAGAATAAAAATAGCAAAAAACGCTAGGATTAGCGACTGATTGTTCATCAGTCCATCCTAGCGTTTTGTTTTGTTATACAGCTGGTTAATCCAGCACTTCACTGTCAAAAATATGAGAGCGCTGCAAGTAGGCCCTCAGCGGCATGAAGGAGGCGCCCGTCCAGAAGGACGAGTCACCGACAAGCTCAGCCGCATCATCGCGTGCCTGCTCCATGACTTCAAAGTCCGCCATCATGTCGGCGATCCGGAACTCCGGCAGCCCGCTCTGCTTCGTGCCGAAGAAGTCCCCCGGCCCGCGCAGCTCTAGATCGCGCCGGGCAATCTCGAAGCCGTCGGTCGTTTCGGTCATCGCCTTCATGCGCTCCTTGCCGACCTCGGTCTTCGGGTCGGCGATGAGCACGCAGAAGGACTGGTGCTCGCCGCGGCCAACCCGCCCGCGCAGCTGATGCAGCTGCGACAGGCCGAAGCGGTCGGCGTCGTAGATCACCATCAGCGTGGCGTTCGGCACGTCCACGCCGACCTCGATCACCGTGGTCGATACAAGCGCCTCCACGGTGCCTTCCTTGAAAGCGCGCATGATCGCTTCCTTCTCCTGCGCGCTCATTCGCCCGTGCAGCAGGCCGATCCGCATGTGCGGAAAATGCTGCTGCAGTTGAATGTGGACGTCGATGGCATTCTGCACGTCCAGCTTGTCCGACTCTTCGATAAGCGGACAAATGATATAGGCCTGCCGCCCTGCGGCGACTTCGCGCTGGATGAAGCCGAGCACACGCTCCAGCATCGCGTGCTGAACCGCGTACGTCTTGATCGGCTTCCTCCCCTTCGGCAGCTCACGCAGCGTCGAAACGTCCATGTCGCCGAAGGCCGTAATCGCCAGCGTGCGCGGAATCGGCGTCGCCGTCATCGTCAGCACGTCGGGGTTCATGCCCTTTCGCCGCAGAATGCTGCGCTGGTTGACTCCGAAGCGGTGCTGCTCGTCCGTCACGACCAGACCCAGCTGGCGGAAGTAGACATCTTCTTGGATGAGGGCATGCGTGCCAACCAGCACGTCGATCATGCCCATCTGCAAGGAGGCCAGCAGATCCCGCCGCTGCCGGTCGGTTGAGCTGCCTGTCAGCAGCGCAACCTGCAGCCCGTAGGGCTCGAACAAGCCGCTCAGCGAGCGCATATGCTGCTCAGCCAGAATCTCCGTCGGCACCATCAGCGCGCCTTGGTAGCCGGCCTTCACCGTCGCGTAGAGGCCTATGGCCGCGACGATCGTCTTCCCCGCACCGACATCGCCTTGCAGCAGTCGGTTCATGGCGTATGGCTCCTGCATGTCGTGCAGAATCTCGCCTACGACCTTCTTCTGCGACTCCGTCAGCTGGAAGGGGAGCGCGCGCACGAAGGCGCGGACAGCAGGCAAATCCACCTGCTGTTTCAGCCCGTCCGCGCGGCTGCGCGTCACGGCGCGGTAAGCCTGGAGCTTGAGCTGGAATAGGAACAGCTCCTCATAGACCATACGCCTGCGCGCCTGCGCGCCCTCCTCCACACCGCTTGGCGTGTGGATGACCGCCAGCGCCTTGCTGCGCGGCATAAACCCATACCTGCCGGTAATGCCAGCCGGCAGCACTTCACTGATCATCGCGCTGTACTGCGTCAGCGCCTGTTGTATAACCTTACGCATCCACTTCTGCGTAACAGAGCCTACAACCGAATAGACCGGCTGTATGGTGCCGGTATTGGAATCGCCTTGTCCGGGAAACTCCGAATCGGACACGCTCATTTGCCTGCGCTTGCCATCCCATTTGCCGGTGAGTATAATCTCCTGCTGCGGCCGCAAGCGGTCCTTCAAGAAGTGGCGGTTGAACCATACCGCCGTCAGCAGGAACTCATCGACCATCACCTTGCAGGATAGTCGGGACTTGCCGCTGTAGCGCTGCAGCACCGGCTCTCCGATGATATACCCCTTCACCGTGACGCGGTCGCCGTCCTTCACACTAGCTAAATCACGCACCGTGTAATCCTCATACCGGAACGGCACATATTCCAGTAAATCCATAACCGTAAAAATGCCCATGGAGTTGAGCTCAAGTGCCTTCTGAGCGCCCACTCCATGGACTTCGCGTACTTCGAATTGATTCAAATCCATCTCTTACACCGTACTCACGAACGCTGCGATGGTGCCTGGTCCAGCGTGTGCGCCAATAACAGGCCCCAATGTAATGTAGTCCACATGCTCCACAACAAATTGCTGCATGATGGCCGCGCGCAGCTGTTCTGCACCTTCCAAATTGTTTGCATGAGCAATATGTAAACTGCGGATTGTCTTACCGGGTACATCCGCCGCCAACAGCTCTAAGATTCGCGCAACCGCTTTTTTGTGACCGCGAACCTTATCAATCGCAGCAACTTCGCCCGTTCGATCCAGCGAAAGGATGGGCTTTATGTTTAGCAAAGAACCGAAAAGAGCGGATGCTTTGCCGATTCTTCCACCTTTTTGCAGAAATTCTAGCGTATCTACGAGGAAGTATATGTAAAAGTTCTCTCTCATCGTTCGTACAAGTTCCAAAATCTCATCAACACTTTGCCCCGCCTTAGCTGCTCGGGCAGCAGCTACAGCAAGAGCGCCAATCCCATAGGAAGCCGAGCAGGAATCGAACACATGAACCTTGCCTGACGAGTCCTCCAGCATCGTGGAAGCCAGCAGCGCTGACTGGTATGTTCCGCTCAGCACGGATGCCAAGTGAATCGAGATAACCTCCGTATCGGGCTCTCCCAGCAGTCCCTGATACAAGTCCAGAAACTCCGCAGGAGACGGCTGCGACGTTCGGGGAAAGTGCGGTGACGAGGTCAGCTTCGGATAAAATTCCTCAGACTGCAGCGTCACCGTATCTAAATATTCTTCATCTCCAAAATGAATCTTGAGAGGCACCATCTCGATGTTAAGTTCTTGTCTGAGTGCCAAAGGTATGTCGGCCGTGCTGTCCGTTACGATACGAATGTTTGTCAACAGGGCTCACTCCATTTCACGAATTTACTCAACGGCTAATGGTATTCTTTTACTCAACGGAAAACAGGTACGCATACAAAGGCTGTCCACCAGGATGAAGCTCAATTTCTATTTCGGGATAAGCCGATTGAATGAACGCCTCCAGCTCCTCCGTCTCTGCATCGACCGAATCTTCTCCGGTGAGGATAGTGACAATTTCGCTGCTTTCTTCAATCATTTCCTCCAGCAGCTTCTTGCAAGCATCCAGAAGACTCGGCTGTGAAGATACAATACGCCCATCTTGAATGCCAATAAAATGGCCCTGTTTGATGTCAATGCCGTCCATGTTCGTATCGCGCACAGCGTAAGTAACTTGGCCCGATTTTACACGTCGAAGTGATTCACTCATAGCTTCCGTATTTGTTTTGGCATCCGCTTTCTCTTGGAACGCCAGAATGGCTGCAAGACCCTGCGGAATCGATTTGGACGGGATCACAATCAGCGTTTTGTTGTCTACCAGCCCAGCAGCTTGCTGCGCAGCCAAAATAATGTTGGAATTGTTGGGCAGCACATAAATCGTGTCTGCCTCAATGCTGTTAACCGCATTCACAATATCCTCGGTGCTCGGGTTCATCGTTTGTCCACCGGACAGAACGACATCAACGCCTACACTAGACAAAATATCGGTAATACCATCACCTAGAGCAACCGCAACGAAACCATACGGCTTGCTTGTCGTTACAGCTGTGGCCGCGGTAGAAACAGGAGTTTCATACCCTTCGGTCATATCTTCCAATATATGTGAATGCTGATCGCGCATATTTTCAATTTTGATACGGCTCAAAGCACCGTAATTCATCGCTTGGTTCATCACTTCCCCCGGGTATTCCGCGTGAATATGAACCTTCACCAACTCGTCATCGGCTACAACCAGTAGCGAATCCCCCAACTTGCTCAGTTGATCACGGAACGTGCCTTCATCGAAAACAAACCCTTTGACCTTGCCTGGAGCAATCGTCAGCATAAATTCTGTGCAGTATCCGAATTCGATGTCTTCCGTGGCCAAATGTGCCTGTGCGGGAAGATGTGCGTGCACTTCCTTCGCTAGGTTCATGCCAGGAACGAGTGAAACCGCACCAAGTGTTGTATCCATCGAAGCATAGTCATCGTTCACTTGAACCAGACCGCCGCTTAACGCCGTAACAAAGCCTTCATAGACACATACAAGCCCTTGTCCACCTGCATCTACCACACCGACCTGTTTGAGCACAGCAAGCTGCTCAGGCGTTCTAGCGAGGGCTTCCTTCGCTTTACCCAGAACCTCCTGCATGAGATCAAGCAGATCGCTTCCACGTCGATACTGTGTGGCATGCTTAGCGGCTTCTTTCGATACCGTCAAAATCGTTCCTTCCACCGGCTTCACAACAGCTTTGTAAGCTGTCTCTACACCTTGCTGCAGAGCGCCCGCGAATTGCTGTACATTTACATGCTCAAGATCATGCACATGCTTCGCGAATCCGCGAAACAGCTGTGACAGAATAACCCCTGAGTTGCCTCTCGCGCCCATCAGTAACCCTTTGGACAATGCATCAGCTGCTTTCCCAATATGGGAGGATGGCTTCTTTTTAAGTTCCTCACAACCCGCAGTGAGTGTCAAATTCATGTTGGTGCCGGTATCTCCGTCGGGTACAGGAAAAACGTTCAATCCATTAACCTTATCTACATTTCTGCGAAGGTTTTCCGCACCCGCCAAGACCATGGCAGTGAAGTCATTTCCATTTATTGAAATAAAGCGCTTACTCAAAGTGATTCCCCTTCCTGGTTATCGGGCTTTTACTTGGCTACACGAACGCCTTGAACAAAAATGTTCACATCGTCTACATGCAGCCCTACAACGTCGTTCAAAATATATTTGACTTTCGTTTGGACATTACCTGCGACTACGGATATTTTCGTTCCATAGCTGACAATAATATAAAGATCAATTTCGAGTCGCCCGTTTTCACGACGAACTTCGACACCGCGGCTTAAATTGTCCCGGCCTAGCAGTTCAGCTATCCCGTCTTTCAGTTGCTTTCTCGTTGCCATGCCAACAAGTCCATAACAATCTAACGCAGCGGATCCCGCCAGTGTTGAAATCACTTCATTGGTAATAAACACTTTTCCGTACTCAGTTGTGAGTTCAATTGGCATTATCTAACAACTCCTTCAAGTTTCGCTTTAGCAAGACTAACTTTGTAAGCATTCCCTATCCTGCTTTGCTTTAGCAAATTCGACATTATAAGTCAACTACTATGTACTTGGAATGTGGGTTAATCTTCATTGTACTATAACATACTGAATAAATAAACGGCAAAAGTGCAGGTAATTCGTTGACTAGGCTCCTTTTGCTATGCTATTATATTTAAGTGTGTTTTTGCTGGTTATATCATGAATCGCAACAAACCTAACAATGTCGAAAATTATGGAAAGCTGTCATGTCAAGCTTAGGCTTGCCACCCAGGCTGCTTTGTATACTGCCCAAGGAGGTGTCAAACATGTCCCGCAAATGTTTCATTACAGGTAAAAGTCCTAAAACAGGAAATCACGTGTCCCACGCTAACAATAAAAACAAGCGTACTTGGGGAGTAAACGTTCAAAAGGTTCGCATCCTCGTCGATGGTAAACCAAAACGGGTTTACGTAAGTACTCGTGCGTTGAAATCCGGAAAAGTGGCTCGCGTTTAATTTGCAGCCGCGCATACTTACACTTTCTATGTGAAAGACAAAAAGCACCTTATCGGTGCTTTTTTTGCATTTCTGGGGAATGGAGTAAGTATGTGTTAGCCTAGTTTTTACTAAACGTATTAAGTACGGCTTTCACGAATCCACCCAAAAATCTTGGTAGTTTGATTGTGTAGAACTTCATTCTCTACCCCTCCTTAGAGTTTTGTCAGCAAACTGACTACATAAGCATCAGCTTAAAGTTTTCGCCTGAAAACGGATTTCATAAGCATTAGCTTATCCTTTGCGTCAGAGAACTGACTTCGTGAGCATTGGCTTAGAGTTTTCGGAGAAAACTTATGTCGTAAGCTTCACTGGCTGCATGATTGCTCCTTAGCATCGTTACAACAGTATATGCCCCGATCGTGAAAAAGTACCTTCTATTTTACTTTCTCCCATCAATTCGCTTCCAGAAAACAAAAAAAGCTACAAGAGTAGTTCGCTCTTGTAACTATATGTATGCGGCTAAGGGGCAGTTATACCCAGCTGCGTGTAAAGCGCATAAATTAAACTGAAAATAAAATAGAGGAGAACAGAAATAACGATAAACCAAATACGAAACCCAATTTGCTCAAACCGGCGAAAGAATCGCATCCCTACATACAGGGCGCCAAGCGAGAATATATACTTCGTGACATCGTGCATATTTGAAAAACACGCCAGTAGGACTGCGCAAAGCAGACTGTACATCAATAACCAGAGAAATCTCATCGTCCTTCGTTCCCCCTCTACCCGCGTATCCGCTTGATAGCCTCCGCACGATCAGACTGCCCGAACACAGCATTTCCGGCAACCAACACATCGGCTCCAGCTTCCACCACCTGGCGTGCCGTCACCTCGTTAATACCGCCGTCCACTTCAATATGAAGCCCGTTCAATCCCTTAGCATTCGCTTGCTCACGCAAGGCGCGAATTTTGCTCAGCATGCCAGGAATGAAAGCCTGTCCGCCGAATCCAGGATTGACCGTCATAATAAGCACAAGATCCAATTGTTCATCGAGTACATGCTCAATTAGCGAAATAGGGGTCGCAGGATTGAGAACAACCCCCGCTTTGACTCCGCTCTGCTTAATAAGATGAAGGGTCCGATGCAGATGCGTACAAGCCTCCACATGGACGGATATCAAATCGGCACCCGCTTTGACAAAATCAGGGATATAGCGATCTGGCTGCTCAATCATCAAATGAACATCAAGCGGCAGCTTGGTCACTGGGCGTATCGCTTCAACAACAAGTGGACCAATTGTGATATTGGGCACGAAATGGCCGTCCATGACATCCACATGGATCCAGTCGGCTCCGCCAAGCTCCGCATTCTTAATCTCTTCCCCAAGCTTAGCGAAGTTGGCTGATAAAATAGAAGGTGCTACGTGTACCATCCGTCCTAATACCTCCTCTTCCGATCCTTGATTTCAGTTAAAAACAACAAGTAATGATCATAACGAGAAGCTGCAATCGTTCCCTCTGCTACCGCATCACGAACCTTGCAATCCGGCTCATGCAGATGCAAACAGCCTCTAAACCTGCAGCCCTCCGCTATCGCGGCAAACTCCTTAAAACAGCTGCTAAGACCCTCCGCTTCGACTTCCATAAAGTCTAACTGGCTGAATCCCGGCGTATCGGCTACAAGGCCACCATTCGTGAGCGGCATCAGCTCAACATGACGTGTTGTATGCTTTCCTCTGCCTAATCGCTGAGAAATGGCATTCGTCTCTAGATTAAGTCCACTAATCATCGCGTTAAGCAGAGAAGACTTGCCCACACCAGATTGTCCAGCAAAAACACTGACGGCTCCGTCCAAATGATGCAAAATCGCATCCACGCCTTCTTGCAGCTTAGAACTCGTCTTCACTACCGTATAACCAATTCCCTCATAGAGCTTCGTAATCCGTTCCAGCTCGGCAACTGTCATATCTTTGGGAACGGAAGACTCATCATCTTCGGTCAATAAATCACTTTTTGTGAAACATAACAAAACATCAATGCCCGTATTTTCAATATGGACCAGAAATTTATCTAACAACTGTAAATTGAGAACAGGCTCTGTCACCGAAAAAACGAGCACAACCACGTTTACATTGGCGATTGGAGGTCGGATGAGCTCCGAAGTGCGGGGAAGGATTTCTGTAACGGTCCCTTCCCCATTCTCCGTTTCCGCATACATAACGCGATCTCCAACAAGGGGGGTTATGTTTCTGTTTTTGAAAACGCCTCTTCCGCGGCAGGTAACCGTCTTGGCTTCACGAAGATCCGACTCCTCGGGCAGCACATAGTAATAGCCGCTCAGCGCTTTTACAATATATCCTTGCGGCATTAAGGTGTGCCTCCAGCAGGTGGTTTAGCAACAGCGCCGCCTGTTTGCCCATTTCCAGTGCCGCCAACCGGAATAGCCGGTCCATTGCTTTGCTGTTTAGGTGAAGGCGATGGTGACGTGGAAGGGCTAGGCGATACTGTCTTTCCATTTTTTTGATCTAAGTAGTCTTGATAGGTGCGAGTAATGGAGTTGACCAAGTTATCTCCTTCTTTAATCAAGATGACAGCTTTCTTATCTGGAGAAACAATGACTTTGACATCCATGTTCTGAGGCTTCGTTACTTTTTCTGTTTTGTATTCGAAGTTCTCATACTGGGCATCACTTACGACAATTTTAAACTCGGAATCTTTGCCCTCCGTCGTTGGCTTCACAGCAATACTTACCGTCAGCTGTCCCGCATCTTCCGGCAATCCGTCACTAATGATCAAAGAAATCTCAGAGCCAACGGATACATCCTGGTTTTTTTCAAAAGGAAACTGTTTGACAACCTTCCCTTTGGCCACTTTGTAGCTTTTCTCACGGGTAATGCCATTCACAGGGAGCTTAAGATTCAGCTTTGTGAGTTGGGCCTTGGCATCTGCTTCTGTCATTCCGACGAGATCCGGCATTTTGAACGTTTCCTTAGCTTTGCTTACGGTAAAAGCAATGACCGCTTTGTCAAGATCAAACTCTTCGCCAGCCAGAGGGGCTTGCTTCAAAATGATATCTGGCGTACCATCTGTCGTCTCTTGTGTAATCGTAATCTGATCATCCTTGATGCCGAGGGCTTGCAGCTTCAGCTTAACATCCTTATATGGTTGCCCTGCATAATTATCCATCTTGATTTTGGGCGTACCCTGACTAACATACAGTGTCACTTTGGTCCCCACATTCATTCTCATCCCCGTAGGATCTTGGCGAATGACAATGTCTTTAGCCAGCTTGCTGTCCTTATCATATTCGACCGTGGAGCCCAGTTTAACTGCCGTTAATTCCGCTTGAGCTTGAATCAACGGTTTGCCTGCCACATTGGGAACCTCCACCGTTTCAATCGCGAACATCCCTTTCACATACCCGACCATATACCACATAGCGCCGAGAACCATTAACAAAACGACAATCCAAATGAGCGGCTTAATCCACCCTTTCCCTTTGGAAGGAGCTGGATCTTCCCGCAAGGCAGGTTTTTCAGGCTCATCATCATCCTCGAACTGTCCAAGTTGGTCTGCGCGAATCGCAGGCATCACTAAGGTACGCTCTTCGTCCATCCCATCCGCATCCCAGAAAACGACCTTCGCTTCATTCCGGCGATCTGGATTCAAACAGGTATCGAGATCCGCCATCATTAGCTTCGCAGACTGGTAGCGTTCTTCAGGCTTTTTGCGCATAGCTTTCAAAATAATGTTTTCCACGCTTTGCGGAATGAGAGGGTTCACCTTGCGCGGATCTTCCACATCTTCCTGCAAATGCTTCAAAGCTACAGAAATCGGGCTCTCACCGAGAAAAGGCAGCCGGGCTGTCAGCATTTGATACATCACGATACCTAGAGAATACAAATCGGATTTCTCCCCTGTATTCGTCCCTTTGGCATGTTCCGGTGAGAAATAGTGCACAGAACCGACAACCGATCCGGTTTGTGTGATAGTGGAAGACGTAGCAGCACGCGCGATACCGAAATCCGTCACTTTAACACGGCCATTTTTGCCGATCAAAATATTGTGCGGTTTGATATCCCGATGAATGATTTCATTATGATGGGCGTGATCGAGGGCATCTGCAATCTGACTCGCGTAGTGAACCGCATCTTCGACCTGCAGCGGTGCTCTCTCTTTGATTAAATCATTCAAAGTGGTGCCTTCTATGTATTCCATCACAATATAATGCACGTCTTCTTCTTGTCCAACGTCATAAATACTGACGACATTAGGATGAGAAAGTGAAGCGGCTGCTTGAGCTTCTCTACGGAAACGACGAATGAATTCTTCATCGTGCACATACTGCTGGCGCAGTACTTTCACAGCCACTTTACGATTTAATAATAGATCATGCCCTTTGTAGACTAAAGCCATGCCGCCTCCGCCAATGCGATCTAAGATTTCATAGCGGCCTCCAAGCTTTCTACCGATCAATTCCCATCACCCCTTTTTTCGTCCGAATCATGATCGTGCGCAAGTAAAACGACCGTTACGTTATCGTCTCCACCTTCATCAAGCGCGCTTTGAATCAACTTTTCCGCCGCATCTTCCATACGTTCATGTGAATTGACGATTCTTAAAATGGCGCTGGAATCCACCAACCCGCTCAAACCGTCCGTACAGATCAGAACGATATCACCCGGACGCCACGCGTACTCATAGAGATCCACCTCTACGCCCGGCTCTGTGCCTAGCGCACGAGTAATCCAGTTGCGTCTAGGGTGATGATCGGCCTCTTCGATGGTAATCTGCCCGTTCTTCACGAGCTCATACACCAAAGAATGATCTTCCGTTAGTTGTGTGATCGATTCACCGGCGATCTTGTAAGCGCGACTGTCACCGATATGTCCAATAATTAGAAGCTCTTGCGAAGCAATAATGGCAACAACCGTCGTTCCCATACCATGATAACTTTCTTGCCCTGAGGCGAATTCATAAATTTTCTCATTCGCCTTTTCAATGGCTTCCTTCAGCACTTGCTTACAAGCTTCAACAGACATTCCCCAATGGATCGATTGCAGCTCGTCTGCAATCATTTCGATGGCCATTTGGCTGGCAATATCACCAGCTTGATGTCCTCCCATGCCATCAGCCACAATAGCCAAAGATAAGCCATTGAGATCATGATGGATGGCAGCTCGGTCCTCATTCACTAAACGGACTTTGCCAATATCGGTACGGCTTACCATCTTCATCCGGATTTCACCTCATTACTTGTTCTCCATATGCTTCGCGCGCAGTTGTCCGCAGGCAGCAGCAATGTCACTACCTTGTTCACGACGTATGGTGGCATTAATTTTGCCCTTCTCAAGAATACGTTGGAAGGTGAAAATATCATCCCTAGGCGTACGTTTGAAATCCCGTTCGGCCACGAAATTCACAGGAATCAGGTTCACGTGGCTAAGCGGCATATCCTTCAGCACTTGCGCTAGTTCCTCAGCATGTTCAGGCTGGTCATTCACTTCCCCCATAAGGGCATATTCAAACGTAATGCGTCTGCCGGTTTTGGCAATGTAATACTTGCAAGCTTCAATTAAATCTACGAATGGGAATCTACGATTGACCGGCATTAGCTTGGATCTGAGCGTATCATTCGGCGCATGAATTGAAATCGCCAAATTCACTTGCAAATTCTCATCCGCAAACTTATAAATGTTCGGCACAATACCACTCGTCGAAACCGTGATATGGCGCTGTCCGATGTTCAATCCCTTCGGATGAATCATGACGCGCAGGAAATTCATAGTCGCTTCATAGTTTTCAAACGGCTCGCCGATCCCCATGATCACGATGGAAGAAATTCGTTCCTGCG
The DNA here is from genome assembly GCF_025369935.1 of Paenibacillus andongensis. Lineage (NCBI taxonomy): Bacteria > Bacillati > Bacillota > Bacilli > Caryophanales > Paenibacillaceae > Paenibacillus > Paenibacillus andongensis. The sequence continues at coordinate 3,442,190 of NZ_CP104467.1, read as the reverse complement.
TCTCATCCAGCAATTTCTGCGCCTTAACGACTTGAGCTACAATCTCACCTGGTCTCAAATCCCGCTTCAAACCGCCCAACGTCGATGCACAAAACGTACAACCTACACGACACCCTACCTGCGTTGTTACGCAAATACTGTTACCGTAGTTGTGCTTCATGACAACTGTTTCAATGGCGTTCTTGTCTTCCAATTCAAACAAAAATTTGACTGTACCGTCCTGCGACTGATACTTGGCAATTTCGGAAAGCGTAACGAACTCAAACTGATCTTTCAGTTTGTCACGCAGCGACTTCGGCAAGTTCGACATCTCATCGAAGCTGAATACCCGCTTAATATAAAGCCAATCGAAAATTTGCCCGGCACGAAAAGAGGACTCGCCGTTCTCTTTCACCCAGCTTTGCCATTCGTCCCAATTCAAATCATATACAAACGGTTTATCTTTCTCATAAGGCTTATTTCCCACATTTATCACAACCTGTTGTTATTTGTCCTGATTTTTTGCTAATCGTATGTTATTTTATCACAAAGCGAGAACGAACACACGTCCCCGTGGCTAGCCGCTGCGAACGATAGGCATTTTACCTGACCGAGTACCCTTATAGAGAGGCCATATGGGATCAGAATTTACTTAATTGACGTGTACCGCCTATGCAAATCGACTTCGACCGAAAGTTCAAGAGAAACCACCACCGTGAAGCCATTTACGCTCTCTATCAAACCATTGAACTCGACCACCCGAACATTAGCTGCATAAAGTGCAGTTAAATCGAACGCCAACGCCTATTTTTAGGCAATTAACTGTAAAAAGTGCAGTTGATTTAGACGAAATCAGCTTAATTTCCCCGATTAGGTCATTTTTGCTGTACAACATGCAGTTTGTCCCCTTCGATGCCCCGTTTTTCTTAATTTTACTGTAGTAAATACAGTTAAATTAAGAAAAACCGATGCGCAGTCTGCGGCCAACACGCTATGCACGTTTGCGCAGCCGTGCAATGAAGAAACCGTCGGAATGGAACTGCTGCGGCAGGATTTGCACCATACCAGCTGCGGCTGCGGCAGGGTCAATGCTTGCGAACACATCCGCCGGCAGTGGCGCTAGCTCAAACTCGCTATGCTCAGCGAGGAAGCGCTCAACCATGCCCGCGTTCTCCGCGTGCTCAATCGTGCACGTGCTGTAGACCAGCACGCCGCCCGGCTTGAGCAGCCTATGCACTTTGCTCAGAATAGCACGCTGCAGCTCGCTAATCGCGTCAATCTCCGCCTCCTGCTTCGCCCACTTGAGGTCGGGCTTGCGGCGAATGACCCCAAGGCCCGAGCAAGGCGCATCGAGCAGGATGCGGTCAAATGACTCCGCCGCAAAATGTTCGTCCAGCTTCGCAGCATCCATCACCAGCGTCTGAATGGACGACAGTCCCAGACGCTCCGCTTGATCTGCGATCAGCTTCTGCTTGTGCTCGTGCAGATCACAAGCCCAGATCTTGCCCACATCGTCCATCTTCTCGGCGATGTGCGCGGTCTTGCCGCCAGGGGCGGCGCAGCAGTCCAGCACCGTCATGCCTGGACGCGGATCCAGAGCTTCGGCGACGAGCATCGAGCTCTCGTCTTGAATCGAGAAGTCCCCCTGCTGGAAGCCGGGGACTAACGCCATGTTCCCGGCTCCCTGCACAAGGATGCCGGCCGGGGCCAGCTCTGACGCTTCCGCGCTGAGGCCGCTGCCTTGGAGCTGCTCCAGCAGCTCCAAGCGACTGCGGCGCCTCGCGTTCGCGCGAATGCTGACGTGCGGCGGCTCATTGTTCGCCGCACAGATCTGTTCCGTCAGCTCGGCACCCAGCTGACGAATCCACCGGCGCACGAGCCATTCCGGATGGGAATGGCTCAGCGCGATGCGCTTCACGTCGCCGAGCGCAGCCGGCAGCGTGAGCTCCTCTTTGCTGCGGATGACTGCGCGCAGCACGCCGTTGACCATGCCCGAGATGCCTTGATGGCCTCGGCGCTTCGCGATATTGACCGCTTCGCTCACGACCGCATGGTCGGGAATGCGGTCCAAATAATGCAGCTGGTAGAAGCTCAGCCGCAGCAAGCATCTCACCCAGGGTTCGAGCTTCGCGAGCCCTTTGCTAACGAAACGCTCCAAGAAGAAATCGATCGTATTTTTCCGTCCGATGGTCCCATAAACAAGCTCCGTCGCCAGTCCCGCATCCGCCCGCTCCAGAGCATGCTTTTGCAATATCTGGTTTAGCAGCAAATTGCTGTACGATTGATTTTCTTCAACCCGAATCAACACATCGAGCGCCGCATCACGGGCAGAATGCTTAACAGCGCTGCTCTTCGCAGCGCCTGAGGATGATTTTGGAGCAGAGGGCTTGCCGGCCCCCTGCGGTTTCATAAGTCCGTTTTGCGGACGAGTTGGTTTTTGCGTTGACAAATCGAATACCTCATTTTTTAGTTACTCTGTCCGAATACCGTACCCGCTGGGATTTGCACCCCTCTTACGAACTCTGACACGGGCATCGCCTTTTTGCCCGAAGGTTGGATCTCGGTCAACCACAGCGTACCTTCACCTGTCATCACTTCAATGCCCTGCTCACTACTGCCGAGTACAGTTCCCGGAACAGGTGCGTCACCGCTGATTTCGGAGAAGTTTCGGCTTCTTGGATCCGAAAAACTTTTCGGATTGGCGCTAGCCCACACTTTCATAACTTCCCCATTCCAGAGCGTATAGGCGCCGGGGAACGGGTTTAAACCGCGTACTTGATTCCAAAGCTCGACAGCAGAACGTGACCAATCGATCAACTCGTCCTCCCTGCGGATATTCGGAGAATAAATGGCTTCTGCCTCATTTTGTGTAACAGCCTGAATACGTCCTGCCAGTAAATCCGGCAATGTACGCTTAAGTAGATCAGCACCGGCTATACTTAGCTTTTCAAATAATGAGCCCGTCGTATCCGTATCTTCGATCGGAAGCTCCACCTTTGAAATCATATCGCCGGTATCAAGACCTACGGCCATGTACATAATCGTAACGCCAGTTACGGCTTCACCGCGAATCACAGCATGATGAATCGGCGCCCCGCCTCGATATTTGGGCAGCAGCGAAGCATGGATGTTAATACACCCATACTGGGGCAGATCCAAAACAGCTTTGGGCAAAATCTGTCCGTAAGCGGCTGTCACAATCAAATCCGGTTTCAATTGTCTCAAAAGCTCAACCGAATCCGCTTGACGCAATTTCTCCGGCTGAAGCACCGGAATCCCGTGCTTTTCTGCTTCCACCTTCACCGGAGGCGGCGTCAGAACGCGCTTGCGCCCTTTCGGCCGATCCGGTTGCGTGACAACTGTCGTTACGTTATAGCCTTCCTCCAAGAGCAGACGCAAGGAGGGTACTGCAAAATCCGGCGTGCCCATGAAAATAATGTTCACTCGGAATCTTCCTCTTCTTCAGCCGTATACGTTTTGGTCGCAAGATCCGTAAAGAGAACACCGTTCAAGTGATCAATTTCATGGAAAATGCAGCGAGCCAGCAAATCCGTACCCGTCACTTCAATCGGATTTCCATCACGATCTTGACCTTTGGCCGTAACATGGAGCGGTCGAAGCACATCGCCGCGAAGTCCGGGAATGCTTAAGCAGCCTTCCGGCCCCAGTTGTTCACCACTGGAAGTGACAACCTCAGGATTTACCATTTCAATTAATCCACCGTGTTCTTCTCCGCAATCCATAACAATAACACGTTTAAGAATACCGATTTGCGGGGCAGCAAGACCCACGCCCTCCGCTTCATACATCGTATCTGCCATATCATCGAGCAGTTTATGCAGATTGGAATTAAATTTCGTAACCGTGATGGCTTTCTCACGCAGCACCGGATCTGGATCTTTAACAATAATACGAATAGCCATAATGTGCACCTACCTTTGAAGTCTTCTCTATTTGGGGTTCATTACATCAAATATTGCGGGTCTACATCCACGCTAATCAGCAGCTTTTCTTTCGCTGAGCGCTCTTCAAACCAAGCCACTGCTTTAGCCACGATCTCTGCAGCCTGATCTTCCCCACGATATTTTACCACGCATTGGAATCGATATCTATCTTTGATTCGTGAAATCGGCGATGCAACAGGTCCTAACACGTCCATTTGAAAAGATTGATCCGTGGACAACGTGTTCGTAAACAGATCCACCTGCTGAGCCTGATACGTAAAAGCAATCTCTTTCAATCTCGTTACAAAAGCCTCCGCAGAACGCACCAGAAGTGGGACCTGCTCATGCGAGAAGGTGACCAGAATCAACCGCTGATAAGGCGGATAGCCTAAATTTGCGCGTATATCAAGTTCGTGGTTCGCAAAAGCGATATAATCGTGCTGGCTTGCATACTGCACACTATAATGTTCAGGTGTGTAGGTCTGGACGAACACTTCCCCTTGCTTTTCATGACGACCCGCCCGGCCAGCAACCTGTGTTAACAACTGAAAAGTCCGCTCCGCTGAACGGAAATCCGGCAGATTAAGCACCGTATCCGCTGCGATAACCCCCACTAGGGTCACGTCGGGAAAATCCAGCCCTTTGGCTACCATCTGCGTGCCAAGCAGCACATCCGCCTGCTTCTCGCGAAACATCGTCAGCCATTTTTCATGCGAGCCTTTCTCCGTCGTGGTATCGACATCCATGCGGATGACCCGAATCCCGGGAAAAATCTTACTAAGCTCCTCTTCCACACGCTGTGTTCCTGTTCCAAAATGACGAATATGCTCCGACTGACAGCTAGGACACTGCGTAACCTCGCGCTCCGCATAGCCGCAATAATGACAGCGCAGCATGCGCGAGCTTTGATGATAGGTAAGTGAAATATCACAATGCGGACATTGCGAGACGAAGCCGCATGTACGGCACATCACGAACGTTGCATACCCACGCCGATTCAGCAGTAAAACAATCTGTTCTTTCTTTTGTAACCGATCTTCGATCGCTTTATACAAGGAACGGCTAAACATAGAACGATTGCCGTTTTTCAGCTCCTCACGCATATCGACAATAGCAACTGGGGGCATCGGCCTACTGGCCACGCGTTCCCGCATCGTCAGCAACCGAAAAGGAGGTTTCTCCCTGTCACGGCGTCGCCTTGTCTTCTCGATACTTTCCAGAGAGGGAGTTGCGGAACCAAGTACAACGACAGCGTTTTGCTGCTTTGCTCTTTGAACCGCCACATCACGGGTGTGATATTTGGGGCTCTCCTCCTGCTTATAGGAAGATTCGTGCTCTTCATCAATAATAATAAGGCCAATTCTCGTAAAAGGAGCAAAAATCGCCGAACGAGCGCCGATCACAACCTTCACTTGCTTGCGCATAATTTTGCGCCATTCGTCGTACCGTTCGCCATTCGATAACCGACTGTGCAGGACGGCGACCAAATCGCCGAACCTCCCTTTAAATCGTTCTACCATCTGTGGTGTCAGCGAAATTTCGGGAACAAGTACAATCGCTTCTTTATCCATATCCAAGCACTGCTGAATGGATTGTAAATACACTTCGGTTTTACCGCTACCCGTTACCCCATGCAGCAGAAATACCTCATTCCGTTCCTCCGCTACAGCATCCCGAATTTCCGCGAAGACACGGCTCTGTTCTTCCGTTAAGGGAAGCGGCTTCGTCCGCGTGAAAGCACGACCCGCATAGGGGTCGCGCATCACTTCGACCTCGCGCAGCTCAATCCACCCGCGGTCCGCCAAGCTTTTGACCGTACTAGCGCCGACCTCCACCGTTTCCATCAGCTCCGTAAGCCGAATCGCGTGCGGATGCTCCATTAAATAGCGCAGCACATCCTGCTGTTTATTAGCCCTGGCTGGAAGTTCGGCCAAAGCCTCTTCCAGTCCGCTCCCTCCGGCTGGAGGGAAAACGGTCAACGCCTTCTTGGTGTTCATGCGGTCTTTGACCACTTGTACTTCCGTTAGGATACCTGCGCTCAGCAGTTGTTTAATGAGGGCGCCGTCACTTGCAAAACGCTCCATCAAAGCATCCATCGAGACGGAACCTTTGGACTTCACGAAGCTAACAATCTCTTGCAGATCAGACATGTCCAGCAGCGAATGCTCACCAGACTCCTCGCCGACCCCAATCGCTCGTTCATATTTCGCTTTAAGCGCAGCGGGCAGCATCGCCTGGAGCGCCGTAACTTCGTGGCACAAGTACATGCGGCTGACCCATCTCCCCAGACTCACAAGTTCCTCCGTAAGTGGAGGAACCAAGTCTAGGACGTTCTGGATCGGCTTGATCCGAGCCGAATCCACCTGCGTTTCCTCGTGGAGTTCGACAACAAAGCCTTGCAGCACCCGAGGGCCGAAAGGTACGCCAACGCGACTGCCCACTTCGACCCATTTGCTTAAGGATGCGGGTACTTCATAGTCGAATGCCCGATTTGTTTGTTTCGCTGGGACATCGACAATGACTTTGGCGTACATCAGGATTCCCCCGCTGCGGTATGCATACGATCCGCTGCAAGCTCAAGCAGTCTACGTGCCACATCTTTCTTACTCTGTATAGGCAGGGCCTCTACGAGCCCATTACGATCATAAAACCGCACCACATTCGTATCTCCGCTAAAGCCCGCACCTTCCTGTGACACATCATTACCAACGATGAGATCACAGTTTTTGCGGTTCAGCTTGTCCATCGCATGCTCATCCAAACGCTCCGTCTCCGCAGCAAATCCGATGACGAACTGATGCTTTTTGAGCACACCGATTTCCTGTAAAATATCCGGATTTTTAATCAGCTCCAGCGTTAGCGAGTCCGACTTCTTTTTGATCTTTTGTTCGGAAACAACCGCTGGGCGATAATCGGCAACCGCAGCGGCCTTGACAATGAGATTACTTTCATCTAAACGCGCTAGCACGGCATCTCTCATATCCAAAGCTGACTGAACTTTAATAAGCTGGACGCCCTCAGGCGCGCATAACGCGGATGGCCCTGATATCAATGACACCTTGGCTCCCATACGTGCCGCTTCTTCAGCGATCGCGTAGCCCATTTTGCCGGAAGAGTCATTCGTAATGTAACGTACCGGATCAATGCGTTCAACGGTGCCTCCGGCAGTCACAAGGACATGTTGTCCTTCTAAGCGTCTAACCTCGCCCTTAAAGTGCCGCTCAATCGCAGCAAGAATCTCCTCAGGTTCAGCAAGCCGTCCTTTCCCAACGTAACCGCAGGCTAACTGCCCTTCTCCCGGTTCGATAAAACGCACGCCACGGCTCAAAAGCGTCTGCATGTTATGCTGTACCGCCGGATTCGCATACATATGCACGTTCATCGCAGGTGCTACCCAGATCGGCGCCATGGTTGCAAGCAGCGTAGTGCTTAGCATATCATCGCCAAGACCAAGCGCCAGCTTGCCAATCATATTCGCCGTCGCAGGCGCAACAAGCACGAGGTCAGCGCTGTCCGCTAAGTTGATATGGGACACAACCGAAGGATCTTTCTCGTCAAAGGTATCCACGAAAACATGATGACGAGACAGCGTTTGAAACGTTAATGGCGCTACGAATTCAACAGCTGATTTGGTCATAATTACACGTACAATTGCACCAGCTTGTGTCAATTTACTCGTTAACGCAGCAGCTTTATAAGCGGCAATGCCTCCGCACACGCCGAGTACAATCGTTTTGCCATGCAGTACACTCATGGGTATCCCCTTTCTACGTACAATTTGAGAAAAAAATAACAACCACTAGGGTTGTTGGGTAAACCAATTTATTTCTGGTATTTCTCTGTCTCTGTCGTCTCAATTTTCTCGTAACCGATATAGTTGCCGTAAAGTTCTTCTAACGCAAGACCAACATGTTTGTGTGCCTTTTGGCCTTTCAAATTTGATTTAGCGCCGTCACGCAAAGATCTTGCTCTTTTGGAAGCAGCTACAACTAGTGAATACTTGCTATCCACGATATCAAGCAGTTTATCAATTGAAGGGTATAGCATTCAATTCACCTCATCCATCCATTGTACGATTTTGGGATACATCCGATCTTTTTTGCAATGTTCTGCTAAGAGAATCGCTTGTATTTTGGAACAAGCCGTTTCTACATGGTCATTTACAATCGCATAGTCATAGTGCTCCATCAAGCGAATTTCGTCTATAGCTACCGACATGCGGCTGCGAATGACTTCATCCGTTTCCGTACCACGCGTTACAATGCGATTCTCAAGCTCATCTAGAGAAGGCGGCAGCAAGAAAATGAAAACACCTTCGGAAAACTTTTGTTTGACTTGCAGAGCACCCTGCACTTCGATTTCCAAGATGACATCCTGACCGGAGCGCAGCGTTTCCTCAACAAAACGTCTCGGAGTGCCGTAGAAGTTACCTACATATTCGGCCCATTCCAGCACTTCATCCGTTTCGATCATCTGTTGAAATTGTTCCCGAGTTTTGAAGAAATAGTTCACTCCGTCCACTTCCCCTTGTCTAGGAGAACGGGTTGTCGCTGATACCGAGTACACGATATCCGGTGAACAGTTGCGCAGCGCGGCGCAAACGGTCCCCTTGCCGACACCGGAAGGACCCGATAAAACAATCAGAATGCCTCTCTCACGCTCAAGGGTATTCGTATTACTCGTCATGATCATCGTCCTTGTTGGAAAGTCTATGCGCTACCGTCTCTGGTTGTACTGCCGACAATATCACATGGTCGCTGTCAGTGATAATAACGGCACGGGTTCTTCTACCATATGTAGCGTCAATCAGCATGTGACGATCACGCGCTTCTTGAATGATCCTCTTGATCGGAGCCGATTCCGGACTTACGATCGAGATAATGCGGTTCGCCGATACGATGTTGCCGAACCCGATATTAATTAATTTGATAGCCATTACGACTTCCTCCTCGCGAAGCTCCATGCCGCTTCACTCGATATTCTGTATTTGTTCGCGCATCTTCTCAAGCTCTGCTTTCATCGTAATCACTCTAGCCGTAGGCTCCGAGTGATTGGACTTGGATCCGATCGTGTTCACTTCTCGATTCATTTCTTGAATTAAGAAATCCAACTTTCGTCCAACAGGCTCTTTCTCTGTAAGCAATTGATCACATTGCTCAAAATGACTTTTCAGTCGAGTTAATTCCTCATCCACATTCGAACGATCTGCGAATATCGCAATTTCTGTCGCTAGGCGCTGCTCATCCACAGGGGTTTGCTCCTGAAGAAGTGACTGAATTCTGTTCGTCATCTTAGCCGCATAGTCTTGAACCACCTGAGGTGCTAAAGCTACCAATTCGACATGGATTCGCTTCAGTTCCGCCAAGCGCTCACGAATATCTTGCTCCAGAAACGCTCCTTCCCGCAGCCGCATGTCGGATAATCTGGCAACGGCCTCCTGCAAGCAGGCGCATAGTTCCTGTTCAATCTCTTCATCAGGTTCCTGACGCGACTCCCTCATCTGAATGAGATCCGGAAGTTTCAATAAATCTTTGAGCTCGACCTGCTCGGCATACCCATAGCGCTCCTTCAACTGCTCCGCGGCCTGCAAATAAGCATCCGCTAAAGCAAAGTTAACCGTTACGCTCTTCGGAGCAGCCGTTTCACGTTCCGCCGTGACGAAGACGTCTACCCGTCCTCTCTTCACAGCTTGCAGCACCGTTTTCTTCAAAGCGTCTTCAAAAGCCGCCCATTCCTTCGGCAATCGAATCGACACTTCACTATACCTATGATTGACCGATTTCACATCGATAAACACGTTGTATCCCGCAAAAGAACGATTCGCTTGTCCGAATCCGGTCATACTGCAAATCATCCTAATCACATCCATTACCCTATTTTAATTCATTTTGAAAGTGGGTACAAGTGGAAATCATGCCGATTCGACTTTTCCCATACATATTTCGTCAGGTCTACGCACATCTCATAAGCCAGAAAAGGGGTCATCAGATAGATGCCATTAAAGAAAGGCATGGCTGCATCCAGAAGCTCTTTGGCAATCTCAACGCCCATTTCCCGGCCTTCTGGACCCTTAAGTCCATTCATGCGTTCCCTCACTTCATCGGACAACCGAATACCTGGAACTTCATTGTGCAGATATTCTGCGTTCCCTCCGCTAGCTAGCGGAGCAATACCTATGAAAATCGGTATATTTAAATGTTTCGTCGCTTCATAAATTTGTTCAATCAGCTTGGCGTCGTAGACGGGCTGCGTCATGATGTAATCGGCGCCAGCTTCAATCTTGCGTTCCAAGCGCTGAACCGCTTTGTCCAAATGTTTCACATTCGGATTAAAAGCAGCCCCTACAACGAAATTGGCCTTCTGCTTAAGCGGCTTACCTGAGAAGGCAATGCCTTCGTTAAGCTGCTTAATCATCCGAATAATCTCGAATGAGGTCAAATCGTAAACAGAGCTGGACCCGGGGAGATCGCCGAATTTGGCGGGATCGCCGGTCACGGCCAGCACGTGGTCGATGCCCAGCGCGTGAAGACCCATCAGATGGGACTGCGTCCCAATCATGTTGCGGTCGCGGCACGCGATATGGATCAGCGGACGCGCGCTTAAGCGTTCCTGCACGAGGTAGCCGAGTGCCAGGTTGCTCATGCGCGTCACGGCCAGTGAATTGTCGGCCATCGTAATGGCGTCGACATGCGCATCCTGCAGGGCTTTCGACCCCTGCATAAATTTCTCGATGTCGAGATCCCGCGGGGGATCCAGCTCGACAATGACGGTTTTGCGCTGCTTCACGATTTCGAGCAGCGAAGGTTTGCCGGCCGGCGGCGCAGGCTTCGCCGGGGCGGGCTCGCTCACGCGCACGGCTCGCGCGGAGGCCATCGTACCAGGCGCAGCCGGGACGTAGCCTTGCAGCGCCTGGGCGACGGCGGCGATATGCTCCGGCGTGGTGCCGCAGCAGCCGCCGATGATGCGTGCGCCGAGATCGGCGAAGCGCAGCGCGCAATCGGCGAAGTACTGAGGCGTCGCCGCATAGGTGTAGTGCCCGTCGACGTAGTCAGGCAGCCCCGCGTTCGGGAACGCAGAGAACGGGATGCCGGCGATCGGAGTCAGCTTCTCCATCGAACGGAGAATCCCGTTCGGGCCGACGCGGCAGTTGAAGCCGATGACGTCAGCCCCGTCGTCGCGCAACCTGTGGAACGCTTCTTGCAGCAGAACGCCGTCCTGGGTGCTGCCAGTGCCTTCATTAGCGAACTGACAAATGACAGGCAGCTCACTCATGCTGCGAATGATACGCAGCGCGAGCTGCAGCTCTTCCAAATCATAGAAGGTCTCAAGCAAGAGCCCGTCCACAGGAGAATCCAGCAAGATGCCAATCTGCTCGCGAAGTGATTCCTCAACATCCGCCGTACGAACGTTTTTGCGCTTTCCCGCACGAATAGATCCGATAGCCCCAACGACATACGCTTCGTCGCCAACCGCTTTTCTGGCTAGCTCAACACCTGCGCGGTTAATCGCTTCAACGTCGCCTTCAAGCCCGTACTTGGATAATTTTTCGCGATTAGCCGAGAATGTATTCGTTTCAATAAGACGCGCACCTGCCTCAAAATAACGGCGGTGCACGTCAGCAACCGTTTCCGGTCTAAGTAAATTCAATTCTTCATAAGAAATGCCGACAGGAAATCCCATCTGATATAAATAAGTCCCCATAGCGCCGTCACCGACCAAAATGTCACGCTGCAGCGCCGTACGAAGATCCAATTTCATGATAAATTCCCCACCTACCAAAAAATGTGATTGACTTAAACCTTGCCCGTGAACACTTCTTCCGCAGGTCCGGTCATATAAACATGGTTGTCTTCTTCATTCCATTCGATAAACAACTCTCCGCCTTTGAGCGATACTGTTGCTTCACGGTCCGTTAAACCGTTTAATACGGAGGATACAAGCGTTGCACAAGCGCCAGTTCCGCAAGCAAGTGTAGGACCTGCTCCTCTTTCCCAAACACGCATATCCGTATAAGCGCGATTTTTTACCGTAACGAATTCGACATTTATTTTACGCGGGAACATCGGGTGCACTTCTAGCTTCGGCCCCCATGCAGCAAGATCGAAATTCACAGCATCCTCGACATAAATGACACAGTGCGGGTTCCCCATCGAAACAGCTGTAAAACGAAACTCTTTCCCGTCAACTTCAATCGGGTAATCAATAACTTTAGCTTCATCGACCGTAGTTGGAACTTGAAGTCCGTTCAGGATCGGTTGACCCATATCTACGCGAACAGTCCGAACTTTGCCATCTTGTACGTTTAATTGCACCTTTTGTACACCTGCGCCAAGTGTTTCAACGGTAATCTCCGTTTTATCAATTAGCTTATGATCGTATACATATTTAGAAACGCAGCGGATGGCATTGCCGCATTGCTCGGCTTCAGATCCGTCGGAGTTGATAATGCGCATTTTGAAATCAGCATTGTCAGAAGGAAGAATATAGACGATGCCGTCGGCACCAATACTAAAGAAACGATTGCACAGCTGGATCGCACGCTGATCTGCATCAGCAGGAATTTCTTTCTCACCAGCTACTACGATAAAGTCGTTGCCTAGACCATGCATTTTTGTAAAATTCATTGTATATAGCACTCCCAGTATGCGGTTTAGCCATTATCATAGCGTAAAACCGTCCAAATGCATAGTCCTTTCCCCTATTCAGAGCGATTCTCTCGCTTATTCACCATTTCATGAGCCAAGGGGAGAGCACCAATAGATTCCTAATATAAGAATAAGTTTAATCGAGGAACGACATCGATTATTACTTCATACCTAAATATTTTAATTCCTTCACTATAACCCTTCAAAATTATATTTACAGGTTATAAAATCAGCTCTATAATATAAATTATAACCTGATAAACGCTTTTTAAAGGTTATATAGAAGGGGATGCCCCTACAAACCGAGAGGAATGATCATTCATGATAATTCAGAAGCTTCCATGGGCCGGCATACGTGTGCAAGGAGAAACAACAAATGTGGTGATCGACCCTCTTTTCCATTTTCCAAGTAAATTCAACCTGCCACATGAAACTTTCTATCCACTTCATGAATTCGGTCCTGTCGATGCCGTCTTGATCACGCACCATCACGGTGACCATTTCGACCCTGAGGCCATATCCGCTTTCTACGGCGACGATATTCCCGTCTACTTCCCTAAAGAATCAGCAAAGCTTGCGAGAGAAACCTCTCTAAACAACATACATGAAGCAGCTTTAGGCGAATCGTTCTCGATCGGTGATCTTACAATAATTGCAACCTATTCGGTTGACGGCATTGGAGATCCACAAGTCGCCTGGATTGTAGAAAGCAGCGAAAAAAAACTCATTCACTGCGGGGATACTTTATGGCACGGTTATTGGTGGAAAATAGCGAAAACTTACGGCCCCTTCGATGCGGCTTGTCTTCCCGTGAATGCAGCTGTGTTGGAGCTTCCAGGAATGACACCTAGCGGGCAACCGATTACCCTATCTCCCGAGCAAGCGGTATCAGCGGCAACAGTTCTTGGCGCATCCACATTAGTGCCTATCCATTACACAGCTATCCATCACCCGCCTCTCTATACAGAAACTCCTAACATACTTGTCCGCTTGCAGGCAGCAAACGCTGATAATAAACTGAATTTAGCTATTCTAGCTTCAAAAGAAACTCTCTCTCTATAGCCAGACTTACTCTCAATTTGGAGCTGAATTTGTATGGATACATCGTTATTTGTCTTAGGCGGAGCCACTTGGATCAACTTACTGAACACAGTGGTCATACACAATAAACAACCGACCGATCTTCTGGCTGACCCTGTAATTACAATGTCATGGCTTGAGGAGAATGGCTTGTTGCTACCTGGCATGCATTCTCCCTCAGACCCAGCAAATGATGTCCGAATACGAAGCCGGCTTGTCATTTTACGAGAGATTTTCACGCATGTCCTAAACGATTTAAAGCGCCAGGGGACCCTCTCAGCTTCCATATATGATGAGATAAAGAAATGCACGGAAGCCCTGGATATTAAACTGACAACGAGCTTCAAGGGCGCTAAGCTTGTATTGATGTACGAAGGTAAAACCCCTTTGGATCAAATTGCTTATACAATTATCCATTCAGCATTCGATATGTTAAGCAACATCTCGCCGGACAGAATCCGAAAATGCGAGCATAAGGATTGCATCCTTCATTTCGTTGATGTCTCCAAAAGCGGGCGAAGGCGCTGGTGCAGCATGGAACAATGCGGCAATCGTCATAAAGCGGCGCAGTTCTACGAAAAGAAAAAAACGAAGAAAACCTAATTCGAGGAGGGAATTACAATGCTTCCGGAGGGGGCGCACAGCAAAAAGCCGCCTCACGGCAGCTTTCTTGCACTTCATAGTCAATTCATATTCATCTAAAGCTCGGTTTGGAAGAATTGTACGAAACAGAACGCGGTGCATTTTTGTTGCGTTTTGGCGATAACACACTGCCCAGTCCCATTAAGAAGGTCGGAATGCCAGCGGCGACCAGGACCAAAATCCAATCCTTCCAACCAAGCGGAACGGTTTTGAAGATAGGTTGAAGAGCTTCCACATACATAACAGCCAGCATCAAGATGAGCGAGGAAAGCACAGCGAGAACAAGGTACCGATTTTGAAAAGGATTCCGGTGGAAAATAGAGCGTGAACTCCGGCAATCAAACACGTGAATGAGTTGAGCCATGACCAAAGTGGCAAATGCGACGCTTTGCGCTTTCAGTAAGGTATCGGCATCAGATGGGTTAACTCGTAATACGAGCCAGAAAGCACCCAAGGTGCAAACGCCGATCAGAATACCTCTAGAAATGATTTTCCAACCTAATCGTCTTGCGAAAATATTTTCTTTCGACGAGCGCGGTTTGTGCTGCATCAGATCCTTCTCCGCTTGATCCACACCTAGCGCCATAGCGGGAAGACCGTCGGTGACAAGATTCACCCATAGAATTTGAATCGGTACAAGCGGCAAAGGCAGACCGGCCATCATCGCAATGAACATCGTCATAATTTCGCCCACATTAGAGGCAAGCAGATACCGGATGAATTTACGAATATTTTCATAAATACCGCGTCCTTCTTCAATCGCCGCAACGATCGTGGAGAAGTTATCATCGCTTAGAATTAAAGAGGAAGCTTCCTTGGATACGTCCGTCCCTGTAATCCCCATCGCGATACCGATATCCGCAGCTTTGATCGCTGGCGCATCGTTCACGCCATCCCCCGTCATAGCGACGACATGTCCTTTGCGCTGCAAAGCTTTGACGATACGCAGTTTATGCTCTGGTGATACTCTCGCATACACGTAGGTATCATTCACTTTAGCATCCAGTTCATCGTCCGAGAGACTCGAAATCTGCTGACCACTCATGCTGACTCCATTTGCTGGAATCATACCAAGCTGCTTAGCGATCGCCTCAGCTGTTGTCTGATGGTCACCTGTAATCATGATCGTTTTGATACCTGCTTTACGGCACTTCGAGATCGATTCACGCACTTCTTTGCGCGGTGGATCAATCATGCCGGTCAATCCGACAAAGATCAGATTATTTTCTACATCTTCATAATCCTCGTAGCGGTCACTGCTCTTAAGTTCTCTGTAAGCAATCCCCAACACCCGCAGAGCGGATTTGGCCATGCCTTCGTTGGCAGAAATCACTTTCTGTTTCAGCGTTGACGTGAACGGAATCACCTTTCCATCCCATAGGATGTAGCTGCAATGTTGAATGAGAACATCAGGAGCCCCCTTCGTGCAAGCCATCCGACCCTGCTCAGAAGTCACAAGTACAGACATCCGTTTACGCTCAGAGTCAAAAGGAAATTCAGCGATACGCTTATATTTCTCGCTTAGCGACTCCTGGGTTATACCACTCTTCGCACTAAGGACAACTAATGCACCTTCGGTTGGGTCCCCTTTAATATTCCAAACAGAGACAACGCCGTCTTTGCCATCCTTACCCTTCTTCCGTTTCAACTCCTGCTTTTCCTCATACAAAGTAGCATTATTACATAGCGCAGACACATGAAGCAGCTTACTAAGTGATGGGTTCCTAAGAACATCGGTGCTTTGTCCACTTAATTGGATATCCCCAACCGGCGTATACCCGTCCCCCGTCACTTCCAACACGTCACCGCCCACCCATAAGTGGGTCACCGTCATTTTATTCTGAGTCAGGGTTCCTGTTTTATCTGAGCAGATGACCGAGGCACAACCTAAGGTTTCTACAGAAGGCAATTTCCTTACAATGGCTTTACGCTTAATCATACGCTGTACGCCAAGCGCAAGCGCAATGGTTACTATAGCCGGAAGTCCTTCCGGAATAGCGGCGACGGCTAAGCTGACACCAGCCAGGAACATCGCATAAGGTGGTTGTCCATGCATAATACCTGCGATAACAACAAGAACTGTCAATGCAATCGCGACAATGATTAGAATCTTCCCAAGCTGTTCCAAGCGATGCTGCAGCGGTGTTTCCATAGATTCTGTATTTTGAATCAAATCAGCGATTTTCCCCATCTCTGTGCTCATCCCAACACGAACAACAACGGCTTTGGCTGTTCCACGCGCGACCATCGTACCCATGAAGCCTAGATTTCGCTGATCACCAAGTGGTACTTCATCGTTAGAAATAGGAGATGTTGTTTTACCGACGGCTACGGACTCACCTGTTAGAGCTGACTCCTCGATATATACGCCATTCGTTTCCAGAAAGCGCACATCTGCCGGCACCCGGTCCCCACTTTCGAGCAAAATAATATCGCCTGGTACCAAATCACGAGCCGGTATTTGATGAACTGCGCCTTCTCTCCATACGTTTGCGTTAGGGGCTGACAGTTCTTTAAGTGCACGTAATGATCGTTCTGCCCGAA
Source organism: Paenibacillus andongensis (assembly GCF_025369935.1). NCBI lineage: Bacteria > Bacillati > Bacillota > Bacilli > Caryophanales > Paenibacillaceae > Paenibacillus > Paenibacillus andongensis. The sequence goes on along the minus strand of NZ_CP104467.1, from coordinate 3,425,356 downwards.
ATTCCTGTGTAAAGCCAAGAATGCCATTCATCACAATAATAACAATAATGGTAATGGCATCTAAATATTCACCCAACAAGCCGGAAATCAAGGTCGCCCCCAATAAGACCAGCACCATGAAATCTTTGAATTGATTCAAAAGCAGTGTAATCGGAGAAACACGCTTCCCTTCGGAAAGCTCGTTTCGCCCAACTTCCGCCTGTCGCTTCCAAGCTTCCTCCCAGGGCAATCCTTGCTGCATGCTCACCTGCTGTGACTGCAGGACTTCTTCCGATGTCAACTGGTACCACTTATTCTGACTCATCTGCCCTTCTCCCTCCCACTTCCACATAATCTCGTCGTTAACTCATAAGTAAATGTATTCAGACAAGCAGGAAAATATCCCTGAAATCATCTTTCTTGCCGACTAACGCTTAAGTTTTTGTGAAAAGTATGGCATCATAGAGGTTAGCAAAGTTTTCATCCTAGAATGGAGTTGTATGTATCATGGCTTTAGACGGACTAGTCCTTCATGCAATTGTTCACGAACTGCAAGCGTGTGTAGGAGGCCGAATCAATAAAATTCACCAGCCCACCGAAAATGACGTTATTATGCACATCCGAGCACAAGGGCAAAATTTGAAACTTCTTCTTTCAGCAAATCCTACCTATCCGAGGGTCCAAATCACCGAGCAGTCCTCTTTAAATCCAATGGATGCTCCTATGTTCTGCATGCTGCTTCGCAAGCACTGTGAGAGCGGCGTTATTGAAGCTGTGGAACAAATCGGCATGGAGCGGGTCATCCGTATGCAAATTCGTCATCGCGATGAATTAGGAGATATGAGCACCAAACAAATTATTGTAGAAATCATGGGCCGACACAGCAATATTATTCTTCTGGATCCGGCAACAGAAACGATTCTAGACGGCATTCATCATGTAACGCCTGCCATTAGTTCTTATCGGATTGTTATGCCGGGAAGCAGGTATGTCACGCCGCCTGAGCAGGATAAGCAAAATCCACTAGAGGCCGATGCCTCCTCGTTCCTGCAAGCTATTCATCAAGATTCCGGTGAAGAAGAGTCCAAGGAAAAACCTGAACAAAAATTAGTCGCAGCATTCAGTGGGCTAAGCCCTTTGATCGCCAAAGAAATCGTATACCGCAGTCGTCAAGACGGGAATAACGAACAAGAAGATGACCCAGCGGCCTTGTGGACAGCTTTCGATGGTGTGATGTCGGCTGTACGGCAGCATCGCTACGAACCCGTCATTGTAGAGCAAGAAGGTACCGGTAAATTGTTCTTTGCCATGACACCTTTAACACACATAACCGGCATTTCCACGTCCTATGCGACTCCGAGTGATTGTTTGGAGCATTTTTATGGAGATAAAGCGGAAAGAGATACGGTCAAACAACGTGTGGCCGATTTGCTCCGTTTTTTGCATAATGAAGCAAATAAAAATGTTAAAAAGTTGGAAAAACTTCAAGAAACCGTTGATGACTCCAAAGATGCCGACAAATATCGAATTCTCGGCGAGCTGTTGACGGCCTCCCTTCATCTGATCAAGAGAGGGGATCGTGAGGTCGAGATCATCAACTACTATGATGAGGACCAGGCTTTGATAAAAATAAAGCTGGATCCGCTATTGAACCCCTCTGAAAATGCTCAGCGATATTTTAAAAAATACACAAAAATGAAAAACAGCACCGCGATTGTCGAGGAACAAATTGCACAAACCCATCAAGAGATTACGTACTTAAACTCCTTGCTGCAGCAGCTCAGTGTCGCTTCTTTAACCGATATCGAAGAGATCCGCGATGAGCTTATGGAGCAAGGTTATGTACGTGACCGCAATAAAAAACAGCGTAAAAAGAAAAAGAAAGATAAGCCGGCGTTGGCCTGCTACCTTTCCAGTGAAGGAGTCCCCATCTATGTTGGTAAAAATAATACGCAGAACGAATATTTAACGAATCGGCTTGCCTCTTCGATGGATACATGGCTGCATACAAAGGATATTCCTGGCTCCCATGTCGTTATTCGCAGCGATAGCTTCTCAGAGACTACCTTGCTGGAGGCAGCTCAATTGGCCGCTTATTTCAGTCAAGCCAAACATTCCAGTCAAGTCCCTGTCGACTATACAGCCATTAAACATGTCCACAAGCCTAATGGGTCAAAGCCCGGATTTGTTATCTATGTGAATCAGAAGACGCTTTTCGTTACGCCGGATGAGAACATGATTAAACAAATGAACGTCACAATAAAATAAAACTCTCTTTGAAGAATAAAGAACCTAGCGACTTAACCCGCTAGGTTCTTTATTTCATGTTTTATGAAATAACCATGTCCAACAAGGCTGTTTTTCTGCCAATCGATACATAGGTAAACCCTAGTCTGCTCATCTCCTCCGGATCAAACATATTCCGTCCATCCACGATGAGGGGTTGCTTCACAAGGCTTCTAACCAGACGCCAGTTCAAGCGGCGAATATCTTCCCACTCCGTCGTGATAACCACAGCATCAGCCTCATGGAGGGCAAGATAAGGATCGGAGCACAGGTTCACTTCCGGAAGGAGCCGAGCGGCATGCCCTGTAGATACAGGGTCATAGGCATTAACTATGGCGCCCCGTCCTTTAAGTGCGGCAATAATATCGAGCGCAGGTGCATCACGCAAATCGTCTGTATTTGGCTTAAAAGCCAAACCTAAAACAGCTATTCGCTTCCCGTTCAACTGGCCGACTGCACGTTCAATTTTATGTACAAAGCGTTCTCGCTGCAGGTGATTCACTTCTATCACGGAACGTAATATTTTGAAGTCATAATCAACATTCTGAGCAAGCTTAAGCTGCGCTTTCGTATCTTTGGGGAAGCAGGAGCCCCCGTATCCAATACCCGCGTTCAGAAAATGAGGACCAATGCGGCGATCCAGCCCCATGCCTTTGGCCACAAGGCCAACATTAGCACCCACTTTCTCACACACTTGAGCCATTTCGTTAATGAATGAAATTTTGGCTGCCAGAAAGGCATTCGAGGCGTATTTGATAAGCTCAGCGCTTTCGCGGTCAGTCAAAAGCAGCTCTGTTCGTATAGAAGCATGCAGGGCAGCAATTCGAGCCCCTGCTTCCGGGTGATCCGAACCAATGACGATACGATCCGGATGAAAGGTATCCTCTATCGCAGAGCCTTCTCTAAGAAATTCAGGGTTAGATACGACATGCATATCTAAATGAGGAGCAGCTAACGACTTCAGCTGTTCTTCTACCCAGCGACCGGTCCCAACCGGTACGGTGCTTTTCATCACGATGATCTTGGAAGTTGTGGAATAGGCGGCAATACTTGCAATGACACTGTTAACTTGGGTCATATCCACATCGCCATTGTCTTCTGTTGGTGTTCCAACCGCAATGAAGATGATATCGGATAAGACTATGGCGTCACTGATTAGCGAAGTAAACGATAGGCGGTGGGCTAGAAGATTGGACGAGACTAGCTCCTTCAGCCCCGGTTCATAGATTGGCATATCCCCTTGCTGCAAGCGAGCTATTTTACCTTCGTCACGATCAGCGCAAATCACCTGATGCCCCATCTCCGCGAAGCAAGTACCCGATACCAGTCCGACATATCCCGTTCCAATAACCGCAATTCGCTGCACCTGTACCATTCCATCCAACCTCCCAAGTTCAATCGCGTTTCTCTATTTTACTTCCAACTGACGAATCAGAGATAATAGATAGGCTTTTACTTGGTCCTGTAAATCCGGACGCTGCAAGGCAAGCTCGATGGTCGCTTCAATGTATCCCATCTTATCGCCAACGTCATAGCGCTTAGCTTGCATTAGATAGGCAGCCATTTGCTGCTGCCTGTTGAGTACACGCAAAGCGTCGGTCAATTGAATTTCACCGCCGCGGCCAGGCTCTTGCCTCTCCAAGATGCCGAAAATTTCCGGCATGATGATATATCGGCCAATAACAGCTAAATTCGAAGGTGCCTGATCACGGTCCGGCTTCTCAACCAGATCTTCGATCAACTGGTACTTGTCCAGGCTGCTTGCCGGGGAGACGATACCATACTTACTTACATCTTCCCATGGCACTTCTTGCACAGCAATGACCGACGTTTTGGATTGTTCATAAATGTCCATCATTTGCTTAAGTCCCGGCGGCGAGGATTGGAGAATATCATCGCCAAGCAGAACCGCGAATGGTTCATCCCCAATAAATTTGCGGGCGCATAGAATCGCGTGACCAAGTCCGAGAGGTTGCTTTTGGCGAATGTAGTGAACATCGGCCAGATTCGATACCGATTGCACAATTTCAAGAAGCTGCGTACTGCCTTTTTCCTCCAGCATCATCTCTAGTTCAACCGATTTGTCGAAGTGATCTTCAATGGCACGTTTATTGCGTCCAGTGACAATAATAATATCTTCAATGCCAGATTCAATTGCTTCTTCTACGATATATTGAATAGCAGGTTTATCAACGATAGGCAGCATCTCTTTGGGCTGCGCCTTAGTAGCTGGCAGGAATCGAGTTCCCAGACCTGCTGCAGGGATAATAGCTTTGCGAATTTTCTTCATGTACGCCGCTCCTTCTCTGATTTGAGGCTTTGTAAAACATCAATTCCGATTCGCCTCGAACCGATAGGTGCGTGGAATACGACACCGCCTCGTTCACCATGGAAATCGGAACCAGCCGTTATGAGAAGTCCGGAGCGTCGTGCAAGACTGAGATATTTCGCCTCATCTTCAGGCGTATGATCGGAGTGGTAGACTTCTATACCATCCAAGCCTTGCTGGACAATTGTCTCTACAAGGGCATCGTCATGGTATATACCTGGGTGTGCGAGGACAGCCTTCCCTCCCGCTTCTCGGATCCACTCAATCGCCGTAGCTGGCTCAATTCTTGGTGGATTGGCATAAGCGGCAGCACCAGATCCTAGATACCTGTCAAAAGCCTCGCTAATCGAGCTCACGTAGCCTTTGTGTAGCAGTACCGCGGCGATGTGAGGCCTTCCAACTGTGTCGCCTTTACGCTTAATATTCTCTACTTCCCGCAGCACTTCCGCCATCGTAATGTCTAGCCCAAGCTGCTGCAAGCGCTCAATAATCATGTTATTGCGGGTATCTCTCGTGTCTCGCAAAGATGCCAGTCTCTGAAGAAATTGCTCATTATGAATGTCAATATAATAACCCAAGACGTGGATATCCTGACCATTAGCAACTGTGGAAATTTCAACGCCTGGCACAACCTCAATACCGAGCTCACGACCCGCTAAGAGCGCCTCTGCGACACCTGAGACCGTATCGTGGTCAGTTATCGCCAATGCGCCTAGTCCAGCATCAAAAGCCATTTGAACGTTTGCCGCAGGGCGCTGAGTCCCATCTGATGCTGTCGTATGTGTATGTAAATCCGCTTCGATTCTTGCAGACATTTTCTTTCCCCTCCTTCATCGTAAATGACAACTATGAACACATCATTAAGCGAACTGTAGACTTATGTAAAATATTAAAGGAAGCGGCTCAAATCCTCTTGCCGCAAGAACGTCATGAAGCTTACTGCCGAAATTGGCAGCAGCGTAGAGTTCAAGTAAATAGCATAGAAGCTGCGTTCGAAGGTAATGTTCTCGATCTGCTTCACTTTAAATAGGCCTAGCGTCACTTCATGCTTGACGGAAGACTGGGAGAGAATGGATATACCCAAACCCGCTTCAACTGCAGATTTAATAGCACCTGTGCTGCCAAGCTCCATGACAATCTTCATGGAAGAGCAATCCATGTTGCAGCGCGCAAACTCTTCTTCCATCACTCTTCTCGTCCCGGATCCTTGCTCCCGAAGAACAAACGGATATTTCAGCAGCTCCTCCAGTGTGACAACCTCCAGATCGGCTAGCGGATGGTCCGCAGGCACGATGAGCTTAAGCTCATCACTAAGAATCGCTTCGGTATGGACATCCGGATGATGAATAGGCGCTTCGACAAGTCCGAAATTGAGCTGATGGCCCAGGACCTCGTCTAAAATCTGAGTCGTGTTCATCACTTTCATCGATACGGAGATGTTCGGATAGTCTTTGCTGAAGGGTCCAAGAAGACGAGGTAAAATGTATTCCCCCATCGTCAAGCTGGCGCCCAACTGCAGCCGTCCTTCAATCATCTTCGTAAATTTGGACATAGCAACATCGGTCTCACGGATAAGCTCAATGCTGTTTTTAGCAAAAGGCAGCAGAGCTCGTCCCGCTTCGGACAGCTCGATCTTTTTGGTGCTGCGGTGAAATAGCTTGACGCCGAAATAATCTTCCAGGGATTGCACCTGCATGGTCACCGCAGGCTGTGTCATATGCAGGGCTCCCGCCGCATGAGAGAAGCTGCCTTTCTCCGCCACGGTAAAGAAGATATGTAGCTGATGAAAATTAAGTGCCATGTAAACCCGCCTCTCTTTGTTTCCATTATATGAAATCGCAAGCACACAGTCCATTAAGACGCAAAAAAGAGCATGCCTTCATCGACACACTCCAGTTAAGCAACCTATTCGGTTATCGACGCTTGCGACTGTTCTTGATCAGTGTCATGCGACGCGAGTGTCTAAGCCAAGAATAATAAGACTTCAAATCACGAAGCTCCATCGTTTCCGACATTTTCCCAAGGAAAGTAACTATAATCATTTTGTGAAGCGGATTGCCCACGAGATCAGTCTCATGCTCCAAATGGGAAAACTCGGCAACAACAACTAAGTCATCATCAATGAGATAAACGTCTTCTTCATTACGATAATAAGGGACGATGCTATCATTTTTAAGCTTTTCCCACAGAAAAGCGCAAATTTCCTCGAGTGAATTGTTTTCGCTAGAAACACGATCACTCCATCTCAGCTTCGCATGATTCGTGATCACGACGTCCGCCACTTTCTTGTCACCCAGCTGTACGAAGAATGGTTCATAAGTACTCCATCTCCCCATCACCTTGTCTTTCATGATCACAACCCCTTTCCTACTAAAATGAGACCGTGTACCTATTCCCTATCTGCATGTAAGTTATATTTTACTTGATTATAACTTTTTTTCCCATGAAAGAATATATAAAATTATTAATAAATATTTGTGAGATCATGAAAAAATGCTTATTTTCTAAAAATTCAAAAAATAAAAAAAGCTTCTTACGAAGCTTTCGTTTTGCACTGCAGCCTCAAAGGGTGTAAAATCTAGTTTTGTCCGGCACATCACTACTGTATTCGGTTTTAATTTCGTTACGGTAAGACTTCTCTACCTTTTTGACGTAAGGGAGCTTCAAAAGGTTCCGTGTTGTCTCCTCTACTTTGCTGGCATGTATATAAAGAACGGCATAATTCATTTTCTTGGATATGTAATGAAGGGAACCGAACCGTTCCAAGTTTCTCGCGGCTTTGATATCGTTTACCCAAATGATTAATCCGCAACGCTCGATCATCATGATTGCAACCTCTTTTCAATAATCCTAGTATGGAGTGAACCCGCTACATGAAGCCTTCTGACACCATTGTCCGCATATTCCGTGGAAGCATAACAGAAAGTATTCACCGCGTCCACCTCGCGGTCGTTAACGCTGGGGGGACGCTGCTGCATCAAGCAGGCGACCCGCAGCTGCTCACCTTCGCCCGTTCGACGGCGAAGCTCATTCAAGCCTTGCCGGTGATTGAATCCGGCGCGGCTGATCATTTCGGCCTCACCGATGCCGAAATCGCCTTATGCTGCGCTTCCCACAACGGGGAAGCAGAGCACGTGAGCACGGCCCAGGGGATCCTGGGCAAGCTCGGTTACCATCATGAGCACCTGCAATGCGGTGCACATGAACCTTACCACGCGCCGACCGCACAGGCGATGCGCGAGCGAGGCGAATCCCCGAGCACCTTGCACAACAATTGCTCGGGCAAACATTCGGGTATGCTTGCGCTTAGCGCACACCTAGGTGCATCGCCGGATACGTACATGAGCATCCAGCATCCGGTTCAGCAGATTATGCTGGGTGCCGTAAGCGCTATGACCGACGTGCCGAAGCCGCAGATGCAGCTCGGGATTGACGGTTGCGGGGTGCCCGTATTCGGCATGAGGATTGACCAACTGGCACTTGCTTTCGCCAGATTGGGCCGCCCTGACGAATTACCGCAAGCACGTGCAAACGCTTGCCAAAGAATTGTCGCCGCGGTGCGAAAATATCCTCAATTCCTCGCGGGAAGCGACCGCTTCGATACGCGATTAATCGAGGTAACGGGTGGCCGTATCATCGGCAAGATGGGAGCAGAAGGCATCTTCGCCATCACGATTCCTGAGCAGGGCTTAGGCTTCGTACTGAAGATCGAAGACGGTCATGTTCGGGCCTTATATCCCGCTGTCGTCGAAGCTTTGAAGCAGCTAAGCTTGCTTTCGGAATCCGAAGTAAGCGAACTTGCATCCTATCATACCCCTACTATTCATAACTGGCAGGGAACCGAGGTCGGCATCATCCGCCCCGATTTCCAGCTTTAGTTATTACCCGCAATTCCCGCTGCAGCTTCCACCGGAACTGCAGCCTTTGCCAGTTGGAAGTGGATTATTGCTTGGGACTTTAATCGTATCGGAGACCGCATGCGCGATCGTTGTAGAAACTGAAAACAGCAAATCGTCCAATCGGTCTTCTGCTTCTTTGAACCTGCGCACCGCTTCAACAGCATGCAGCTTCTCCTGAATCTCTTTCACCGCGGCTAATGCTTCGTGATAGCTTGGGTGGTAATGCCCGAAGCGTTCACATTCCTCGAAAGCATCTTTCTTTCTGGCGAATACAGCTTTAAGATCCCGAACTTCCGCGCTGTTCTCCACAGCGATCTTCCAATATAAATAATCTGCCACTTCTGCAGAGGAATTAATCATATCACCCATGTCATAGGCCTGCATCAGAACGGCCGACATATCTATTGTTTCTGCTTCCATCGTCTGTAACATAACTAAGATCAACATCCTTCCTCTCAAAAAATATATAACATCTCTACTATACCACAGTTCCCCAAGAGTTTCTTCCTTTTCTCTTTGAAGCGAAATCCTCGTCCATTGCTCAATCGCTCATTCTACCCTACGTATAAACACCCTCATCATTGATACCTGGCAAAATAAGCTTCATTTCCTCCCAATCCTCGCTCGCCAATGAAATTTCCTGATATTCCTCCAGTCCTTCCAATATCCAGCCTGATCGTTCCTCGCGTAGAATTCGGGGGATAATGAAGCGATTTCGTCCTTCTTTACGAAGCTGCAAAACGCTTTTCCATTCGATAGCTTTACGGATCATTTCTTTGCGAGTTGAGCCGTGATAGTCACGAAATTCCTTCATCCAGCTTACAGGAATATCCTGCATATCCGGATACAATTCGTCCCGTTCTGGCAAGTGGGTATCCATTTCATAGAGCTGGATAGTATCCCGTGAATAACAAAGGCCGCCTGTCTGATTTTCAGACGAAATCAAGGTATTGCCAACCGCTGCATCCTCGTCTCTTCGGCTGCTTCTTGGATGGAAACCCATTTTCTCTAGACACTTCGTGAGCAGTGTAAGATGTTCACGCATAATAATAAAGTTTGAGCTGCCAACACGTTCCCCAAGAAATGGAAGGCATTTCTCATTTCTAAGCAAAGCTTCCGCTATATCCTCGGAACGGCAGCGAAGCAGCGTTACTTCTTCGATATACAGCTTACCGGCTTGCTCTCCCCATTGCTGCAACGTAATTGTTATATGCGCGGGCACTTCGTAAAGAGCATTCTCGTTCAGCATCCGAATCATCTCCTCGCTGCTCATCCCCTTTTCCCAAGCACGGTAGAAGCTTTCTTTGGTTATGCGATAGGTACGAACAAGATCTGTCGTTTGGAGATCAGCAAAAGCCGCGATATCCCATTCTGTCCGAAGCGATACGTCAGGGGGGAGTAACATTTCGAAATCTGGCTGTACATAAAGCGAGGGACGCACCTCAACATGCGTTTCTGACGAACTGAGGTTACTATCCCCATTACGTGATGTCTCCTGTATCGGTGTGATTAACCATCGAAACCAAAGACGATCTTCCCCGTCGGTACCCAATTCTATGAAACGGAAAACAGATAAAGGAGTTATCCATGTGGTGATGATAGCCGCGCGAAGCGAGGATTCATCCGTCACCTGACCCCCAAGGGAACAGCAAGAACGGATTCCTTTCGCAATAGCGTCCACCTCATACCACTGCCCAAACTCTCCCCTTTCCATCAATGATATGCCATGTTCAAGCCAAACAGGTGCAGGAACCAACAACTGACGCCAAATCTGGTATAATTGCCCTTGCTGGCTATCGTAGGGTTCCTGAAGCCATCTTAAACAAGCCTGCTGATTGAAGAGGTAACGGTCACCTTGGCTATTCATGGATAGGAAACCCATACGAATAGCCACTTCGATCATTAACGCGGCAGATTCGTCATAAACGTCTCTAAATGCGTAAGTAATCCCAGCAGAGCGCAATATATCATTTGGTAAGGCTAGCTGTTCCGTTAGTTTTTGCAGCTGCTTTTTATGTAAAGTCCCTTTGTTTGTGAGAGATAGAGATGATTGTTGGTTACAAGCCACCAGAAAATGAAACAGCTGCTGTGCCAAGCCTCTAGGATGTACCGGTGCTGCAGCATCTGATATGTTTAATTGCCCTGAGTTCCCGGCTTCGTACAGCTCAAAAGTCATATCCTCTTTACCTTTTTGAAGTTGATCTGAAGGAAATAACAACAGCTGCCACGCTGCAAAAGCATCCTCAGGCAGGATAAAAAGCTGCTCCCCCCAAGCTTTGCGAAAAGCCGCTATAACGCCTGCTCTTCTAAGTCCTATAAGGCCTAGAGCGACTTGCGCACCTGCCATACGAAGAGCTGCTTGCTTTTCTAGCGCTCCCTTTGTAAACGGTTCACAGCCAAATGCGGATATGATGAGACGCAGCGTATGCTTTTCATCCAATGACAAATGCCGGTTCAACTCTGCAAGGTACTCCCGATCAGTCAATAAATCAGGTAATGTCACGCCTTGTTTCAGCAAAGAAGAGCACCATTTTTGTTCCATAATTAGCTCTCTCAGTTCTCGGGGCATTTTCTTATCGATATGTTCAAATCTCATCCTTTGCTCCTTCTCGTCATATCGCCGTTTGATTCCAACTTGTTATGCTATATTGATAGCCCTGTTCAACTAGAAACAACTGCCTTTTCATAGCAAAATCCTGCTCCTTCGTATCCTCGCTAATAAGAGAATAGAAGACAGCTGCGTTCGTACCGCTACTCTTAGGGCGAAGGATGCGCCCAAGCCGCTGCGCCTCTTCTTGCCGCGAACCATAACTGCCTGACACCTGAATGGCTACGACGGCGTCAGGCAGGTCTACAGCAAAATTGGCAACCTTCGATACAATAAGGAGGGGCAACTGTCCCTTCTTAAATTGTTCGTATAGGTCTTCTCGGATTTCATGCGCCACTCCGCCGCTGATCATGGGCGCGCCGGTATGGGCAGCGATAAGTTCTAACTGACTAATATATTGGCCGATGATTAACGTCTGTTCATTAGCATGAAGCTGCAATAAGTGGTCAATAACGTCTAGCTTAGCGGCATTTTCTCCAGCAATCCTGAACTGCTGCCTGGCACCCGAGGCTCCATAACGATCCCGATCCAATGCCGATAGGGGCACTCGCACTTCCTTGCAGGCGACCTTGGCTAACCAGCCCTTGGACTCAAGCTCTTTCCAAGCCATATCATATTTCTTCGGTCCCACAAGTGAGAAAACGTCTTCTTCTCGGCCGTCTTCCCTAATTAAAGTAGCCGTTAAGCCGAGTCTGCGAGTCGCTTGTATCTCTGCTGTGGCCCGGAAAACGGGGGCTGGCAAAAGATGTACCTCATCATATATAATCAACCCCCAATCTCTCTGACTGAACAGCCGCATATGCGAGAATTCATCTTCTTTCTTCCCTCGATGTGTCAAAATCTGATAAGTCGCAATTGTGATAGGCCTTACTTCCTTCGAAGTGCCGTTATATTCCCCTACCTGGTCTTCCGCTAAACCCGTTTTGCTTAAAATCTCACGTTTCCACTGCTTCACCGAAGTAACATTGGTTGTCAGAATCAATGTCGCACAGTTGCACCTGGCCATTGCAGCAATGCCAACCACAGTCTTCCCTGCTCCACAAGGAAGCACTAACACACCGCTGCCGCCTTCGCCGACACGGTTAAAGGCATCTACAGCATGCTTTTGGTAATCCCGCAATTGGAAAGGCGCTTCCTTCGTTTCTTCATTCCGAAGCTGTATCGGAAGAAACTCACCACGGCGATAAGCGGCCAAATCTTCTACAGGATACCCCAGTTTGATAAGTTCTTGCTTCAAGACACCTCGTGAAATCGGAGAAATAGCAATAGCACGCTCACCGCGGGTATCCTCAAGATACCTCTTCAACGAATCGTAAGCGCTAATTTCTTTTAACACGACTGTATCATCGCTAACTAAATAGAGCTCGTTTCCGACATTCTCCATCCGCAGTATGCCATACCGCTTTACATATTTACGTATGCTGCTTAGTACCCCGGTAGGTACTCCAAATTTGGCATTCCGCTGTAAAAAGTCCGACATTTCTTCTATTAGCATTCCAGCAGCTGATGCATTCCACAGCGATAATGGCGTAATTCGATACGTATGGAGATGCTCCGGGCTTTTGATCAGATCCGCGAAACGGGATATCGTCCCTCTTACAGCTTCAAATTCCGGGTGATTCGTTTCCACTAATATCGATAAATCGCTCTGTATAATCAGAGGACGGGTAGGATCCATGGCAATCATGTACTGCCTCCTTTTTTCCTAGTATGAAAGGAAAGCACTTGATTTAAACATCCCCGTCATGCTAACGTCTAAAACATACTTGAGGAATGCTTACGAAAACTCAGTATATGCTTACGATGCAAGTTTTCCTAAAGGAAAACTCAGCCTATGCTTACGAAGATAGTTTTCTTATGAAAACTCTAAGGAGGTGCTACATGCGCAAATGGATGATCTCTCTTGCTATGCTGCTTAGTCTTGTTATTTTGATGACTGCTTGTGGGACTAAACCCGCAACTGCAGCTGGCAGAGAGCGTGTAAAAGTAGAACGTATCGTGGACGGTGACACGCTTGAGGTCACAATGAAGGGGAAGAAAGAGAAAGTTCGATTAATTGGTGTGGACACACCGGAGACGAAGAAACCTAATACCCCGGTTATGTTTTATGGGAAAGAAGCAAGTGCTTATACGAAGAAGCGGTTGGAGAAGGAAACCGTCGAGCTTGAATTTGATGTAGATAAAAAAGATCAATATGATCGCTTGCTTGCCTACGTATGGATTGGTGAAGAACTGTTTAACCGTACCCTGGTTCAAGAGGGGTATGCGCGGATCGCTACATATCCTCCGAACGTTAAGTACGTAGATGACTTTAAGAAAGATCAAGAAACAGCCCGTAATAAAAAGAAAGGCTTATGGAAGGATTACGATAAAGCATTTGATACCAAAAAATAACCGATAACTACCAGGGCAAGCGCTGATAGCACGCCAGCAATCGGGAGCAAACGAAAGCCCCTTTTCTCCTTCTTTTCGTACCAATGGGCCCTTCTTGAGCGCTTTTCTATTTCTCTGATATGATGCTCAAATCTTTTCTCTATCTCGTATAGATTCCACATGGTAACTCCCCCTATCCTTTGGTTGAGAACGATTTTACCATGGCAGGAACTACCAGAGTTATCTATAATAAATGATAGTAACCATCAGAAATAGTGATGATTGGAGGGCGACTAGCATGGATCTTACCTTGTATAAAACGCTGCTTGAAGTCGCCAAATGGCAAAACTATACGAAAGCAGGTGAAAGTCTCGGCTACGCTCAGTCGAGTGTGACATCTCAAATTCAAAAGTTGGAAATGGAATATGGTATCGAAATATTTGAACGTATCGGCAAAAAGATGAGACCGACGCCAGCCGGCGACATTTTACTCCGATATGCTTCCAAGCTTGTCAAATTAGTTGAGGAATCGAAGATTACTGTTGCGGGTCAAACGACGGGGAGCTTTATCATCGGCACACACGAGACAACCATGTGCTCTTATATGCTGCCGCCGTATTTAGGAGCTTTCAAGAGGCGTTATCCGCAAATTACGATCACCATCATCGAAGTGGTCGAGAATGATATTTATCGAGCTCTTAAGGCAGGCGAATGCGATATGGGGTTCATCGTTGAACGTGACATACATGACCCCGATTTAATATTTGAAAATATTCAAGAAGAGGAATTCGTCATTATTGCCTCGCCGGATCATCCGTTAGCAGCCAAATCATCCATTGTTCCACAAGATTTGAACGGCTGCGAAATTCTGATGTCAACAGCAGGAAGCCGCTGTCGCAATCTATTTGAAAAGATGCTGCGTAAGCACCAAATCCAATATACGCTGGCTTATGAAATCAACAACTATGAAACGGTCAAAAAATGCGCGATGCATGGACTGGGTCTTTCCTTGCTTCCCAAAACAACCGTTACCGCTGAAACGCAAAACGGGCAGCTAGCGATATTGCCGCTAGACTACCCGAATTTTAAGCTTAACGTACAGCTGTGCTATCATGCCAAAAGGCAATTATCGATGCCTATGAAGGCTTTTGTCCAGTTAATGTGTAGATCTACTCCACACGGATTGCATTCGCCTGAGCAAGCAAGCAAAGCTCTGCTGCTTTGAACGTATGCGCCTGTGTCATAGCATGCTCCGTCCGATTCAGACAGTCCAAAATCAACTGACCGAAGAAAGGAAAGCCTACTTGTCCGTGAAGGCTGTAGTGCTTTTCTCCTTGCTGGTTGACCAGGTATAGCTGATCTCCCTGCGGATCGCGAGCGATGTCAATATATTTACGCAGCTCAATATAGCCTTCTGTTCCTAGAATAACCGTCCGTCCATCTCCCCAAGTACCCAAACCACTCGGTGTAAGCCAATCCACACGGAAATAGTTTGTCGCCCCGTTGTCCCCGATCAGTGTTGCGTCACCGAAATCCTCCAGCTCCGGATAATCCTTCGCATGGTAATTTGCCACTTTGCTGCTTACTACGGTAGCATCCTTACAACCTGCATAATGCAGAAATTGTTCGATTTGATGACTGCCGATATCACAGAGAATGCCTCCGTAGTTTTCTTTCTTGAAAAACCAATCCGGGCGATTCGAATGACCCAATCTGTGCGGCCCTAAACCAATGACCTGTACGACACGGCCAATTGCACCCTCTTCAATAAGCTGTCCCGCAAATACGGCGCTCTCCACATGTAGACGCTCACTATAATATACGGCAAATTTGCGACCCGTCGCTTCAACCGTTGCCTTGGCGGTAGCCAGTTGATCTAACGTTGTGAAGGGAGCTTTATCTGTAAAATAATCTTTGCCATTCTCCATCGCCCGGACACCTAACGCTCCGCGTTCAGAAGGTACGGCAGCAGAAGCGATTAGCTTAACTTCGGCATCGTCAAATATTTCTTGCTCAGACGCAGCCACTTTCACATGGGGATACTTCTCAACAAATGCCTTTACCTTAGCAGCGTCCTGGTCATAAACCCATTTGAGCTCTGCTCCCGCTTCCTGTAAGCCATTACACATCCCATAGATATGACCGTGATCCAAGGCAATAGCTGCGAAAACGAACTCCCCTTTTTGTACGACAATGTTCGGCTTCCCTTTTGGTGCGTAATTCATTCCATCGCTTTTCTGCATGTCCCAATTCCTCCACTATCCTACCCATGTACGCAATAGCGCTAGGTGTTCATGTTATTAGACTACAAGTGTTTTAAAGCCAGCTTCTTTATTGACAGTGGAATTTTTTATTTTATCTTGCAAATGCTGCTCGAACAGTTCTTCGTCAATCGGCAGATCTACCCAATTGTCTGTCCATGTCGACAACAGCATTGCGTTGGAAAGCATAAGACCTTTGATTCCTTCTTCTCCTGGAGCAACCAATGGCGTGCCATGTAGAATGGCATCCACCCAGTTTTGCGTGATGCCTTTGTGGCCTGTTTCTTGTCCTTCAATTGGAATCTCGCACTTCCAGCATTCCGGTTGACCAAATCCACCTTGGTAGGTTTCATTAAATTCTCTCTCGGATACGCGCAAACGCCAGAAAGTTAGCTTGCCATCTTCGATCACAATTTTACCGCGGTCACCGGACAACTCGAATCGGTTTGTCCCCGGTGCTTCACCCGTTGTTGTAACGAACAAGCCCGTAGCACCATTCTCATACTCTACGAATGCGGTTACATCATCCTCTACTTCGATATTGCGATGCTTGCCGAAATAGCAAAATGCACGAACTCGTTTAGGCATCATATCGATCGTCCACTGCCACAAGTCAAGCTGATGCGGATCTTGGTTAATGAGTACGCCGCCGCCTTCGCCTGCCCATGTTGCACGCCAGCCGCCTGAATCGTAGTAGCTTTGGGATCTATACCAATTCGTAATAATCCAGTTTGTTCTGCGAATTTCACCAAGCTCACCAGATGAAACCAGGTCCTTCAACTTTTTATATAAAGGATTTGTACGTTGATTGTACATCATACTGAATACTTTACCTGAAGCTTGCGCAGCTTCGTTCATTTGACGAACTTGTTTGGTGTAAACACCTGCGGGTTTCTCACACAACACATGGAGTCCGGCTTTAAATGCACGGGCAGCTACATCTGGGTGATCATAATGTGGAGTCGCAATCAATACACCGTCAACTGTCCCCGAAGTAAGGAATGTATCAAGATTGTCGAATAATTGGACGCCTTCGCCTAGGTTTTCTTTCGCCCATTCCAAGCGGTCAGCTCTGAACTCACATACAGCGGTTAGCTGAGCACCCTTCACTTCATTGTTCACCAAATATTTGGCATGTCCGGTTCCCATATTGCCCAGACCAATAATACCAATCCTTACTTTCTCCATATGGTTATCACCTTTTTCTTGTTAGATTCACAATTATTGAACACGTTATCAATGTAGCATATTTAGAAGACCGCATCTTGTCGCAGATTGACCACCTTATTGCGAACTTTGACAGTTGCAAGAAATCGACAATGAAAAAAGGACCAGTTTCCTGGTCCATTCCCTCCCTTTTTCACGAAAAAGCTGGCAGTTGGATAAGGACAGTCGTGCCAACGCCAAGCTTACTTTGATATTCGATATGCCCTTGATGTTCATCGATAATTGCGAAGCTAACCATGACGCCGAGCCCAGTTCCCTTCTCTTTGGTCGTATAAAAAGGTTCCCCTATGCGCGGCAGCCGCTCCTCCGATATACCCATTCCCTGATCTGCGAAATAGAGAGCTACACCGCCCGCAACCTTTTTCACAGATACATGCAGACCGCCTCCTGTTGGCATCGCCTCAATGGCATTTTTAATCATATTCACGAAAACCTGCTTCAATTGGTTTCGCTCACATTTAACCAGAGGAAGATCAGGTTCACAATCTAGTTCGATGATCACATTGCTCATGATTGCCTCCGTATTCAGCAGTTCAATGACTTCGCTAAGAATAGCTTTCGTATCATGAGGTTGAAATGCTACTACCTGCGGCTTAGCAAGAATCAGAAGCTCTCCCAAAATCAGTTCGATCCGGTTAAATTCTTCCTGCATGATCTGAAAATACCGAAGCTTGCTTTCTTCGTTTGCATGACACATCAGCTTCGCAAATCCTTTGAGTGCCGTAAGCGGATTACGAATCTCATGTGCAATACCTGCTGCCAATTGCCCAGCGACATTTAATTTTTCCGTTTTGCGAAGAAGCTCTTCTGTCTGTTTCTGTATGGTGATATCCTGCACCGTTCCAAACAGACGCAGCGGTCTCCCCCATTCGTCATAGGTCGTTTTGGCCATAGTATGAATCATGCGAATTTCATTCTCATTCACAATAATTCGATACACCATATCTAATAAACCGCCATGCAGCGCATCACGGATTGCCTCTTTCACTTTAACGGTATCATCCGGATGAACTGTATTAAAAAATGCTTCTATTGTATTCCCAAAAGATTCACGGCGAATACGAAACAGCGTAAATAATTCATCAGACCAGTACAAGTCATTTCTGATCACATCCCAGTCATAGTGACCCAATCCCGCGATTTCTTGCGCAATTTCCAAATTGGCTTTGCTTCTTTTTAGCTCAGATTCAATTTGTTTATATGTTGTAATATCGTGAATGAGTCCCCGTATTGCCGTGCGACCATTATCCCGGATGACTCGCTCGATTTGAGATTTCAGATGGCGCACTTCTCCATCTTTGCGAACAATCCTGTACTCGACTTCTGATAAACCAACCTGTAAAGCGGTCTCAAAAGCAAGAGCAACTTTCTCGCGATCATCCAATACAATTTGATTAATAGCTTCGCTTAATTCAATGGAATCAACGGGATCAAGACCATGTATACGGTACATTTCCTCGGACCATATGCAATACTCATCGTTCAAATATCGTTCAAAACTGCCAAATTGCCCCAGCCTCTGTGCTTGAACAAAACGCTCCTCGACCTGCTTACGCTCCGTGATATCGCGCCAAATGCCTAATATCTGAATTCTCTTGCCCTCGTCATCGAACATCCATTTGAAATTTTTCTCAAACCACACGTACCACCCTTTTTTATGCAAAAAGCGACAGGTGATCATCCCTTGGTCTGCAACAGCCGATTGGTTTTCATCATTAAAAATGGTTCTCAGAATCTCTAAGTCTTCCGAATGACAGTACGTCAAGATACGGGTACCGACCATTTCCTCAACCTCATAACCGAGCAGCGAGTGAATAGCAGGGGAGACATATCGAAATTTGCCTTCAACGGTAGTCAATGTGATTAAATCTTGAAAATTCTCTGTATATTTAAGATAATACTCGCTTTCCAGCAATGAACTAATTTCAGCATAATCCGGTTTGCGGAGTGCGATATGCAAGCTCCCGCTATATGGATACGCACTAATCCTCACCCACTGATTGGACGCTTTTATGTACTCTTCAAAATGAACCTCTTCCTTATTTTTAAGGGCTTTATGGAACTGATCGTAACAAGCGTACCGTATCGCGTCAGGAAATTCTGCCCATGCGACTTTACCCAACAATTCATCGGGCGTACGATTTAAAATTTTTGCTGCATATTCGTTGATATATGTATAATGCCAACCTGCGTCTAGAATAATGACACCAATAAATGCGCTGTCTTCGACCCTATTCATTCTAAGATGTTAACCTCCCCCTACCCTTTTCGCTATCATTATCTCTCATGATTTATCGGTAGTAAAGACAACAATTTTTCTTGACAAAAAAAGCAACCTTTCTCCATAGCATGGAAAACAGGTTGCTCACTATGATTGGTGATCCTAATTATTTACTGCCGACTAGTGTTTTGTCTGATGAAATTTTACTAAGCGCTTCCCCTGCTTCATCCTCAAAAATGCCGCGAACCGCTAGGTCACCGATGGCTACGATTCCGACAAGCTCGCCGTTCTCCATTACAGGTAAACGTCGAATTTGATCTTTAGCCATTATTTTGGCAGCTTCATCAACAGATGTATCAGGGGTTATTGTCGCGATATCCTTCGTAATGACTTTATCGACAGCAGTAGAACCAGAATGCTTTTCTGCGTATCCGCGAACAACGAGGTCACGGTCTGTTACAACACCAATGAGTTTCTTACCCTCTACAACGGCAACGAATCCGATATCGTGCTGTTTCATTTTCAAGGCGATCTCGTAAATATTATCCTGCAGAGTAACGGTTACGCAATCTTTACTCATGATGTCCCTTACTGTTTTACCTGCCATTTCCAATAATCCCTCCTCGGAGTTAACTTACCTCTATAGCATTCTCCAAAGGACGGACGGCATTCATGCCATATAATCCAAAGCCATTCCTAACAGCAAATTTGCCGCATTCAGCATAGATTTCTCATCAATATCGAACTTCGGATGATGATGCGGATGTATGATGCCAGCCTCAACATTACCTGCACCAACGAACATAAAACAACCTGGTCGGTGGTTCAAATAATAGGAAAAGTCCTCTCCGGCCATAATAAGCGGAGACTCGTGAACAGCTTCTGCCCCAAATAATTCGCTTCCGACTTTGAAGAAACGCTCAGCTTCTTTCCCGTCATTAACAACCGTAGGGTAACCTAGTTTATAGTTTATCTTGTAAGAAGCCTGATACATCTCACAAGTGGCGTGTACAATCCGTTCTAGGCGCTCCTTCACATCTTGTCTAAGTTCCGCATTGAAAGTGCGCACAGTGCCATTCAGCACACTCGTTTCAGCTATGACATTGAAGCTAGAGCCTCCATGGAAGGATCCTACGCTAACCACACATGGTTCTATCGGATCTATTTGTCGGCTCACGATCGATTGAAGATTAACAACTAATTGTGAAGCTACATAAATACTGTCAATGGTTTGATGAGGTAACCCCCCATGTCCACCTTTTCCTTGAATGTGAATGGTGAATTCGTCGGGTGCCGCCATTAAGGGACCTGCTTTGGAATAATAATGGCCAACTGGAAATGGTGTCCATAAATGAACGCCGAACACGGCATCAACACCTTCAAGAGCTCCATCTTGGATCATGGAATCAGCGCCACCAGGCGTAATTTCTTCAGCATGCTGGAACAAGAAAACCAGATTCCCTTTCAGTTGAGAACGATGTTGACTCGCCACTTTGGCAATGCCAAGCAGTGTTGAGGTGTGTGCGTCGTGTCCGCAAGCATGCATAACTCCCTTCGTGAGCGAAGAGTACGCACAGTTCTTTTCATCTTGAATAGGCAGTGCATCCATGTCTGCTCGAAGCGCAACCGTAGGACCTTCGCTGCTGCCGCGGAGCAGTCCGACAATGCCATTGCCTCCTACATTTTTGCGCACTTCTATATCCCAACTTTGTAAATGATTCGCCACAAATTCAGCGGTACGATATTCATGGAAAGAGAGTTCTGGGTTTTGATGTAAGTAGCGCCTCCAGGCAACCATTTCTTCATAATTCGCTTGTAAGCTAGCTTGAAAATCGTTCATAAGGAAAATCCTCCGCCCATCCTTGTTTCTTAACTTTTCACGCTTGCTGTGTCATTGAACCTATTCTACCAAATAAATGAACATGTTTCATCTGTAAAGTGCCATCAAATATTAGAAAATTGACGTTGCTATCGACTTGCAGAACCTTGGGAAACATACTATCATGAATAAAGAATGCATACGTACAATATGGAGGCGTTAAAAGTGATTATTGAAGCAACTGGCCTAAAAGGCTTAAAAAGTGATTTGGCTCACCTGGATGAAGTAACGACTAAACTTGGTTTCGTGCGTTGGCAGTGGGAATACACGCGTGCTACTTATGATTTTAAAATGGAAGATAAAGCAAGTAATTCCGTATATTTCTTACGTGTAAATGCTCGCGTAGAATCCGGTAAACTAGAATCTCCTTATGCAATCCTATTCTTAGAAGATGCTTACATAGGTAAAGAAACGTTCCCGCACGGCTTGGATTACAATTCTCCTATCCCTGAGTCCGTTCTCAAAATCTCCAATCAAAAATTAGCACAGCTGCAGCAATTATTAGCAGACTAGGCGAGGAAACAGCATGAATCCCCCTCGAAGAGGAACGCCGGATTTTCTGCTGCTATTTTTAACGTTTGTACTTGTTTGCTTCGGTCTTGCCATGGTCTTTAGTGCAAGCTCAATGACGAGTGCTTATTATGCCAAATTTAACAATGATCCATGGTTCTTTACAAAAAAGCAGCTCATGGCCGTAGGCATAGGGACGGTCGGCATGCTTTTCTGTATGAACCTCCACTACTCCAAGCTCAAGAAGTTAGTTATTCCTGCTTTCTTTGTTGTCGTAGTGCTGCTCGTTCTCGTTATTTTCACTTCAAAATCAAATGGTGCAGCCAGCTGGTTTAACGTAGGTAAATTTGGTATTCAGCCTACGGAGTTTGCCAAACTCATTGTTATCCTTTACTTGGCTTCTCTCATTAGTAATAAAGAAGAGAAGTTCCGTAATTTCAAGAAAGGGCTGCTCCCTGCCATTCTTATCGTTGGCTTTGTATGCTTTCTAATCATGTTACAGCCAGACTTTGGCTCCTGTATGATTCTGCTCGTATGCGCAGCCATCGTCATTATGGTCGGTGGCTCCAATTTGAAGCATATATTCTTTATTGGGACAGGCTTTGTTTCCATTGCCGCGATAGGGGGAGCTCTTTACCTGCTCAAAGGAAACACTGATAACAATTACCGGTTAAACCGTCTGACCTCCTTTCTAGATCCTTTCTCTGATCCACAAGGTAATGGACTTCAAGTTGTTCAATCTTTGTACGCCTTTGGTCATGGCGGATTAACGGGCGCAGGATTCGGACAAGGTATTCAGAAGCTGCATTATTTGCCTGAAGCTCATACTGACTTCATTTTTGCGATCATCGGGGAAGAACTCGGATTCATTGGTAGTGCCTTATTCATCCTTATTTTTCTTATCTTCCTATGGCGAGGCATTCTCGTTGCAGTGCGCAGTCCTGATATGTTCGGAATGCTAACTGGTGTTGGTATCATGGTTATGTTTGCTTTTCAAGCCTTCATTAATATCGGCGGAGTAACAAACACCATCCCTTTAACTGGTGTAACCTTGCCCTTTATTTCGGCAGGAGGTTCCTCCATGATGGTCTCACTCATCAGTATGGGGATCCTGCTCAGTATATCTCGGGAACAATCACACAAAGAAGATGCAAAACCCAAAAAAAGACCCAATCGATTTCAGTGAATTCGATTGAGTCTTTTTTTATTTTACACGATGTGGATCGTCTGACGTCTCTTCTTCCTTGAACGCGACACCTTCCACCTTGACGTTGACTTCCACCACGGTTAGTCCAGTCATATTTTCAACAGCTTCTCTCACGTTTTCTTGGAGATCCCTGCATACATCCTGAATTCGGGAACCGTAATTGACGATAACACGCAGATCGATGGCAGCTTCCACTTGCCCAACCTCAACAGAAACGCCGCGCTGCACATTCTTACCACTTAGTCGCTTAGCTAAGCCTTCCGAGATACCGCCTGACATGCCTGCTATGCCTGCTGTCTCTAGAGCTGCAAGTCCTGCTATTGTTGATACTACATCATCAGAAATACGAATTAAGCCGGTTTGATTGTCTTCGGACATACAGATCAACTCCTCATATTGGGAACTTTGAGTGGAGCTCAAAGTCTCTCCACTCTGGTATAAATCTATTGTAATAAGTTCACTAGATGAAAGCAAGAACAGAGATAACAGTCAAATCGAATTTACATTGGGTTCCAAAGTAGGTATATTAAAAGAAGTCAAAAAGTACCAATAAAAGAATGAGTCGGAGGGTTTACTTTGAAAGGAAAAATGTTTTACATCGGGTTAATCATTTCTTTCGTTGCAACGGGTATCGCTCATTACATGCATCTGAATTCAACACTTCAATTCATTATTGCTTGTATAGCGATCATTTTTGTAGCTGGATTTCTAGGTAAAGCGACAGAAAGTGTTGCGCACTATGCAGGTGAGCGAGTAGGCGGCTTTCTCAATGCAACATTCGGTAACGCAGCTGAGTTAATTATTGCATTCTTCTTAGTTAGAGACGGATTGTTCGATGTTGTCAAGGCCAGTCTCACCGGAGCCATAATCGGCAATCTGCTGCTTGTTCTGGGACTGAGTATATTTACAGGTGGATTAAAGTTTAAAGAACAGTCATTTAACGTAAAACTTGCTTCACACAATTCTTCCTTAATGATTCTTGGCGTTGTTGCGCTATTCATTCCAGCCATCTTTACCGGTGGATTGACAACCAAGGAAACGTCAACGATGAGCATGATCGTCGCCATATTACTGATCGTCGCCTACCTGCTTTGGCTCCTATTCTCCATGGTTACACACAAAAGTGTACTTTCTGACGAAGCCATTGAACATGGTGAGGCAGCGTGGTCCAAAGGAACTTCGATTCTATTTCTAATCCTTGCCACAGTCATGGTAGCTTTCACCAGTGAGTGGTTAGTTGGTACCTTAGAAGAAGTTACCCATAGATTTGGATTATCTGAACTGTTTGTAGGCGCATTCCTCATTGCCATTATTGGAAATGCCGCAGAACATAGCGCAGCCGTGATGATGGCTATGAAGAATAAAATGGGCGCAGCCGTCGAAATAGCCATCGGCAGTTCATTACAGATCGCCTTATTCGTAGCTCCTGTGCTTATACTTATCAGTTTCTTCGTAAGTGGAACACCTATGAACATTGTCTTCTCCACTTATGAAATTGCTGCCATCGGAGTCGCCGTCTTTATTACGAAGTCGATAACCCAAGATGGCTCTACCAACTGGTATGAAGGACTTCTGCTGCTCGTGGTCTATATCATTCTAGGCGTCGTATTCTTCCTCGTCTAACTACATAACAAAGACAAAAAAAAGTAACCCATTGTGAAGGGTTACTTTTTGTTATTCAACGCTTCATATAGCTGCGCAAGGTTACGTTCAAGCTTGCTGAGAATTTGTTTGCCAGGCATTTCGGAAATAAGTCCCGCTCGAATGGCAAAATCAATTTCTCTAGAAAGTCCGTACATTTGCGTATCTAAAACTTCTTCATACAGTGGACATTGACGCGTTGTCAAGTTCTCCATTTGTACTTCGATGAGTTTTTCGATTTTATCTGCATCTTCTTGGAGAAGATTAAGCGCTTTTTGATTCATGTCCAGCAATAGATCAGATGAAGACATTCCCAACTTCCCCCTATACGCATAGTCATCCGTCCTTATATGATCTATATTAAGCGAAATTGGATCAATATACAAGAGAAGGTACCCTCAGAGATTCTGAGAGTACCTTCTTAAAGCATGAACGCTATTCTTGAACAACGTTTACGCCCAAATTGTGCTTTGCGAACACTTCAGCCATAGCGACTTTCGCTTCTTCTGCATCCGGCCCATGAACATGAAGATCATAGTTGCTGGAACTAAGCAATGTAGTGAACAAACCTAAGATACTTTTTACATCGATATACTTATTATCATATTGGAGAACGATTGACGATCTGAATTTATTAGCTGTTTGTGAAATTTCAACAATTGCGGCATTATTAGCACTTGGCATATTTCATTCCTCCATTTATTCGCATCTGAATTGGTCGTCTTGCTCCCTATATGATAACTTGGAAAGGTTACTTAACGCAACTAAAAATTTCCTTCATTCTCCAAGTAAAGCGCTTTACTTCGTCTTTGCTGCAATGGCTTTCTTCACGCCGTTCCCCACTAGAATCAAAACAACGAAAATACCGAGCAACCAAAGTAATCTTCCCTTATATTTCTGGAAATGAAATAAATCATGCGCAATCATCGATTCCAGAAATACGATTGGCAGTTTCCCCAGCAAGGTCCCCCATAGAAAATGAGTAAACCGCATTCGAGTTAGCCCCGCACCAAAATTAATCGCCGAAGAAGGTAAAATCGGAATCAATCTGCCTAGAAGGACATACAGGAATCCACGCTTTTCCATCCGCTTACTAAACTGCGTCACTAACGGGAATCGCTCGAGCTTTTTCTCTACCCATGCATGTCCATAATAGCGAGCAAAATAAAAAGAGGCAATGGCTCCCAAACAAGACATTATGTAATTAACAAGAAACCCTATTTTAATACCGAAAATAGCAACATTCGTACCTGCAACAACAACAAACGGAATAAACGGAAAGAACGTTTGAAAAAAAATTAAAGCCATTCCGATGATTTTACCGGGCCAACCAATGTCCCTTAAATGTTCAGATAGCTGTCGCATATTACTGTGAGTAAGTTTAATGCCTGTAGGGTTATAAAATAAAAAGGCAATCAGAGCAACGAGCAGAATACAAATAAAAAAACCTAACAAAATGTGCTTTCTGTTTCTGTTTAACACCGACAAATTTCGACCATCCTTCCCTTAGACCAAAACCATTGTAACATTTTACAGAAGGTTCAGGAAGAGAAAATTGAAGAGTTATCTGTTCAACAATGGCGAAGTACCCTAGCCTATTTCCATCCTTCATGTAGTTTACCCTACCAATGTAAATTTATTAGATAAGATAGCTTTTATCGACATTTTTTGCAAGTTGAGCAACCGCGTTCTTGATGTGAAAAGTGTTAGAGCGAAGCAAAAGCACCTGTCCTTAGACAAGTGCTTTTTACTAACCGATTCGAATTTGGTTACGACCGTTATTTTTCGCTTGATAGAGAGCCATATCTGCCCTATAGAACAGTGATTCTACACTAATCTTATCTTCTTCCCAATTCCAATCCGAAACACCACAGGAAACGGTTACTTGCGGATTAGTCTCCTCAAGAACACGAACACGAATACGTTCAGCAATTCGAATCGTTTGAGCCTTGGCAACTTGAGGTAAATAGACCGCTAGCTCTTCCCCGCCCCACCTTGCTGCGATATCACTATCCCTAATACTAGTTTTAATAATTTGACTTACCTGGATCAAGATTTTATCGCCCACCTGATGACCGTAAGTATCATTAACTTGTTTGAAATTGTCAATATCAACTACGATGAGTGAACCGCAAAAATCCTTCTTTTGCATCGAATTAGCCTGTTCATCCAAATAATGACGTACATAAAGTCCTGTCAAATTGTCTGTAATAACCATCCGTTTCACTTCAGCATGCAGGGAAGCATTCGTCATGGCAAGGCCGATATGCCCCGAAAGAACCTGCAGCAATTTGTAGTTATCGTAGGAAAAAAAATTGGGCTTGCTATGCACGACTAGAATAACGCCCTCAACTTGTCCATTCACGAGAATCGGCGAACCAATAAGCGAGCGGGAGTTCGTTAACTTCATCAGCTTTGACTCGATCTTGTCATTGCTCCAATAGTCCGAAATAATAATCGGTTCTTTGGAGGTATAGACTACGCCAGAAAAGCCTTGACCTATGGTAAAGGTCTCATGAAACATCGCAGGCAAATTAGTTGCTTGTACGATTAAATTCTCACTATTTTTATCCGCTTGCAGAATACAACTATAATCCGCTCCGAAAATACTTAAAATCTCGCTCGATGCTGAATTAAAGATTTCATTTAAACGTAAGCTCTGATTTAACTGCTTGGTGATTTCATTAATAAGTCGAAGCTCGTTAATCATTAAATTGGATTGTTCATACAACTTAGCGTTTTCAAAAGCAGACCCCGCTGTATCTGCAAGCAACGATATGAATTGCAAATCCGAAGCGTGAATCAACTCTCTATTAAACGTCATATATAAAACACCATATACACCCTGCTTGCCTGATAATGGAGCAGCTATATGACCTGATCTTGGACCACTGCTTTCGGATGAAGGTTCAAATATAACATGTCCTTCCATGAAAGCCCGTGTTCGTATGTCATCCTCTGTACTTTGGAAATTCAAAGGCTTCACGGATAGATTCGTAGAGTCATTATCTTGTGAAAGCAATAAATCTACTTGTATATTGGGGTAAACGCTATGCATGCACGCAATGACTTCAGTCAATACCGAATCGACATCAATTTTGGCGTATAGCTTCTTAGAAGCCTCAAATAATATATCATGCTTCTTAAACTCAAGTTCCCTATTCAGATGCTGCATAAATAAATGGTCGTACTTACGACGATCCGCCACGCTTTGCACACTGCCTTGGAACGAAAGTGAAAGGATATAAAATAATTGTGTAAGTTCGTCTACTTCTTCAAGTGTATGGGAAAATAGTCCCAAATATACAATTGGATTCCCTAGTGGATCTAGGACTGGAATCGAAGCAGCCATAACTGACTTCAGTTCTTTTGCGCTCATTTCTTCGCTTGTCATTATATGCATTTTGGGATTCGCAGCACATCGTGCAAGTGGATTGTCATTGCGTTCGACTTCGCTCCATGATGCTCCTACCTGCAGCAAAGCATCAGTTAGAAGTGTATCATTGGAGCAAGCATTAACCACTTTAAGATCCGTATTTACGCATAACAGTGCGGTTTGAGGCGGTAGCATCGCTTGCCCGAATTGGTGAATCCATTCATCAAAAGCATCTAGTACTACCTGATGACAATTAGATTCCCAATAGGAAAAGCTGCTAGAAAGAACAAGTCCTTGCCGAAGAAACTCTTCGAAGTGTTCTGCACGACTATGTTGTTTCATACTACGAAGTGATTCACTCATAGGCTCTCCTTCACCAACAAACTGTAGTCCTATTGATCCAGGCTAAATCTTACCTCATATATCATACTATTTTTCTGTGCTTATTGCACTGATATTTTAGAATCACTTTAAAGGATTGAGACTTGACACACGGACCTGTTTTTAATAAAATTAGAAGTCGAGTAACAACATGATTTCGGTGAATGCCATTTGTGATCACCCTCACTGCTTTTGCTCCTGCCAAGACAGCGGCTGAACTACTCTTGTCAGGGAATCACAGTATGATTCGCAAGCAAAACCAGGCACTTGTCTTCACCCTGACATCTAGATGCTATCTACTAAACTAATTGTTGAAAAGAAGGAGTTTTTCCTAAATGTCACGTTATACAGGACCTAAATTTAAATTAAGCCGTCGTGTTGGTATTTCTTTGAGTGGTAACGGTAAAGACTTGAAACGCCCATTCCCTCCAGGTCAACATGGCCCAGGACAACGTAAAAAAATGAGCGGCTATGGCGTTCAATTAAATGAAAAACAAAAGCTTCGTCACATGTACGGTTTGAACGAGAAGCAATTCCGCAACTTGTTCGATAAAGCTTCCAAACTTAAAGGTATTGCCGGTGAGAACTTCATGGTCTTGCTTGAAAGCCGTTTGGACAACCTGGTTTACCGTCTTGGTCTTTCCAACTCCCGCGCAGGCGCGCGTCAACTAGTTGCTCACGGTCACGTAACTGTGAACGGCAAAAAAGTAGATATCGCTTCTTACATCGTATCTACAGGCGACGTTATTGCTCTTCGTGAAAGAAGCAAAGGTCTTTCCGCAGTGAAAGAAGCTCTTGCTAACCGTAACTACCTGCCAACTTACCTTGAGTTCAACGACGCAAGCGTAGAAGGCAAGTACATCCGTTTGCCAGAACGTTCTGAGCTTCCACAAGAAATTGACGAGAAACAAATCGTCGAGTTCTACAGCCGTTAATAAAAGCAAGCCCCTCAGGGATTTCCCTGAGGGGCTTATTTTTATATTAAGCAAACTGTACTAGGTAGTAATTCTTTTTACCGCGGCGAATAATAATGTAAGATTCTCCGAGCCTGCCCAAATCTCTGGCAACTGCATCGAATTGCGTCACTTTCACACCGTTGACCGTGACTGCCCCGCTTTCAATATCTTGACGCGCTTGACGTTTGGACGGTGCCGCTCCTACGGAAATCAGTAAATCAACCAATGCAATATTATCTTGGTCAATGGTTGTAGATGGAACATCTTTGAACGCTTCTTCAATCTCCGTACGAGAAAGCTCCTGAATATTACCGCTGAATAAAGCTGTTGTAATGTTAAGAGCACTTTCTAACGCGTCTCCACCGTGTACAAGCTTCGTAACTTCGCGGGCAAGTAATTTCTGAGCTTCTCTCTTCTCAGGCTGAGCCTGTACTTCTTCTTCAAGACGTTCGATTTCCTCATGCGAAACGAAAGTAAAATATTTCAGGAAACGGATGACATCATTATCGGCTGTGCCCAACCAAAATTGGTAGAACTGGTAAGGAGATGTTTTGGTTGCATCCAACCAAATGGCTCCGCCTTCTGTTTTTCCGAACTTTTGCCCATCACTCTTTGTCACAAGCGGTAATGTTACGCCGTAAGCACGGTTTTCTGTGGACTTGCCAATTAGCTCAAGACCAGCCGTAATATTACCCCATTGGTCACTTCCACCAATTTGTACAGAGCAATTTTTCGTTTCATTGAGCTTCAGGAAATCGTAAGATTGCAGAATCATGTAGCTGAACTCTGTGAAAGAAATCCCTTTGGAAATCCGTGAATCAACAGAATCCTTTGCCAACATGTAATTAACGGTAAAATTTTTGCCTACATCACGAAGAAATTCGATGACGTTCAGCGATCCTAGCCAATCGTAATTGTTGACAAGCTCTGCACTATTTTCAATCTCAGTGGAGAAATCGAGAAAGCGAGATAACTGATTTTTAATGCTTTGTGACCATGCCTCGACAACTTCTGGCCCGTTGAGTGTGCGCTCATTGGCTTTTCCGCTTGGATCACCAATCAGACCAGTTCCTCCGCCAACAAGTGCCAAAGGAACATGACCAGCGAGCTGAAAGCGTCTCAGCGTTAAAATAGGCAGCAAACTACCGATATGCAAGCTGTCCGCAGTCGGGTCAAAGCCGCAATAAAGCGTAACACGCTCCTCGTTAAGCTTTTTATCTAAGCCCTCTCGATCTGTAATTTGATGAAGCAGCCCGCGAAACTCCAAATCCTTCAAAATATCCATGTTCATCCATCTCCTTTTATCCTTAAAATACAAAAAAAAGCCTTCTTATCCACAAAGGGACGAGAAGACTTGACTCGCGGTACCACCCTAATTAAAACAGTAGTTACGTACATCTATAACAGGTGTTATGTGCACGGCTAGCTATTTTCACTCAAGAACCTTTAACGGGGTTAAATCGGCAAATACTACTTGTGCAGCTGAAGTTGCTGCAGGTTCCCATTCACTGCTCAAGACCGTAATTCACTAACCTGCAGGTACCGGTTCGCACCCTCCACCGGCTCTCTGAAAGCATCCACAAGCTACCTACTGCTGATCTTTCTACGCATTTGATAAAAATTTATCACATGTTTCTAGCTGTTGTCAAACCATGTCGGCATCGTTTCTTCGCTTCATCATTACCGCATAAGGTGCAATTATGGTATACTATTAGGGTTCATGTAAGGAGGATATTGGAACTTATGCGCAATTTTTTCGCTAAATGGAATCGCCCTTGGGTGAGAACAACATTCAAAGTAACTTGGATTACCTTAAAATGGACCATCATTTGTGCTTTTTTGGCCGGAATTGTCGGTGGATCCGCGGCATTCGGGTATGTGAGTGCCCTAGTCAAAAAAGATCCTGTACGCACCGAAGAATCCATACGCCAGCAGATGCAGGAAAATGCAGTCACAGGCTTTGCCTACTTTAATGATGATACCGTCATAGGGCAATTGCGAACGGAAGAAGACCGTCGTCTCGCTCAGCTAGATGACATTCCGCAGCTTCTACTAGACGCTGTCCTCGCCATTGAAGACAAAGACTTCTACAATCATCGCGGGATCGATATCCGCGGACTTTATCGCGCAGTAACTCAGAAACTGCTGAACGAGGAAGTTCAAACAGGTGGCAGTACGATTACGCAACAGCTTGCCAGACGGGTATTTCTTACACTAGACCGCGATGATGGCCGTAAAGCAAGAGAGCTGCTGCTCGCACTGCGGATGGAGCGCCTAATGTCCAAGGATGAAATTTTGCTCGCTTATTTGAACAAAATTCCTTATGGCAATGGCGCGACAGGCTATAATCTATATGGGATTAAAGCAGCTGCCAAGGGTCTCTTCAACATCGACGATTTGGATAAGTTAAACGTTGCTCAAGCAGCTTACTTAGCTGGTCTGCCGCAATCCCCATCGCAGTACTCCGCATTCACGAGTAAGCCTGAGTTTGATGAAGATGGTTTTAAAAAAGCGGTTACGCGTGAACAATTAGTACTCAAACGGATGCTGGAAGAAAAGAAAATTACGAACGAGCAATACCAAGAAGCACTTAAGTTTGATCTCAAAGCTTCCATGCCCCCTGCGGCTCAGAAGGCTTATACGACTTATCCTTACCTAATGATTGAAACAGAAAAAGAAGCAGCCGAAATTCTGTTAAAGCTCCAGAAACCTGAACTTGATCCGAAGAAAAACCAAACCGCTTATAATGAAGCATTAAAAGGCATACATACTCAGCTCTTACGCGGCGGTTATCAAATCTATACAACCATTGATAAGACGATTTATGATTCCATGCATGAAATATCGAGTAACGATAAAAACTTCGCCCCTAATGATGATAAAAAAGGCATGGAACAAGTTGGGGCCATCATGATCGATTCCAAATCCGGAGCTATTAAAGGGATGATTGAGGGCCGCAATTTCTTCGAAGAGCAGCTCAATCACGCCACACAAGCATTCAGACAGCCGGGTTCAACAATGAAACCTATTGCCGCTTATATACCAGCCTTAGAAAAAGGAGCCATTCAACCGGCCAGTGTCGTGGATGATATTCCGATTATTCTAAAAGACGGGGTCAAAGGCTTCCATCTTCCTGAAAACTGGGATCATAAGTTTCACGGATTAATGACAGCAAGAAAGGCTCTAAACCAGTCTTACAACATCCCTGCCATTGATATATTTTTGAATAAAGTCGGGATTAATGAGGCATGGGACTTTGCCAAGAAACTCGGAATTACATCGATTCAAAAAGAAGATTACGCTGCGCAGACCGGTGTAATCGGCGGTTTAAGCAAAGGAACTTCAGTGAGGGAACTGACTGGCGCGTATGCTTCTATTCCGAATAAAGGCGTATTTAACGAAACGTTTATGATTCGCGAAATCAAAGATTCGAATGGCAAAACGATTTATACACATGATCAGAAGCCAACCCCTGTCTACTCTCCACAAAGTGCATATCTAATTACGGATATGATGAAAACGGTGATTAGCCAAGGTACAGCGACAGATTTAATGAAAAACTATAAATCATACGGCAAAATTGAGATTTCAGGCAAAACAGGCTCTACGCAGGACGATGCTGATGCTTGGTTTATGGGCTTTACCCCAGATATCACGGTTGGCGTATGGATCGGCTATGATCAACCGATTAATAAATTGTCATCGTCGACGAAATCATCGCAAGCGCATCAAACTTATCACGCCAAAGATATATGGGCACTCATCATGAACCGAACCATCGAACAAAAACCAGAGTTATTCCCTACCAAAACTTTTGCTAAACCGGATGGAATTGTCTCAGCAACCGTATCCAGCTTATCAGGTAAGCTGCCGAGCGAATTAACGACGAAATTCGATCTTTTGGTTACTGATCTTTTCAACAAGAAATACGTTCCAACTGAAGCCGACAATGTGATGGTTCGGATGAAAATCAGTTCATTTGGCGGACTAAATTACATGGCGCAAGACAATACGCCGGCAGATTTCGTGCAAGAGAAAACGGTTATTAAAAGACAAAAATCGATTAGTCAATTGCTTAAAGAAATCGAAGTAGCGATGAGTAAACTTCCCGAAAAAAGTCGTAAACCGATCGATAATTATAAGCCTATAGACTATGACGATGACGCACCTTCCGAGGTTGACCCTCGGGTTGATGACGGTAAAGAGCCTGCAGCACCAACGAACGTTGTAACAACGAAGTCCGGTGATACAGCAACCATTGCCTTCCAGGCAAGTCCGAATCCGGATATCGTCGGCTATCGCATATATCGTTCCGATAACCGCGGCAAGTTCCAGCTCATGGGCGGCAAAGTTGTCTTGGCAGGCGCTGAGACGAAATTCAGTGATCAAGTCCCCGGATCTAGCTTAATCGGTTATTATGTAACAGCAGTTGATGTGGCGGGGAAAGAATCGGCACCTAGCCGCTCCTCCTACACAGATGGAAGCTCGCTAGATTCTCTGTTCGTTCCTTCTGTCGATGGCAGTCAAGTTCCTGGAGCTACTCCCCCTCCATCAGGCTCAAATGGTGGAATCGGTGAACCCGCAGGAACCGACAACGGTCATAATGGAAATACAAAAGACCTACCTGCTTCACCAACAGGTATTAAAGCCAAAGCTGATGGTGCAGGTGTGATGTTAACCTGGAAAGCTAATGCAGCCAAGGATAAAGTAAAAAAGTATAACGTTTATTTTAGTGATAAAGAAAAAGGAACGTTTAAGAAGCTTGGTACTGTTGATGATGCGACCGAATTTCATTACTACGCAGCAGCTTACAACGGTTATTACAAAGTAACGGCAGTCAATGATGCAGGTGAATCTAAGCCATCGGCTGCTATCGCCTATAACAATTAAATCACGATGTAAACAGACCCGGATATCCGGGTCTGTTTTATTTCTAAAAGCGTATGCAAGTATTAAAAAGCCTCCCTCACACCAAGAAATCCAGTGCAAGGAAGGCTTTGCTTATTAGTCTTCGATCGTCGATAAGTCGCCAGTTGGCAAATTGAGCTCCCAAGCTTTAAGAACACGGCGCATAATTTTACCACTGCGTGTCTTAGGCAGCTTGTCTTTAAATTCAATTTCACGAGGAGCTGCATGGGCAGAAAGCCCTTCTTTAACAAACTTGGAAATGTCCGCTTTTAACTCATCAGATGGTGTGAAGCCTTCACGCAGAGCAATAAACGCTTTAATGATCTCTCCACGCATCGGGTCAGGCTTACCAATAACCCCAGCCTCTGCAACCGCAGGATGCTCAACGAGCTTACTCTCCACCTCGAAAGGACCTACCCGCTCGCCTGCTGTGTTAATCACGTCATCCACACGGCCTTGGAACCAGAAGTAACCTTCTTCATCCTGATAAGCCGAATCACCGGAAACGTACCAACCTGTCAAACGGAAATATTCTTCGTATTTCGATGGATTATTCCAAATTTTACGCATCATCGAAGGCCATGGCGTTTTGATAGCTAGGTTCCCCATCCGATTAGGAGGCAAAACGTTCCCAGCATCATCAATAATAGCCGCTTCGACACCCGGAATTGGACGCCCCATGGAACCAGGCTTAATCGTCATGGATGGATAGTTACAGATGAGTTGTCCACCTGTTTCTGTCATCCACCAAGTGTCATGTATACGTTGGTTATAAACTTTTAGCCCCCAACGTACAACTTCGGGATTTAACGGTTCACCTACGCTAAGTACGTGACGAAGCGAAGACAGATCAAACCCAGTAACCACATCATCACCGGCACCCATCAACATACGGAAAGCAGTTGGCGCACTGTACCAAACAGTTACTTTATATTTTTGAAGTGTATTATACCAATCTTGAGGACTGAAGCGACCACCGCGAATGACATTCGTTGCACCATTTAACCATGGAGCAAAGATGCCATAGGAGGTACCTGTTACCCAACCTGGATCCGCTGTACACCAGTAAATATCGTCCTCTTGAAGATCTAATACAATTTTACCCGTATAATAATGTTGAAGCATGGCGTTTTGTACGTGATAGACACCTTTCGGTTTACCCGTCGAACCAGACGTATAATGGATAATTAATCCATCTTCACGATCCAGCCATTCGATGTCAAGTTCGGTTGAAGCGCTTTCCATCTCTTTATAGAAATCAACTTGTCCTTCAGTTAGCTCCACATTGTCTCCAACGAGAATGACATGCTTCAAATGTGGAAGTTCATTATAAGGAACACGCGATAGTAAACTTGGCGTCGTAACGATCGCTACGGCTTCACTATCTTCCAGACGGTCTCTGACTGCTGTTTCCATGAAAGCCTCAAATAATGGCCCAACAACGGCACCTACTTTAAGTGTACCAAGCAACGAATAGTACAGTTCCGGTGTACGTGGCATGAAAATAAAGACGCGCTCGCCTTTGCCAACACCAAGTCCTCGAAGTACATTACCAAATTGATTAGATTTCGCTTTCATTTGTCCATAAGTGATTGCTTCTTCTCGCTGACTATCGCTGTAATAAAGAGCGATTTTATCCTTTTTGGATGAGTCGGCATGACGGTCAATCGCTTCATATGCCATGTTAACTTTACCTGTTTCATACCAGGAAAAGCTCTTCTCGATGTCTTTCCAGTCAAATGTCGCATGCGTCTGTTCATAATTGCTCATGTTAGGATTAGGGGATACAGCTTCAATGAGTTCAACTTTCATTTGATCCATGTACGTAAAACCCTCCTCACGATATTAATCGCTTTCACTTTCACTTTACTGATTTATTTAAGCAAAATGTGATCGATTTTTGACATATTCTATTATATCATACTAGGAAATATTCGCCTATGTTAAAAATTCGTCTTTTAATTCAACCTAAAGTTTGGTATAAGAATACTATGACCTAACGGAAAAGGAAACGTTCATCATGCTGTTTTTCAAAAGGAGAGCTAAGGTTATGCAGCATATCAAAATATACCACTCACACAGCCTGCGAGCAGCTCCTGATCAGCCCGAAATTATCATAGAAGGCCCTGTTTCAGCAGAAAGCTTGCAAGAGTTAACTATGCATACCAAATTAGATGCGTTCCGCAGACCTAAGGAACAGTTAGAGGCACTAGTCGAAATCGCACAGTTGCCCGAAGGACGTATCATTATAGCAAGAGAAGGTTCCACCATTGTCGGCTATGTCACCTTTCACTATCCAGACGAGATTGAGCGTTGGTCACAAGGTCATATGCAGGATTTAATTGAACTAGGCGCCATAGAAGTTGCAGACGACTACCGATCCATTGGTTTAGGGAAAAAGTTGATTCGACTCGCTTTTGAAGATGAGCAAATGGAGAATATCATTTGCTTCACCACGGAGTACTATTGGCATTGGGACTTGGAAACTAGCAAATTAACGGTCTGGGAATACCGTCAAATGATGGAGAAGCTGATGAAAAGTGTCGACATGATTTGGTTCGCTACGGACGACCCCGAAATATGCTCCCATCCAGCCAACTGTCTTATGGTAAGAATCGGTAAAAAGGTGCCGATCTCTTCCGTTGAGCAGTTTGATCGTATTCGTTTTCAGCAGCGTTTCATGTATTAATTTCTAAGTAATCGCAGGATTTCTAGGGCTTCAAGCGAAATTGTTAGTCCATTCGGGGGAATTAGGGATATGAACAAGAAGGCAAGTCCTGTCTTTATCTATGATGATCAAGAAATTCAATATAAATTTAATGAAAACCATCCATTCAATCAAGCTCGCCTTACGATGACGGTGGATCTGCTGCGAAAAGCCGGCGCGCTCCCTGACAGCGCGCTGTGGTCCCCTCGCTCCGCAACAGATAGCGAACTGCTGCGGGTTCATTCCCCCGCATACATGGAAGCGGTGAAAGCGCTTAGCTGTTCCGTGCCGGAGGAACGCTGGGTCCGGGAAGCATCGCGCTTCGGACTTGACACCGAGGATACGCCCTACTTCGCCGGGATGCATGATACCACGGCGAAGGTCGTAGGCGGTTCCATCACCGCTGTCGAGCTGGTGATGTCTGGTAAGGCTCCGCACGCCCTTCACCTGGGCGGCGGATTACACCACGCCCTGCAAAGCAAGGGCGCAGGCTTCTGCGTCTACAATGACGCGTCAGCGGCGATTGCGTACGCCAAAGAGATGTACGGCGCTAAGGTGCTGTACATCGACACAGATGTGCATCATGGGGATGGCGTGCAGTGGGCCTTCTACGCCGATCCTCAGGTATGCACACTTTCTATTCACGAAACGGGGAAATATCTATTCCCCGGCACGGGCGCCGTGAACGAACGCGGCGAAGGCGACGCGTTCGGCACGAACATTAACATACCGGTGGAGCCCTACACCGAGGATGAGTCCTGGCTGGAGTGCTTCGGCGAGGTGCTTACCGAGACGATTGCCCGCTTCCAGCCAGACGTCATTATCTCGCAGCATGGGTGCGATGCCCATGCTTTCGACCCACTCGCGCATGTCCATTGCTCCATGCGCGTGTACAAGGCTATGCCCGAGCTGATCCACTCCCTTGCGCACCAGTGGTGCGAAGGGCGCTGGATAGCGCTCGGAGGCGGCGGGTACGACATCTGGCGAGTCGTACCGCGGGCTTGGAGCCTGCTCTGGCTCGTCATGAGCGAGCAGGCGATCTTAGATCAGCTGGCGGCGCAGCCCCAGCTGAAGCTGCCACAGGCGTGGCTTGACGCCTGGCAGAGCAAGAGCCCGGTCCAGCTGGTGGATACGTGGCTGGACCCTGTAGAGGCTTGGGCGCCGATTCCGAGGCGCCAAGCGATTGCCGAGAAGAACCGGCAAACGAAGGAAATTGCTATGATGTATCTGAAGTAGAATAAAAGCTCAGAACCGCCATTTCGGCGACATTCTGAGCTCTTTTCATGTTTAGAGATGCTTCACGATATCCTCAACCATTTTGTACGAATTCTCCGATGCCTGAACCGTAAACTCGGCAAAGTTAACATGAGCTGACCCATCTGCTTTATCGGACATCGATCGCAGCACGACATAAGGAGTGGCATTCATCGAGCAAACCTGAGCAACCGAAGCTCCCTCCATTTCAACACAAACGCCGCCAAGCTCTTCGTACAAGCTGGCAACAACTTCCCGGCTTGCAATAAACTGGTCTCCAGAGAGTACTCTCCCCTTTTTAACCTTGCCTGCAAACAGCTTTTCACCAGAAGCAACAGCCAACTCAACAAGCTTGCTATCCGCTTCGAAGATGGATTTCGCTTCATAAGGGATGAC
Source organism: Paenibacillus andongensis (assembly GCF_025369935.1). Taxonomy (NCBI): domain Bacteria; kingdom Bacillati; phylum Bacillota; class Bacilli; order Caryophanales; family Paenibacillaceae; genus Paenibacillus; species Paenibacillus andongensis. Next base: position 3,386,958 of record NZ_CP104467.1, on the reverse strand, counting down.
GCCGCGAGAAAACCCAAGCGCAGTAACATCCATGTCATGCTGCATGCATTCACTCGATATCACAAGATCTCCGATATTCAGTTCTGGATCTAAGGCTCCCGCTACTCCCGTAAAAATAACAGCTTCGACGCCGAAGTTATCAATTAAAATTTGAGTTGTCACTGCCGCATTCACTTTCCCTACACCTGTCCGGCATACGACAACTTGCTTGTCATAATACGTACCTTCACGAAACGTAATACCAGCTTTGACCGTCTCACGTACATCGGTCATATGCGAAACGAGCAGCTCTATTTCTTCGTTCATCGCTCCGATAAGAGCAAGTTTATTCCATGTCATTTCATTATCCTCTTTCCCTTATCAACATGAGAAAACCTCTACCGAGATCATCCCCGAAGGAATGACCTCGCTTAGAGGTTTGATTTGATTAAGATTGTGTAACGGAGTTGCGATAAATAACTTCGTGCGGCAGGATAACCTGCATATGATCCGTTGACTCTTTATTCATCAACTTCGTTAGAAGACGCATCGACACGGCGCCGATATCATACATCGGTTGTGCTACTGTCGTTAGAGTCGGTCTAACCATGGAAGCCATGCGAATATTATCCACGCTAATGACGGCGATATCTTGCGGTACTCGGAGTCCATTGTCTTGAATCGTATGAATAGCACCAATCGCCATCTCGTCAGTTGCGGAAAAGATTGCCGTTGGTCTTGGTGAAAGCTCCAAGAAATAATTCACAGCGTCTACACTTGACTCGTAACGATAGTTCCCAATGCGAACATATTCATCACGCAGTGGAATACCTGCTGCATCCAATGCCTTTTTGTAACCTTGATAACGCGCAAATCCATTCGCTGGATCATGCAGAGTTCCGGATATCATGGCAATGTCACGGTGACCGGCTTCAATTAGCACATTCACAGCATCAAAAGCAGCTTTCTCGTGATCGATATCAACGGATGCCATTGCTTGGTTCTCATCCTTCGTGCCGCATAAAACGACTGGTACGGAAGACGTACGGAATGCCTGTGTATGTTCCTCTGTTACTACGCCACCCATAAAGAGCAATCCATCAACTTGCTTCTCAAGCAAGGTGTTAATAACACGAATTTCTTTTTCTTTCTTCTTGTCCGCATTACACAAAATGATATTGTAATGGTACATATTGGCAATATCCTCAATCCCACGTGCTACTTCAGCAAAAATGGAATTGGAAATATCGGGAATGACAACACCGACTGTCGTTGTCTTCTTACTCGCTAAACCTCTTGCTACCGCATTAGGGCGGTAACCAAGTCGTTCAATGGCTTCAAAAACCTTCTTACGTGTTTGTGGCTTAACGTTAGGATTGTTGTTTACAACCCTAGAAACGGTTGCCATCGAAACTCCTGCTTCTCTTGCTACATCATAAATGGTTACGGTCACGGTTACTCTCTCCATTTTCAAAAGTATTCTGCGATCCTAGTATATTATCGTTATGATACGACAAATTAATCCATCTTGCAATGTATATTGAAAATGCTTTGAAAATAATTTCAATGTTTTTCAAAAGATGTACACATTATGATAAAAGCCAACCCCCATTGGGATTGGCCACATACTGCTTATGTCGAAATTGCACTCTGTGTGATTTGCGATAACCGCTTGCGAATTTCTTCGGTCCATGGTTCATCACCCAGCGATTGTGCTAGCAATAGGATGTCCAAAAGTTCATTGATCCGTTCTTCAACGATCTTTTCCATGGAATCATTCATATGCTCTTTTTCAGTCACCTTCAGCAGTAAAAAAGCAACCTCCGAAAGTTCATGAAAAAAGAGCTGCTGCTTCTCAGGCTTACTCCCCAGCCTACCGATTAAACCGGTAAGTTCGGGTTTGACATGAGGAACAACTTCACTGCGTCCACACGCTTCACATGAGTAAATAGGTACATTCTCAATGTCGACTTTGTTCTGATAAATAACCGTACGAAGACGAAGGTTCATCGTGCGTCCGCACTTACAATACTTTTGCATTCTAACACTCCTTCTACTTTGCGGGCGGCATGTACATGAGTTGCTTGTACTATGATATTCTACGATTTTAATCGATTTCCTGCCGAATGAAGAGTAGTAGTTTTTGCCACCTATGGTAGTGGAATGTTATTTTTCCTGTAGTTTATTAAATTGAATAAGTTCATCCACAAATCGCTTGGAAAATGCGGGAAGGTCTGGTGGGCGACGCCCAGAAATGATGTTGCGATCGACAACCACTTCTTCGTCCAACCAAGTTGCTCCCGCATTTTCGAGATCATCTCGAATGCCTGGCGTAGACGTCATCGTGTACCCCTTAACAATTTTCGCCGAAATCAGCACCCAACCTGCATGACAGATTTGAGCAATCGGTTTAACTGCTGCGTGAAACTCCTGCGTTAGACGAATTACGTCCGGATAACGACGAAGCTTATCAGGCGCCCATCCTCCTGGAACATATAGGCCAATGTAATCGGAAGACTTTACTTCACTGAAGGCATAGTCTGTCGTAATGGGTACACCATATTTACCATGATACAAGGTTCCTGCCTTAGGGCCGACAATATCCACTACGACCCCAGATTCACGCAAACGTAAAACGGGATACCACATTTCCAAGTCTTCAAACTCTTCATCAACAAAAGCTAACACTTTCGTTCCTGTCAATTCCATGCTAGTTTCCTCCTACTATGGATTCTGTTTGTTCGGTTTGAGCAAGCAGTTCTATGATTTCATCACTTGTTTTGCAAACTAGAATTTCATCGACTAACTGTTTGCACTTTTTAGCATCACTGCTTAATAAACGGTGTTTCACTTGTAAAAGTGTCTGCACGGAAATACTTAGTTCTTCTATTCCCAATCCCAACCAAATCGGAAGCGCTCGGATGTCACCCGCCATTTCACCACAAACGCCTACGGGAATTCCTACACTTTTGGCCGAGTCGATCACATGTTTGAGAAGCCTAATAACTGCCGGATGATAGGGATTATATAAATGCGCGATGTTTTCATTCATCCTGTCCACAGCTAATACATATTGAACAAGATCGTTCGTTCCAATGCTCATAAAATTCACTTCACTTGCAAGGACATCTGCAATGAGCGCTGCGGCGGGCACTTCAATCGTTAATCCAATTTCAATATTTGCATTATAGGGCAAGCCTTGTGCATGCAATTCCGCCTTAGCTTTCTCGAGAAGAGCCTTAGCCTGACGAACCTCATCCAAGGAAGTGACCATAGGATACATTATTTTCACGTTACCGTAGTGGCTGGCCCTGAGAATCGCTCTAAGCTGTGTCATAAATAGGTCCTTACGGTCTAGCGAAATACGAATCGCCCGATACCCCAGAAATGGGTTATCTTCTTTTGCAAGCGGCAAATAATCGAGCTTTTTATCTCCGCCAATATCGAGCGTTCGGATGACAATGGGACGACCTTTAAGCTGCCTAGCAGCATGACGATATACTTCGTACTGTTCGTCTTCGCTGGGCAGAGAATCGCGGTCCATGTAAAGATATTCCGTCCGGAACAAACCTACCCCTGAAGCCCCGTTACGTAAAACCTGATCGATTTCCAGCACGGAATTGATATTGGCATGTAAATTCACATAGCTCTTGTCCAACGTTACGGGAGCAACGTCAGCTATCTCTTGCAAGCTTTCTTTGAACTCGAGCCAATTCTTTTTGCGTGCTTGATACCGCTCAATCGTTATTTTATCAGGATTGATGTATAAGGTACCCTCTTGTCCATCAATAATTAGGAAATCGCCATTTTGAATGGGCCGCAGAAGCTTCCCTTCCAAACCCAGCACATATGGTACGGACATTGCCCTCGCCATAATGGATACGTGCGAATGCGTGCCACCGAGAATCGTAAGTAGTCCAAGCACATTAGCCGGATCCAAATGAGCCAATTGAGACGGTGTTAGCTCTTTGGCGACCAAAATGTAAGGATGATCGATCGGTGGTACCGCCCCGCTTGTATCGCCGAGCAAGTGCTTCAGAAGCCGGTTTCCGACATCTTTAATATCAAGCGCTCGTTCCTTCATATATTCGTCGTCAATGAGATTGAACATATCGACAAATTTATCGATAACTTCTTTCACAGCAACTTCTGCCGCCTTATACTGCAGTTCAATAATCCCTTGAATTTCGTTCATAAAAATGGGATCTTCCAAAATCGCCAAGTGTGCATCAAAAATATAGGCTTGATCTTGCCCAACTACATCCTTAATCTCTTGCTTAATGATTTCTAGCTCATCTTTGGAAGATCGAATACCATCATACAAACGTTCAAATTCATAAGACAAATCGGTGACATCAATCATTTTCTCAGGAAAATCCCACTCCCATGTAGGTATGACAAAAGCCTGACCCATTGCGATCCCTGAAGACGCTCCTATTCCTCTGATCATCCATTCGTCCCCCCCGTTTGTTTAGTAGGCTTTAGGACAACAGACATCACAGAACCTTGGCCTTTTTTGACAGCTTTAAATGGAGCAAAGCTCCAGGATTTAACAAGATCGGGATTCGTAATAATCATCGGTGTCGCCATCGATGAAGCGAATTTTTTAACTTTATTATAGTTAAACTTAACAAGCAGTTGCCCCGATTCCACGTGATCGCCTTCTTTTACTACTGCATTAAAACATTTACCCGGCAAACTAGACGTATCGATGCCAATGTGCAGCAGGACCTCCAAACCTTCTTCGGTCTGGATGCCAAGGGCGTGCATCGTCGGATAAATGTGCATAATGGTCCCGGCAACAGGAGAAACCAGTTCTCCTTTCTCGGGAATAAAAGCAACGCCGTTTCCTACCAAACGCGAAGCAAAGATACGATCAGGTACTTCTTCAATCGGGATCATGCGTCCTTGCATTGGCGATGTAAATAACACTACATGAATATCTTTGCGCAATACTTTCATAATCTCTTCACGAATTAGCTCTGAGAATGTTCCGAACACGACCTGAACATTGCCTCCTCCAAGACGGATGACGCCTGCTGCTCCTAAGTGTCGTAATGCCGTGATGTCCATCAAACGATCATTGACAAGTGTAAGACGCAATCTGGTAATGCAGGCTTCAATCTTCTTAATATTGTCTTTCCCACCGAGTGCTTGCAAAATAAGTGGAGATCGATATGGAATATCGCCTGCCCACTCTTCAAGTGAAGATCCTTCTTCTCTACCTGGCGTAGGAATCTGGAACCGCCTTATGGCCCAGCGGAACAAGAAATAGTAGAGAAGCCCATAAACGATACCGATCGGTATCAGCAGTAAACCGTTATGCGATAGGTGCAAATTAATGACGTAGTCGATGGCACCGGCCGAATACGAAAAACCGTGGTGAATATTCAATTCATAAGCCAACCACATGGCCGCTCCAGACAAAATCGCATGAATAACAAATAAATACGGAGCTACAAAGAGAAACGCAAATTCAATAGGCTCAGTGACGCCGGTTAAAAAAGAAGCTAGCGCTGCCGTCAAGAATGTGGCCCTAATCTTCGGCTTCAAATCTTCCCGCGCTTCCCCAATAATTGCAAAAGCGATTGCTGGGAGGGCAAACATCATAATGGGATATAATCCGGCCATATACAAACCAGCTGTCGGATCCCCGGCAAAATACCTAGGCAAATCCCCATAAGCCATATGCCCCGTTGGTGTCTGATAAGCACCTACTTGAAACCAGAAAAAGTTATTCAAAATATGATGCAAACCCGACGGTACCAGAAGACGATGCGCGATACCATAAACAAAAGCGCCTATACCGCCTAATCCAAGCAGCCAGTTGGAGAGCTTGCCCATCCCCATTTCTAAGTAGGGGCCAATAATGATCATAATATAAGACACTACCAGCGTAGATAGCCCCATAATAAGCGGAACTATACGGGGGCCACCGAAAAATTGTATGTATTCCGGGAGCTTAATCTCTTTACAGCGATGATAAATAATAGCAGCCAGTAATCCAATTAATATCCCACCTGGCACGCCCAGTTGAAATTGAGTCCCCAGCTCATGTTCAATTAGTCTTGTGAACATAAAATAGCCCAGCATGGCTGATAAACCAGCAATCCCAGCGCTCTCTGTAAGGCCTAGCGCAACACCAACTGCGAATATGATCGGTATATAATCGAAGACCGTATTCCCAGCCAACAGCAGCATATCCCCTAAGCTAGATGCATGAATGACATCCCAAGGTAGATCCCCTAGACGAAGCAACACAGCAGCGATAGGAAGCGCAATGGTAGGCAGCATTAATGAGCGGCCAAGCTGTTGTAAGTTCCCCATCCAGTTCAAACGTATGCTACCTCCTAAGCGTTTTGCTTTAGCAAAACTGACATCGTAAGCATAAGCTTAGCGTTTTCGAAGAAAACTTGCATCGTAAGCATAAGCCCTCTCTTATCAAATCGTAAAGCTTGTTAGCCTGTTTGTCAAAACAAAATAAGCAGGTCGGCGTTCGACCTGCTCCTAAACTCATTCAAAACAGTTCCCCTATTAAAACGAGGAATTGTATCCGGATTGTTGCCCCAGGGTTGGATTATTAAATCCGGAATTAAATGATTGAAGGGGCTGTTGTGGAAAGCTTTGTTGCATGCTTTGTTGTGATCCAAAGCCTGTTTGGAAGGATTGTTGAGAAGGCATTGAGGAATCACTACGCTTATACGCATCATGTCCAGGTTGATTCCCACGATAATTCGCTGTGTGGAAAGCATTTGGTGAAACATATGCCTGTTCATACGGTTGTTGATTTGACTGCATAGAACTGCCGTACTGATTAGAAACAAAGGGTTGCTGTTGTTGAGAGGAGGAATAACCATATTGTTGGGATTGGTTAGATCCAAATTGGTTGTTCATTGGGATATAAGATGAATATCCGCTTTGGACGCTGGACTGCTGCTGTTGCCAAGATGGCGACGAAGAATCGCCACGTTTGTATGCATCATGGCCTGGTTGATTTCCACGATAATTCGCGGTGTGAAAAGATTCTTGAGAAGTGGCTTGAGCTGCTTGAGTATTCATTTGATTGAATCCTTGATTAAATCCTTGGTTGTATCCTTGGTTGGTTTGACCAGCGTTAGATTGATTATAGAAAGATTGTACAGCCCCAATAGGCTGGTACTGTTTTTGGTAACCTTGATATTGCGCATTATTCCCCTGAAAACCTTGTGAAGATTGATAACCCTGGGAAGCATTCCCAAAGTTGCTGTTACTGTTGTACATGTGTAAATCCTCCTCGGACTCTCATATTTTGGACACCTTTTTTGGGGCCTTTTTTATTCTCTCCGCTTGTTGATTTTTTATTAATGGAAGCCATTGGGTTGGTCTTTAGAAAATTGACTATGAATTACCCGCTATGCCATAATTCTTTTGTACCCCATTCTCTTTGTAGGAGGAGTTACCGTAATGACATACGACGTAATTATTATTGGAGCAGGCCCAGCAGGATCTAGTGCAGCCCTATTCACAGCAAAAGCAGGTAAAAAGACGCTTGTCATTGACAACAATCAAAGTGTCACTAAACGAGCGTGGGTCGAGAATCATTATGGCGTAGAAGCGATAGCAGGGCCTGATTTAGTCGAAATCGGGAAGAAACAAGCTGCTAAATTCGGAACTGAATTCGTACAAGGCAAGGCGGAGCAATTGACAAAAACCGAAGAAGGTTTCCAAGTAACGACGGACAACGAAGCTTACGAAGGAAAACATGTTATTCTCGCAACAGGACTGTCCGTTGAGCTTGCAGAAGCTTCAGGCATTCAGACGAGGCCTGGAACAGAACCACGCATCAAAACAGTCGTTGATGCAGATGCGCAAGGCAACACCAGCATTAAAGGTGTATGGGCAGCAGGTACTACAGCAGGAGTTAGTATGCACACAATTGTTACGGCCGGTGATGGTGCTAAAGTAGCAATTAATGTGATTAGTGAATTAAATGGTGAACGTTACGTCGACCATGATATATTAAAAGCATAGTTCCGAACATACATAAAACCGCTTCTCCCTTACCTATTTGGCAAGAGAAAAGCGGTTTTTAGTTTTGTCCATAATATTAGTTATTTCGAGGATTTAGAATCGCATCTTCCACTTTAATGCAGCGGTCCATAACGACTTCTAACCCGGCTTCGCTGGCAATACGTGCAGCTTCTTCATTCACAATATCGAGCTGTAGCCAGAAAACCTTTGCATTAATTTTGACGGCTTCTTCAGCGACAGGAACCACTTGATCAGCACGGCGAAACACATTGACGATATCCACGGTTTCAGGAATATCAGATAAAGAAGCGTAGCATTTCTCGCCTAGTATTTCAGTGGCGTTCGGATTGACAGGAATGATCCGGTACCCCCTGCTTTGCATAGCCGCGGAAACCATATAAGATGTACGATCTGGTTTATCAGACAAACCTACTACGGCAATATTTCCTGCACTCGCTAGGATTTCCTTGATGTGCTCTCTTGACGGATTTTCAAATGTCGTCATCTGTTTCCCTCCTATTTTTTCAGGTACGTGAGACCTTGTTTTCCCATTGCGGTCCAACTGTCGATAAACTGATTTTTGTTTACCTGCACTTGCTTTTTTCCGCTTAATGGATCATTCAAGTATACATTATTCTCATCATATCCTACCAATAATACAGCATGCTCAGCATATGTCGTCTTGATAGGTCCCTTAGGTGTATCCCAAGTTACCCATTTGTAAGGGTTGTTGAAATCGATTGTGGTCCAAATAATAACCGGAATATCATTCGCAATCTGCTGTTCATACAATTCGAAGGACTCACCCGTAATGTCGATGGCTTGAGGGATATACGATTTCAACAGTGGAAATAGACCGGCATGATAGATGCCAAAACCTCTCTGCTTCCGAGTGACATCGCCTACGAAACCTGTGTTCGGATTTCCCCAGTAAGCAATTGAGCCGTCTGCATTTATAGTAGCTGGTGTGTCATCCTTGGGCATTTCTGCAGCAAGTTCCATTTTACTTTTTGTAATTCCATGATACTGCAGCATCATCGTTAAACTTGTTATTTCACAACCTGCTGGCAGTTCTGGTAGTTGAGCAAAGACAGGCGCATCAATCATTGCTGATTTTTTCATCTGGATAGCCGGCGACGGAGAAGCAACCTCATTGACTTTCACGGATGCTGTTGGCTTAGCGGCAAGTATCGCAGGACTGGACGCAAATAACGCTGGTTCTTTACCAGTCGCTTTAGCATACAGCAATACGGCAAATACACTGCTAGCAAACACAAGTCCAACAACGAGGAAGAAACCGAACGTCACCTTTAACCCCTGCCAAATAATCGTCATGCTGACTCACCCATTCGTTGTTTTGGGAATCTATGTCTCACTCACAAGTTCAACCTGAGCACCAATAGAACGTAAATGATCAAAGTACTGCGGGTAGGATTTGGCCACATGATGGGCATCACGAATGATCAAACCCTTCTCAGAACGAAGACCAACAACAGTAAGAGCCATAATCACTCTGTGATCGAAATGAGCATTAATTTCGACTCCGCCTGTAACACCTTGTGGTTTACCATGCACGATAATTTCACTTTGGCGTTCTTCTACGTCGGCTCCAGCTTTACGCAGCTCGTTCAAATAATCGGTGATACGGTCGCACTCTTTATAACGTAAATTTTCAACATTGTAGAAACGAGAAGTACCTTCTGCAAATACAGCTGCTGCAACCATTGCAAGCACAGCATCTGTAAAGTGATCTCCATCAAACTCACCAGCAACCAGCTTTTGGTTGCCTCTAACATGCACTACACCATTGTCATGAGTTAAATTGACACCCATTGCTCGCAAGACATCTACACAAGCCTTCTCACCCTGCTTGCTGTTCTCTTCAAGACGAAGAACTCGTACGTCTGAATTCGTCACTGCCGCAGCTGCTAGAATCGCTGCAGACCCCGGGTAATCGCCTTGAATGACATATTCTTTGGCTTGATAGGATTGTCTACCTGGAATGCGGTAGTGCATAAGGTCTTCGCTGGCGTGTACGATAATACCAGCCTGTTCTAATACTTCCAGTGTTTGACCTACAATGATTTTGGATTTCAAATCATGCAGCACTTCAATCTCACTATCCTCTTCTAGCAAAGGTGTCATAAATAAGAGAGAGCTTAGGAACTGAGAACTGACATTACCGGAAACAGTGAGCTTGCCACCGCGCGGTTGTCCCCCTTTAATAGTTATCGGCAGACGTCCGTTAGAATGTTGCACTTCCACACCCATTTGTTGCAAAGTATCAATGAGATCATTATGCGGTCGCTTCCCCAGTGACTCCGGATATGTATTTACAAAAGTCAAATCAGGACAAAAAGCAGCTGTCGACATCAAAAAGCGAAGTACAGCACCGGCATTACCTACATTCAGCTCAGAAACATGCTTGGGATGCTTACCAAAACCCGTAATAACGATTTTCTCATCATCTTCTTCAATAATGGCGCCCAAATTACGAACACAGCGTCTCATGGCATCACTGTCTTCACTATGAGCCGGATAATAGATGGTGCTCGTCCCGTCTGCAAGTGCTCCTATTAGCAAATAGCGGGTTGTGTAGTTTTTGGAGGAGAGAGCATTTATTTCCCCTTGTAGATGGGCAGTTGGTTTCACGATGGCTTTCATGTCGTTGATATCTCCTTTATAGTGTTTATATGTAATATCCGAGGAATGTCAGTAGAATTCCACCGGTATAACTGAGCAGTGTATATAGGATCCAAGCTTGCCATTGTCCAGAGCGGAGCTGCTTAATGCTTTCGAGATTCAATGTGGAAAATGTGGTGAAAGCACCCATAAAACCCGTGCCTATCAACAATTTCCAATCGTCAAAAGAATGATATCTCATCAATAGTCCGAGCAAAAAACAACCCAAAAGATTTATTGTCAGTGTACCATACGGAATAGAACTTGGGAACCTGTTTGAAATGGTTGTCCCCAGCTGAAATCGGCAAATTGCGCCAAAGAATCCTCCAAAACCTACCAGGCAAATGGGCCATAACCATGTCATCATGATCGACGATCGCCCCCTAGAACAGACTCACCAATACGGACACCCATCCATGTTGCTCCTAGTCCTCCCCATAAACTTCCCAAAACATAAATAGCAGCAAGGACCACATGTCCCTGGTTAAGCATACGCATGGTTTCAAAGCTGAAAGTAGAGAACGTAGTAAAAGATCCAATAAAACCAGTTGTTATTGGCAGTCGAAGTCTAGTAGGTATGCGAAGCTTCGGGGCGAACGTAATAAATCCAAGAATCAGACAGCCGATTAGATTACAAATAAAAGTTCCCCAAGGAAAAACGGAAACCGTCGTAGGATTCCATATGGCAGAGAGCGCAAATCGGGCAATGGCGCCTAATATACCGGCTAAACCAATGTACAGCATGGTAACACAACTCCTGTTATTAACCGTAGGTTTGACATCTAGACTTTTTGTTTCTATCATTACTTGTAATGGGGGCTTCTTCCCCACATATCAAGCATGGAGGTCCGAAATGGATACGATTTTACCATCCGAAATCAAAGAAAGACTGGACCGCGGCGAACAACTAGCGATTGTCGATGTTCGCGAAGATGATGAAGTAGCTGCCGGTATCATCCCAGGAGCTAAACATATTCCGCTAGCTCAATTGCCAGACCGCCTAAGCGAAATTCCCCAAGTCGAAGAGCTCATTCTCGTTTGCCGCAGCGGAAACCGCAGTGGACGCGCAATTAGCTTCTTGGAGGCTCAAGGCTATAAAGGTCTTAAAAACATGACTGGCGGCATGTTGGAGTGGGAGGACTAAGCTTCTGGCTTGTCCCCCTCTTCCTAAATTTCAGCTTGCTGGATGATAAGTGCTGTAATTTCGTCCGTTGTTAATTGCGTAGTATCAATAACCGAATGCGCGAAATCATAGGCAAACTTACGTTGTTCAAGCAGCAGGTGAACGCGCTCCTCTAAATTCCCCTGCAGCAAAGGACGACTGGTATCACTGCTCACTCTTTGAATGATGATCTCTGGTGATGCTTTCAGCGCAACCACAAAGCCATTCTGGAGCATACACGCTCGGTTACTCTCGGCCAGCACTGCGCCACCGCCTGTAGAAACAATTTGTCCTTTACGAGTTAATATATGTTCCAGCGCCTTACTTTCCAAAGCGCGAAAATGCGATTCACCATGAATACGAAACAAGTCCGATATGCTTGTTTGATGCTCTTCTTCCAGAGCCGCGTCCGAATCTTGAAAGATCCATCCCAGATGCTCGGCCAGCTTCTTACCAACCGTTGATTTACCTGTCCCCATAAATCCTACAAGTACTATATTGCTAGCTGTCACATTAATCCCCTTTTCTCATATGCTGTTCATACAAACTTTCCCAACATCATAACATAGCCAAATCGACATGAATACAATCCACCAAAAAATCATATAGTAGTGTGAATAAATTCCAGCATAAACAGTTAAGATTTTAAGAGAGACCATATGCCGACAAGGAGAGATGGAGCTTTGAACCCAACTGTTGCCTATCAAAACCGCACAAAAGGCAAACTGGAGCAAATTTTGCACCCAAGCTATACACTTTGCAAAGAGGATGTTGTGTGGATACTGGAGTTTATTAAGAAAAAAGTGGCTGAAGAAGACCCGCTTATGCAAGGTCTTACTCAACCACGTTTATTAAGAAATTTTCGCTATTTTGCCGAAGTCTCCCTGATGCTCATTCACAGACGGAACGGCTTTGATCAAGAAGCCGATCGTCTGAAAATGTGGCTGCGTGAAGCGGCATATGGTTTGCAGGAAGAGGCTTAAAAGGCCTTATCCTCTTAGTTTTCCATCCAATTGAAGTGGAAGGAACCTTCTTTGTCCACACGTTGGAATGTATGTGCACCAAAATAATCGCGCTGCGCTTGCAGCAAGTTTGCTGGCAATCTTTCTGTACGATAGCTATCGTAGTAAGCAAGTGCCGTTGCGAAAGCCGGAACAGCAATCCCGCGAGTAACCGCTTCTGCGATGACTTGTCTCCATGATTGTTGATAGTTGTCTACAACACCATTGAAGTAAGAATCAAGCAGCAGGTTTTTGAGTCCAGGATCGCGGTCGTAGGCTTCCATAATATTTTGCAGGAATCTTGCACGAATGATACAGCCGCCGCGGAAGATCTTTGCGATGTTGCCATATTTCAAATCCCAATTATATTCCTCGGAAGCTGCTCTCATTTGAGCAAAGCCTTGGGCATAAGAACAAATTTTACTTGCGTAAAGCGCTTGGCGAACAGCCTCGATAAACGCTTTGCGATCGCCTGTAAAGGCTGGAGCATCAGGTCCTTTGAGTACTTTGCTTGCCGCTACGCGTTCTTGCTTCATCGCGGAGATGAAACGGGAGAATACGGATTCTGTAATAATGGAAAGCGGTACGCCAAGATCCAAAGCACTTTGACTGGTCCATTTTCCTGTTCCTTTTTGACCAGCGGAATCTAGAATTACATCAACCATAGGCTTGCCGGTTTCAGCATCATATTTAGTGAAAATATCACGTGTAATTTCGATCAAATAGCTGTCGAGCTCGCCGTTGTTCCACTCTGTGAAGATCTCATGAAGCTCTTCAACGCTTACGTTCAGAACATCCTTCAACAATTGATACGCTTCGCAGATAAGCTGCATATCACCATACTCAATGCCGTTATGCACCATTTTCACGTAGTGGCCAGCACCATCAGGTCCGATATAAGTACAACAAGCATCGTCGCCCACTTTGGCAGAAATCGCTGTAAGGATAGGCTCAACGAGTTTATAAGCGTCTTCTTGTCCGCCCGGCATAATAGCAGGGCCATTCAATGCGCCTTCTTCACCGCCGGAAACACCCGTTCCAACGAAACGAATACCTTTCTCTGCTAGCTCTTTGTTACGACGCTGCGTATCTGGGAAGAACGCATTGCCTCCATCGATCAAGATATCGCCTTTGTCCAAATAAGGAACAAGTTGGTTAATCGTATCGTCAGTAGGACCGCCAGCTTTAACCATAATCAAAATTTTGCGTGGAACTTCGAGCGATTGCACGAATTCTTCCATGCTGTATGTACCTACTAGTTGTTTGCCTGGGGCTTCTTGAAGAAGCTCTTTTGTTTTTTCAGCAGAACGGTTAAATACGGATACAGTGAATCCTCTGCTCTCGATGTTTAATGCCAAGTTTTTCCCCATAACCGCAAGACCGACGACACCAATTTGTTGTTTAGACATCTCTCTCATACACCCTTCCGATATATAAATATTTAAATCGTCATCGCGCCAAAACCGCCATCCACTCTTAAAACAGAACCTGTTACAAAGCTAGAAGCTTGTTCAGAAGCAAGGAACACAGCAGCACCCTGAAGCTCAGACGCTTCACCGAATCGATTCATGGGCGTATGACGCATAATGGACTCGACACGTTCCGGCGACAGAATCTTTCGATTCTGCTCCGCTGGGAAGAATCCAGGAATAATCGCGTTAACACGGACGCGGCTCGGAGCGAATTCACGGGCTAGATTCTGCGTGATGTTATTGACAGCTGCTTTGGAAGCGGAGTAAGTGAATACACGGGAAAGCGGCGGATCAGACGAAACGGATGAAATATTAATAATACTTCCTCCCTCTCCTCGATCAACCATGTATTTCCCGAACACTTGGCAGGCTAACACGACGCTTTTCAAATTAACCTCCATTATAGAATCCCATTCTTCCATGGAAATGTCAAAGAAAGGTGTGGCACTATTTTTGCCAGGGCAGTTCATAAGAATATCCACGCTGCCGGACCAAGCGATAACTTCTTTGAGAACAAGCTCCAAATCTTCCCGTCTCGTCGCATCCGCTTGAAAGGTATTTGCTTCCCCACCTATGGCTTCAATGCTCTCACGAACCTGATCACTTTTCTCTTGATTACGACCGATGATGGCTACTTTCGCTCCATGTCCAGCCAAGGCAAGAGCCATAGAGCCTCCAAGCGTGCTGTTGCCGCCAATAATCACTGCTGTTTTCCCTGTAAGATTGAATAAATTCATCGTCATCTTCCCCTCCAGCATTTTGCTTGGCAAACTTTCTTAAAAGTATAGCTAAGTTATGTCTGAGGGCTCCGAAGGTGCTGTTGTTGAAAAGCGGTAATCGCATCGAATTGATCTTTTAACTGATGATATACGCTTGTATAAATAGATGTCAATTGTTGATAGACGCGATAATCGTTTTCATTCACCTCGTGAGCCTTTCCTACCTGAATCCATTGATGAGCATGAGATAGATCTTCGATTTCCCCCATTGCGAGCAAACCTAGTAAAGCTGCGCCGATCCCTGAGCTTTCAATCGAATCAGGCACAGTGACAGATGTGCCGAGCATATTCGTCATCATCTGGCGCCAAAATTCAGATCGGGCAAATCCGCCGGACGCGCGAATCACAGTGGCAGGTCCCATAATCCGCTCCAAGGAAGTGCTAACTGCCTGGATGGAGAACATAACACCTTCGAGCGCTGCACGAATCATATGTTTCTTCTGATGGCTAAGTGAAAGCCCGAAGTAAACGCCGCGTGCATTCGCGTTCCAGTAAGGCGCGCGCTCGCCGGAAAGCAGCGGCAGGAACAGCAGGCCATCAGAGCCCGCAGCAACTTGTGACGCTAGCTCCGTCAAGTAATCATAGGGATCGATTCCCTGGCGGCGGGCTTCTTCGGCTTCCGCCGTAGCGACCTGGTCTCTCACCCAACGGAAAACGATACCACCGTTGTTGATCGGCCCTCCCACGACCCAGAAGTTTTCTGTTAGCGCATAGCAGAACAGCCTGCCTTCGGGGTCGGTTTGCGGCTTGGTGACGACGCTGCGCACGGCACCGCTGGTGCCGATGGTGACGGCGACGACACCCGGCTCGAAAGCACCTACGCCGAGATTCGCGAGGACGCCGTCGGACGCGCCGATAATGAAGGGCGTGTTCTCGGACAAGCCCATTGCGGAGGCTAACTCGGCGCTGAGCCCTTCTACGCGGTGTGTTGTCGGCACCAGCTCAGAAAGCTGTTCCGGCGTCACACCGGCCTGACCAAGCGCTTCTGCATCCCAATCGAGCTTCTCCAGATTGAATAGCCCTGTTGCACTAGCTAGTGAATGGTCAATAAGATAGCGACCAAACAGCTTCGCGAAGACGTACTCCTTGATGCCAATGAACTTATAAGTTTCCTTAACGAGATCGGGTTCGTTATCACGGAACCACATCAATTTAAGAAGCGGTGACATCGGGTGAATTGGCGTTCCTGTCCGCGAGTAAATCTGCTGACCTAGGCCGCTGCGCTTAAGCTCTTCCGCATAATGCGCACTGCGATTATCCGCCCAAGTGATACATGGGGTCAGAGGGTTCGTCTGCTCGTCAACCGCAATGAGGCTGTGCATAGCTGAGCTGAAGGAGACGCAGAGCACTTGGTCAGCTGTAATAGCAAGCTTGCGAACAACAGCGCCAATTCCTTGCACAACGGCGCCATAGATTTGTTCCGGATCTTGTTCGGCCCGATCAGCGGCCGGTGTGAAGAGCGGATATTCAATTGAGTGCGAAGCTAAAACTTGACCATTCCGATCAATTACAAGCGTCTTGGTACTCGTTGTCCCGATATCCGCGGCGACAATGTAAGGCTTATCTCTGACTGCGTCAACTGTCATTTGCTAATATTCCCCTCTGCATCAAATGAAAGGTCATAAGGTTCTGATAGAATTTCAATATCCGGATGTTGACGAGCTGCGTCTAACAAATTCACGGAAATTTCAATTTCGCCCAAGTGAAGTGTATCTTGAATCCGAACTAGTTTGCAGGTCGTGTAATCTAGAATGTTACAGGTTTTAACGGCTGCCTTGATCGCGTAGAAATCGTTCTCCAGTGTAGTTGCGATTTTGGTAGGTGCACAAACGGTTGAAGTTAGTCCGTTTGCATAAGTGAACTCTAAATTCGTTTTATTCACTAATCTTTGTGTGGTGAAATCAGCCGTTCCTACACCGTTGGCATTCCCCTTTGTTTCAGGCGTTAAGTCCAGTACAACCATTTTGGCAACATCTGGTCCGCCATGCGCGTAAGGCGTTGGGTAGCGGCCGGTAACATTGGGATCCATGCCATCGCCGCTTATATTTTTACCAATATAATCAATAACAAGGACATCGATTTCGTCGAATAATATTTTCGGTAGACGTGATTTTGCTTCTATCAGAAGTTGTTCCTCACGTGCTTCAAT
This sequence comes from Paenibacillus andongensis, assembly GCF_025369935.1. Taxonomy (NCBI): domain Bacteria; kingdom Bacillati; phylum Bacillota; class Bacilli; order Caryophanales; family Paenibacillaceae; genus Paenibacillus; species Paenibacillus andongensis. The sequence goes on along the minus strand of NZ_CP104467.1, from coordinate 3,369,724 downwards.
TTCAGCTGCAGGAAGCACTTCCACTTGGCAAGTCTCATCATAGGCATTTTCAACAAGTGCCACACCGAATACGATAGGCAGCTTCTCGATCATCAAATTGGCCATGGCCGGCACATTCTCCGCCATATACTTGAAGCCAAGCTGGTGACAGGCTTCAGCGCCTTTCTGCTTGCCGAGCCCAATGGCGATCATCTTCATGATCCCGCTCTCAATACGTCCTCGAAACGCCGTATGCGGCTTCACACGGTTAATAACGACGATAGCATCAGCCTCTGAAGCAATGCGATCTACATAAACAGGCAAACCATTAGGTAGTTGGTCGATCTGTACGACTTCCATGGAAGAACGAATAGGCGCGCCCATCGAGGCCTCCGTAATGCCAAAATGCAGCAATACCTCGGTCTGTCCTTCGGCTGTAGCACCACCATGACTTCCCATACAAGGTACGATGAAAGGGAACGCGCCTCGATCTTTAATGGCGTCAATGGTCGTTTTGGTGAAGCCTGCGATATTGGCAATCCCCCTGCTTCCTACAGCAACAGCAACCTGCTGACCGGGATGTATGCTTGCCATAACTCCGCTGCTGGCAAGCTTATTCGCTAATTCTAACTCTGGATTATCCAAAATGGTACGATCAAACTTCTGCCGAATCTTAACCATTTTGGGAATCGGAATATCATTTAATAACTCTCTCAGAATGCTCATGGACAGATCCCTCTTCCTTATGGTGTTAATAACCGAACGGATTCCCGCACGATCAACTCTGTTTTTAATAGCAACTGCTCCGTTTCGTGCTGCTTATTTTCAATATTTCCAAGAAGTCGTAAAGCGCCTTCTCTGCTAATTTGCTCAATCGGTCTGCGAACGGTTGTTAGTGCTGGAGTCACGTAGGCTGCGAATACCGTATCATCAAAGCCTATCACTGAGATATCGATAGGCACATTCATCCCAGCTTCCGATACCGCTTTCATCGCACCAAGCGCCATTTCATCATTACAACAAAATACGGCTGTCGGTCTTTCATCCAGCGTCAGAAATTGCTGCATGGCCTTGTGTCCGCTCTCCAGATCATACAATCCCGGCAAGCGATATGCGGGTGGAACGGTGATCTGGTAATGCTTCATGGCTCGTTCGAAGCCGTCTTTCCGATTCTGTGCGGATTTAAAGCCTTTGACACCCTCTACGAGAGCAATTCGCTTATGTCCCTGCTCAACCAAATAAGAGGCTGCTAGAAAAGCGCCTTGCTCCTCATCAGAGAGAACATTCAGCACGCCTGAAGTTTCAACAGGGCGATTCAGCACAACTTGCGGGATTCCTTTACTGGCAATGTGGTCAATGATGGCTTGATCGTCATCACTCTGACTGACAATAACAATGCCGTCAAAGCTTTTCCGAGTAATCGATTGAAAACTGGTGTAATCGTCAATCCCTTTTACGATCAATTGGTAACGATCCTGTATGACACTATTGACACCGCGGATAGCTTCATAGAAGAAGCCGGCGGAAGTTCCTTTGCTTAGTGTGGTAAAGAACAACCCCAAGTTATACGAACGATCGAGTACCAAACTCTTCGCGCTGTAATTAGGCGTGTAATCCATCTGCTCAGCGATGCTCCGGATGCGCTCCTTCGTCTCCTCCTGAATGAGCGGGCTGTTGTTCAGTGCTCTGGAAACCGTTGTATGAGACACTCCTGCAAGCTTGGCAATATCCTTAATGGTAACGCTCATACCCTCACCTCTACGAGAAGCATATCACATTTATGCACACGTTAACAATGGTCTTTTCACACAAGTTAAATATTTATTCTTAAACTTTGTATACTGTTCAAATCAGAAATTCGACAGTTTTTCCTGCTATCAGCAGTACCACTAGATGCCACTTTCTGCCTTCTCAGGCAGGTCATCCCCCTATAATTCTACCTATTGAGCTTTATCATGTAAGAAATGCAGGTTGTTTCATCCGCTGAAAGAAGGTATTTGCTTACGGACAACTGTGGCTTCTTCTTTTGTTTTGCATATAAATTATAAAACAAAAAAACTCCCTTCTCAGGGAGCTTCCTCTTCATGTATTATTTGAAAAAAGCCGGTAAATACGCTTTATTCTTCTCCAGCATTTCTTCCATAAGCGTCTTGGCTACTGCCACTGACGGCACCAAAGGATGGTGAACCAGTGCTTGTAGAACAAGATCTCTACTACCCGTAACAGCAGCTTCTATGGAGAGGCGTTCATATGTTTTGACAGCATGAATAAGGCCTTTAATATGTTCGGGAACTTTAGTCAAGCCCATTGGTATAGGGCCATTTGCTGTAATGACACAATTCACTTCAATACAAGCATCCTTCGGTAAAAAGTCGATAATGTTATCGTTCATTACATTCAGCGTTTGAATATCCCGTTTATCATTGTAAATGGAATCCATGAGATTAACAGCTGCCTCGGAATAATAAGCCCCCCCGCGTTTCTCCAACTGTTTTGGCTTCTCCTGCAAATCAGGATCTTGATAAAGCTTGAACAATTCGTCCTCAACGCGTTTCACAACTTCTGCACGAGTACCATTTTCTTTGAGCGATGCCAACTGTTCTTCTAGCATGATATCCGTCATGTAAAAATATTTCAAATAATAGGAAGGCAGAGATTGCAATGAACGCAAGAAATCCGCATCCCACTCGCTAGCCGGTACATTTTTCCCGCTATATTCTTCTTTACGATCCAGCAGTTCAGCTAATTTATCCTCGCCTCTGATTTCAGCGCGCGTTACCCAGTGAAGATGGTTTAACCCAACGAACTCAGTGTATATCTGTTCAGGAGCAGCATCATACTTGTTCATTAACCATTTGTGCAATCCGATTGGCGCATTGCAAAGGCCTATGCTTTTCACGTTGGAGTACTTATGAATGGCCTCAGTCACCATACCTGCAGGATTCGTGAAATTCAGCAGCCACGCATTAGGGCTCAACTCCTCAATATCCTTACAAATATCAAGCAGTACAGGAATCGTGCGAAGTGCTTTCATCATTCCGCCCGGGCCGGTCGTCTCCTGACCAATAACACCGTATTTGTTAGGAATATGCTCATCCCATTTACGGGCTTCCAAAAGACCTACGCGCATTTGCGTACTTACGAAATCCGCATTTTCGATCGCTTTTCTGCGATCCAAGGTTAAATGCACCTCGATCGGCAAACCGGACTTCTCGATCATTCTTTTTGCCAAATTCCCGACGATTTCCAGCTTGTGCTTGCCTTCCTCCACATCCACAAACCAAAGCTCTCTTACAGGCAGCTGGGCATATCTTAAAATAAAACCTTCTACGATTTCCGGCGTATAAGACGAGCCTCCGCCTATGATAGCAATTTTCAAAGCATCTCTCATTGCACTCACATCCTAGTCTTGTCTAGTAATTGTATGGTTTGATAATCGGACACGGTCCGGAGTTTCTCGTACACTTCTATTGAAACGGGGGTGCCGGCGGCTTCCATCGCCATCCAAACAGCGCCAACCACAGGTTCGACGTTCAATTTCACAATTGTGGCTTTGGGGGCGACTTCGCTTACTGCCTTTTCAATATAAGAATGAATAAAAGGCCCATCACCTCTTGCAATGACACTGCCCGCAAGCACAACTTGAAAAGTCTCTTGCTCCATATTTAAACGTTTAATTACAGCTGTGGCTGACTTGCCAAGTTCTTCTCCCTGCACCCTGAGAATGCGGCAAGCGACCTCATCCCCCTGCTCTGCGGCTTCAAACAACAGTTTGGTCGTATGAAGCGGTACGGTTTTGTTGTTATCCAGAAAATCGTCAAACATATCCTGCACCGAATTGTAGCCAAGGAACTTGATCAGCAGCTCAGTTAGCAAAGTCGGCTGCTCCCTGCCATCCCATGACCGAATGACAGAACGAAAAGCCTCTACGGCCAGTGTGCCTCCCCCGCCAAAATCACCAAACTGATAGGTGAAGCCTCCACATTGAAAAAACTCACCCTGCCTGTTCTTGCCGGCACTATTCGTTCCACTTCCGCAGATTAGAACAACGCCAAATGGCTGGGAAGTACCTGCATGCAAAGCAATCATGGTGTCACAATCAATCCCATAATTCGTGAATCCCAATCCGCCAATAAGCGGACGCAGGATCGTATAATCAATCGGTCGATCTGCGCCAGCAAGGCCGAAAAAAGCATATTCAATGTCGCTGTGCGTAAGCCCCGCCTGCTGTAGAGCCATAGCTACGGAGTTTGTAATATTTCCGAGTGCTTGTTCAACCCCGAGTTGATGATTGCCATTGCCGCTGTGCCCTTTACCAACGATACGGCCATGTTCATCTGTTACGAGTGTGTAGGTTTTACTCCCGCCTGCATCTACACCCAAATAATATTTCATACTTTCAACTCCTATATATATCCATCAACTCTAGTTTCATTTTCTTGTGGTGGATTCTCGAATGATTAATTCCGGTTCCAATTGCACCGTTATATTACGTTTGGCTGTACCATCAATCCACTTGAGCAAAATATCGACGCCTTGTCTCCCCATTTTGTCCGCCGGTTGACGAACGGTAGTTAACCTAGGGCGGAATTCCTCTGAGAATATCTGATCGTCAAAACCAACAATGGACATATCACGCGGTATTTTGTAGCCCTCATTTTTGAGCGCGTCCATCACACCAAAAGCCGTCAGATCATCCGCAGCAAATACCGCACTTGGAAGTTTTCCAGACTGAATCCAGCGACTTGCCGCTTGATAGCCGGAGGTGATGCTGAAATTACCTTTCTCAATCCAAGAAGGATCCAAGCCAGCCTCCTGCATCGCACTGACGAAACCGCGCTGACGCTCACTGCTGCTTAAGTAAGGTTCAAGCCCGGAAATATGGGCAATCTCCGTATGACCTAGGTCAATTAAATGTTTCGTGGCATCGTAACCGCCTTTATAATTATCAATGATGACAGAGGATATCGATGGATGAATATGCTGATTATCCAGCATAACGAAAGGAATTTTCTTCTTTTTCAATTCCATGACATAATCATCCTCATGTATTGGAGAAAGCATAATAACACCGTCCACACGATCCTCTTGGAACATGGAATTATCGAAAGATGCGAACACATCTGTTGATATCGAAAGCGCTAAGAAGTAACCTTTTTCAGCAAGCCGATCGTTAATCTCTTTGACTACTGCATCCAAGAAAGAATCATTTAAAGTGGTAATGCCGAGTCCAATGATACCCGTCTTGCCGCGAGCTAAGCTCCGCGCAGCAGCATTCGGATGGTAATCTAACTCTTTCATCGCTTGCAGCACTTTTTGGCGATTTTTTTCACGGACAGTGCCAGCTTGATTAATGACTCGCGAAACGGTAACGACGGACAAACCGCTTCTCTTGGCGACGTCAAAGATGCTTACTTTCATATAAAACAACTCCTGTAGTTCTAAAGTTGCAGTAATCAAGTCGATTTACAGCATGTTTTCAAATTACCACAATTAGCACTTCAAATATACAGGGGGAATGCAATTGCAGTACCGCGCGCCGCATTCCCCCAGCTTGAGATGACCAGCTATTTATTCACGCGTTCCAACAATTTGGTTAATTTGTCTTGAATGCCTGGTAAAGCTTCTTCGATTTTCTTTTCGCCATTTTCTACGCTAGCCAGCTCGTTAATGAACAGTTCATTAATTTGCGAGTAGTTCGAAATCATATGGTTGTAAGATTCGAATCCATTTTTGTACGCACCCTCAACCACTTATTTAATTTGTTTGGGCTCGATGCCTTCGAAGTTCGCATAGTACTTCTCGGCAGCTTTTTGGTTAACAGGCGGATTGCCGCCGCTGAGCTCAATGGATTTCTCCTGAACATCTGTTGTAACTAAGTATTTGATCCATTCGTATGCTTCTTTCGGGTGCATTGAATCTTTCAGTACGAACAAAGGGTCAACGTACAGCACACTGCGTATTTTTTCGTTAGGACCTTGCGGCACTGCAGCGACACCGACTTTGAAATTAAATTCACTAGATGCCGCCAAGCTCCAAGAGCCGACGATGGACATACCGATTTTGCCTGAAAGAAACGGGTCACCGAATTGTCCGGATACCGACTTGGAAAACGCCGGCGTCGGGGACACCTTTTTATCCCAAATCAAGCCATAAATCTTCTTGTAAGCTTCAATGACCTCAGGTTGTCGGTGAAGCTGTAAAAGAGCGATGCCCCAATCGGAAATAAAGCAAATACAATGAAGCCGATGATCCGAGGTGAAACGAACAGGTAGAAATACTTGCTTTCTCGACGACTTCCTCTGCTTCTGCTCAGTGAAACCGCTCCTTTCACTTTTTTCAAAATAGTGAATTTTCATCACCAAAAGTTTAATCGCTTTAACTTTTAGAGTTTAGTTCCCCTTTATTCAACAAAATAAAAACATTTTAAGTTATGTACACAAACGATTCCACTCGAAAGTTAAAGTGCTTTAACTTTCGTAAGATGATTATATACGATGACGTTCGGGTTAACAAGCGTAATTTTTCAAGAAATTTAAAGAGAGACCCTATCTATGAATTAGATAAAGACTCTCCCTTTATTTGACTCCACTATTCATTTTCACATCTCCAATAAGAGCATTTCTTGTCTCATCTCGATCAGCTTGGTTTTACTCTCCATGACCGCCTTGACATCACCTGAGGCCATTGCATCATGAAGGGTAGCTAGTTCGTAATCCAGCTCCATACGCAAAATAGGAATCCGGTCATCGGTGCGTTTGGATCGCAGCGCTTGCATGACTTCCTCTACGGTCACGGCAGGCTCCTTCTGATACAGCACTTTATGTTCGATACCGCTAATCTCGACCATTCGAATAATTTCACCGAACATAATATTCTCAATGAGAATTTGCCGATCCTTGAATCTTTTTACTACAGCATGACCACGTGTATCACCAATTAGCTTCTCCATCATTTCGGCGAGCTTCTCATCTTTGAAGGAATAGTTGCCAACGATTTTATACTTTTCACCGATTCGTTCGAATTTCAGCTTAATCAGCTTGCGTCCTGTGCGAATGGAAATGATGAACTGAAGGTCACTTTCGTTCCAATATAGAGAATAACCTTCCTGAATGAGTGCTTTAATGAAGTTCCGGATTAGCCGGCGATCAAATCGTAACTCTAGGTTGCAATACTCCACTTCATGACTCTTACTCACGGCAATCCCCTCCATAATTGGTGCATTCAATTTTATTTAAATATTCAGACAACTTATTTGCTTATTCTTATCTTATTATGAATTCTATGTTTTAGCAACTTGGATTATTGACATTTTTTTAAGGAAAAACGTACAAAAAAAGCTGCTGCCTGTATTATCACGGCTTCAGCCTAAACTGGAAGTAAACGGTCTCAGCCTATTGCCAACCCCAGAAAAATCCATCGCGCTCCCATGCTGCTTTACCGCCATGAAGTTTTTTAAAGATTTTCTTCACGTCTTTGGAAATGGCTTGATTCCCATTCTCGTTTATATAGATGAAGGATTCCCCAAAATGTTGAATTATATAGTCTACTGCTTCTTTCTGATGTAAAATACCTGCGGATTTCAACTGCTCCAACATCCATTCCGCAACTTCATTCGCCGTAACGGCCATTTGCATTCTCTCCCTTTATTCGTATGTTTCTTGGGCCTGTGAACAGGCGAGTGACGCTATTGTACCATGAAGAAGACACAAATTAAAAAGAAACCAATCCTTGGTAAAATGGAATTGCATGCAACCATCTGCTGAAAAAAGCAGTTGTATACAAAAAAATGAGGACAGTTTGGCCGGTATAGCCTTACTGTCCCGCTATTTTTTTTGAGAATAAGTCTAATGTAAAGAGAACAGGGCTGTCCCCAAGTAGATTTAGCTACTTTTGAGATAGCCCTTTGATTTTTGTTAACTAACCTCAGCATCTCCCGGTCTAAGAATGACTGACCCTACGCCCAAAAGAATCAGTCCAAACAAGGTGAGTACGCTCATGTGCATCCACATCTGAGACAAAGTCTGACCAGAAGCCATTCGCTGAATGGCCTCAATCACCCATTTTTGCGGAACGAAATTCGCAAGCTTCTGCATCCAGTCCGGCATTAGGCTGATCGGCCAGTAGCATCCGCCTAGCATACATGTCGGGGTAACAACGAGAGAATTAATTATGCCCATATTCGACGCATTCTTAACCATACTAGCTACCGCGCTGGCAATTCCCATGCTGGCTAGTAAGAAAAACTCCAACAAGATAAACTGCGATACAAACGGAAGTCCATAATCATAATTCGTTACATAACGCGTAAACAAGAGAATGACTAACACTTGCAGCGTCCCGACTAAGAAACTGCCTATGAAATTCCCAAGTACAATTTCGAAAGAATGAACGGGTGCCGAATAAGTTCTAGCCATTGTGCGTTGTCTTCGATCATCCATAATCACGGAAACCGTATTATTGATTAACCCCATCATGAACATCAGCATGAAACCAATTACCGTATGCATATTCGGATTCACATACAAATTAAGATCAGTGACTTGCGCCTTCACCTGATGCTTCTCCATCTGTGAAATTGTCTTCTCCACGGCTTCACGAAGCGCTGCATCTTGGAGCCCTTGCTGGGTATGCAGCTCAATCGTTCCACGATATCTGGATAGAATACTATCCAGATTGATTTTGAGCGTGATCGAAGCCTCATTCGTGTTTAGTTGGTACATATCTATTTGTGCAGATGTGCCTTTCATCAACGTCTCGCTGAATCCTTCAGGAATGAGAAAGGCGCTGCTCACTTTTTGTTTCGTGATAACTTCTTTTAGCGCTGTTTCAGAAGTTTCTTCTTTGAGCCGATAATCTGGCAGCGTCGAAAGTTCTTGCAAGAGATGGGAGCCCATCGTTCCCCGATCCAAATTAATATAAGCAATATCAACCCCGCGTTCGCTCTGCCCACCAAGTATACCAATGATTAGCGAAACTACTCCCGCTGGAATGACTAAATACATGAGAAAGCCTTTTTTCTGCAAAAGTGTACGACGCAGCATATTGAGCGCTATGAATAAGCTATTCATGATATCCCGCCTTCCGATAAATAATCAGGGTAAGAAGCAACAATCCCCCACTAATACACGCCAAAATTGATATATGATGTCCTATGATTGCAGAATCACTTCCGAGCATTATTCGAAACATACTCTGCATGGCCCAGTGATTGAGTGTAAACTCTCCCATCCGCTGCAGAAGACCTTCTGGAAGAGGTGTGAAGCCTCCACTTAGGAAAGTCATGGCAAGAATGATCATTTGGAATGTCGTACTGATTGCTTTAGACGATTTCGCTGCCAGCATGATCAATATCGCTAGACTCATCGAAGCGACGATAATCAATAAGCAAACTAAGAAGAGATGGAAGAAGTCATTTCCCCAATTGACACCGTAAAATAGAATGGTTGCACCAATAACAAGCGATGCCTGAACAATCGAACTGAAAATATTTCCCAGAATTTTACCCAACAAAATTTGATATTCATGAATGGGCATTGCATTTAATCGGGATAGCGTGTGCCTTTCTTTCTCCCCTTGCAAACCGAGCGCCGCTCCCATGCCCGAATATAACAAAAACATGACCAGCATAGACGCTGTGTAATACTGCATTGCTGTATAGTTGGAATTGGAAGATGTAAGCTTGCCTAGCCTTACATACGAAGAAGCCTCCATTGTCGGTTTGAATGAACCGTCACTACTTTGTTTCTGCACTAGATCCGCTGCACCGGGCCCTGCTGAAATTATCGCGGATTGCATGTAATTCACTTGATCCAAAAAGGAGCGAAGCGCCATTTTAGCGGTCAAATTCTGCCCATAATCCTGGCCTAGTATCATCTCCCACTCCGCTTCTTTTCCCTCAAGCACGCGGCTGCTAAAATCACTTGGAACGATGAGTGCAAACTCCGAATCTCCTGACTTGAGCCGTTTGACCGCTTCATCACGCGACTGAATGTTCGTAGGCTGTATGATCTTCATTAACTCCGGTGTGTTCAGAAAGCTATTAAACCCTGCGCTTAATACTCCTAGGTCAGACTGCACGACATCTACCTTAACGGGCTTCAGCGTCCGATCTTCCATTTTGAACGCGCCTGAGAGCGCCGATCCCAAAATGAATATTAGTAAAAGCGGCATCAAAAACTGAATCATGAGTACATAACGCATACGCATAAAACGTAATATTTCATACTTCGCAATGATCCAAATCGGCATGGTGACCTCCTCCTAATCCCGTAAGGTTCTTCCGGTCAACGACAGGAATAAGGCCTCAAGATCAGGCTCCACCTGTGTGAGCGATTGGATTTTCACTTCGTGTTTGGAAAGGATGAACAGGATATCCTGCAAATAGGCTTGGGAGGAACCCACCAGCAACTCTAGTGTCTGCTCATGAATGGTAACCTGCTTAATCCGCGGATGATTCCTTAGCTCCTTCACGGCTTCTTCCTTCAAATTAGATGCTTGAATGATTATTTTATTGTCCTGCTCAACTTTACCGCGCAATTCTTCTTGTGTTCCGCAAGCAATGAGATGCCCATGATCCATGATGCCGACCCGTGTGGATATGGCGGACACTTCCTCCATGTAGTGCGAAGTATAAATGATCGTTGAGCCCATACGGTTCAGCGACCTAACAGATTCTAGAATGTGATTTCGGGATTGAGGATCGATACCCACGGTAGGTTCATCCATAATAATCAGCTTTGGACGATGCATAATGGCACACGCGATATTCAATCTACGCTTCATCCCGCCCGAAAAGGAACTGGGTCTATCACGAGCACGATCCAGTAATCCTACAAATTCCAGCGCTTCCTCCACTCTTTCTTTCAGCAGCTTACCTCTTAATCCATATAACTTTGCGAAAAAAGTAACATTTTCTCGTGCTGTTAGATGTTCGAAAATCGCGAGATCTTGTGGAACAAGGCCAATTCTCCGTTTCACTTCAATCGTATCTTTCGCAACTGAGAGTCCATCAACCAACATTTCGCCTTGATCGATTTTGAGCAGACCGCTCAGCATTTTGATCGTTGTGCTTTTCCCAGCCCCATTGGGACCTAACAATCCGAAAACTTCACCTTCCTGAATCGATAAATTCAAATGATCGACAGAAATTTGATTGCTATATTTTTTGACAACATTTTTTATATGAACAAAGCTCACAAGATCCTCTCCCTTTTCCGTTATTCCAACTTGTGTTATTACAATGATTGTATCTCCAATGGATCCCCTTAACAGGTAGAATAAGTCATTATTCAAAGGTGACAAAAGTCATTATCTGTCTATTAGACGTGTTAACCCTCCTAGTTTATATGGTATACTTTGCTAATACTTGCCCTGAAAAGGAAGGAAATCGATTGACACAATTACGTTCGTTAACCCGCTATTTACTCATTCTCATTCCAGCGATTGCCTCGATGTATTTAGAAAGCTATTCATCTAATAGTACGTATGTCTTCCTCATTCTCATATTCCTTTGGATTGCAGAAATGCGCAGAACGATATTCTCGAAATCCGTATGGATGCTTTTACTCGAAATCGGATTTAGCGGATGGATGAGCTATCACTATGACGGCATTTTGTTCATAACTTTTTACTCAACGCTCTTATCCTATGTAACCACCGTAAATAGTCATATCCGTTACTATATCATGAGTATTCACTTGATTCTATTGAACATATCCTTACATAGTCAGCCAAACAGCTACTACCTTATTGCCAATCTGATCTTCTTGTCTCTGACGATTCTCCTGCTGCAGATGCTCCAAACGGAGCAAAACAAAGAGGAAATTGAGCTGCTCTATGATAGGCTTCGGCGACAGCATTACGAGCTGGACGAAGCTCGCCTTCAGTTAATGGATTACGCCCGAAAAGTCGAAAACATTGCACAAACGGACGAACGCAATCGGATTTCCCGAGATATTCATGATGATTTGGGACATAAGCTGATCCGGCTTAAAATGATGATGGAAGCATCCTTGCAGATCCTGCCTACGCAGCAAAAGAAAGGCGTAGAGATGTTAATGTCGGTCCGTGACCAGTTAACCGAAAGCATGGAACTGCTGCGCTCAACCGTGCGTAGACTGAAACCAGATGATGAAACGTTGCAAACCTACTCGTTGGAGAAACTCATTGAAGGATTGACAGCAGATAAAGGAATAACTATTGAGGTAGAGATGCAGGGGATGCCCTACGTACTGTATCCGAGTCTAGAGTTCATACTATACCGTAATGCACAAGAAGCCATTACGAATGCCATTCGTCACGGGTCCGCAACCCAGGTTCTCATTCAGTTAACCTATGAATCCAAACAGATTACAATGTGCATTTCGAATAACGGTAAACTGCCTAATGAGCGAAGTGTAAACGGATTAGGCATGTCAGGCATGGAAGAACGAAGCAAGCTTATTGGAGGGCAGCTTATGGTGTCGATCGAGGATCGATTTACAGTGACGACGGTCTTGCCCACTTTTCGCTAAATTGAATCTACCTAAGAAAGGGTTGAACACAACATGATACATGTGCTCATTACCGACGATGATCCATTCATCCGCGAAAGCTTACAATTAATCATTGGACTTGACGAAAATATTAAAGTTGTTGGTACGTGTATGCATGGAGACGAAGCTCTTGCTTTTATCCAAAACGGCGTCCAGGTTGACGTTGTCCTGATGGACATTCGGATGCCAATCTGTGACGGTGTTCAAGGCACGTTGAAGATTAAGCAAGCTTATCCTCATATTGCTGTGCTTATTCTGACCACATTCGATGATGATGAATTTATCGTTCAGGCCTTGCGAAACGGAGCCAGCGGTTATCTGCTCAAAAATATTTCGCCGGATCGGATTATTCAAGGAATCAAGACAGTAGAGCAAGGCAATCTTCTTATTCATCCCGAAATTGCTAAGAAATTGACGACCTTTATCGGTACTAATTCATCTTCGAACATACCTGCACCCAAACCACTTAGTGGATATGGATTAACTGCTAGCGAACAAGCTGTCGTAGCCCAAATCGCTGAAGGTCTGTCCAATAAAGAAATCGCCCAGGAGCTATTCCTGAGCGAAGGTACCGTTAAAAATTATATTACGGAAATTCTCAGCAAGCTGAATCTCCGAGATCGCACGCAAATTGCTATTTTTTATTTAAAAAAGCAATCAGGCACCGGCAGTTAATTATTTAACTCTCGTCACCTGGATGTCCTCTTTGGAGGAACTTCCAACGACATAATCAGGCTTATTATTATTGCCATTTATTTGCGTCAGTTTGAGAGTTGTACGATAGAAATGCCCATTTTCCGTAAGCAAGTAGCTGTATGTATTCTCTTCAGGCAGCGCATCGATGATAATTGGATTCGTCATGTAAGGTACTTTATTGATCTCATAATATCGAAAACCTTCCACATACGCTCTGATTGTCTTGAGCTTTACTGGATCCTGCTCCCCTGTAATCACGATGGGTTCATTTATGAGATAGGAAATTTGCGGCGTTTCTTTCCAACTCTTTTTCAATTCTTCTTCGCTGACATAAATATCCTCTGTATACTTTTCCTTCGCTTTCCGTAATCCGCCCGTAGAAACCCCCATTCGGTCCAGATCTTTCAACCGGTAATATGTCTGATCCGTCGTATTAACTAGAATCGGATAAGTCCCCCCTAAATAATCCAAGTACTGTGGATAGGGGTACTGCAGCACAATTTCTGTATAATTCGTTTCGTTGCCTTCCGCAGGCTGCTGGGGATTAATACGGGAATTCAGATAGATGGTTTTCGTGCTATCCTTCCAATTCACAACCGCTCCTAAATAAGTTCCAAGTTCCTTCACCGGCAAATAACTGGAATTATTATAAATTAAAGGCGGATTCGCCAGCTTCACTTCTTGCCCATTCACGACGACTTTAAAATCGTTTCTTAAGTAAGCATCAACGCGCTGCAGCACATCCTGTGCGTAAACACCCGCTGTGAAACAAGTTCCCATTAAAGTGCCAAGTACCGCTATTTTAGACCATTTTGACATCCTCATACGATTAAATTCTCCTGTCTTTCCTGATTGATAGTTATCACATAATTCGGCATGGTTCCACTTTTTTCCTGCTTTTCTGTCATAAAATCGGTCCGATGGCCTACTTCCTTATCTGAAACTCGTATTTATTGCGGGAATACACGAATTGCTTTAGAATAATTGAAAACGTAATTGAAAAGAGGAATTAAACAAATGAGTTTCATTGGATTTGCACAGCATGATTTCGATACCTTTGCTATAGAAGGTCTTGATGGACGTATGGAAGCCATTCGAGAGCGCATTCAGCCTAAATTTAAAGCATTAGGTGATGCATTGGCTCAGGATTTGTCCGTCCTTTCCGGTACAGAAATGTTCCTACATATCGCTAAACACTTAAGACGTAAAGTGAATCCCCCTGTTGATACTTGGCTGGCGATTTGTCCAAACAAACGAGGGTATAAACAGGTACCTCACTTCCAAGTAGGTCTATTTGATGATCGAGTGTTTATTTGGTTGGCACTTATTTATGAACTCCCGAATAAAAGTAACATTGCAACTACCTACATGAAAGAAATCGACCGTTTGCAAAAAGAAATTCCATCCGATTTCGTCCTTTCCTTCGACCATATGAAAAAAGACGTTACCCCCCTGTCCGATCTTGATCGCAGCGGCTGGAACGACGCATTAATTCGTTTCCGTGATGTCAAAAAAGCGGAGCTGCTCATCGGCCGCAACCTCAGTTTCAAGGATCCCGTGCTAGGGAAACCGGCTGAACTTGAGCTGCTTATTAAACAAACTTTTGAGAAGCTCATCCCTCTTTATCAGATGGCTGTGAACGCTAAGTAAATCAGATTTATGGAAATTTTTATGTGAGACTAAGGTTCCTTTAAAGTAAAATTAACCCCTTCTGCACAGACTAAGCGCTGTAGTCCTAATCCAACAGGAAAGGAGGGATTAAAAGTATGAACCCAACGTATATGAAAAAGCTAGTGGTGAGCTCGATTGCTTTCACAATCGCTCTTGGCTGCACGGCACTTCCCTCCGTAACGGCAGCCGCTCAATCTCCTTCCGGGGATCAGGAGCAAACGATTCGTTTGCAACAGACAGATGAGAAGGATCATGGCGGTCACCGCCGAAAATGGCCGATTGTCGATGAGTCTGCTACCGTCATCGGTGTTGACAAAGAAGTGCTCGTCAAAGCGCTGAGGAACGGCAAAAGCATCGTTGAAGCAGCCGCAGACAAAGGCATCAGCGAAGCCGACTTGACTGCCAAGCTGCAGCAGCTTCGAACAGGCAAAATTGATGCTGCCGTCAAAGACGGCAAGCTGACAGCTGATCAAGGCGAGCACATGAAGATGAAACTCAATGAGCATTTGAAGTTCATCCTCAACGAGAAAAACTTGTTAGATGGTCATGATGGCCGCGGCAAGGGGCATAAGTTCGGACTGAAGCCGGATACCGAGAAGCTTGCTAAGACTCTCGGTCTGAGCAAGGACGAACTTCACGCCCAGCTCCGCTCCGGCAAATCCCTGGCTGAGATTGCCAAGTCTAAGGGCATTTCGAAGGACAAGCTTGTGTCGTCCATAAAGGATCAATTAACCCCATCTATTGAACAATGGGTTGATCGTAAGAAAGACGCGAAAGTCAAAGACTGATCATTGCAAGTGATAGCAAAAAGGCATTCCTCTGGGTTACTCTGGGATGCCTTTTTTCCTGCTTGGGATAAGGCCACGAAACTTATGAAAGCATCCATATTCTCGGTTGCCATGAACGTTGTATAAAGTACAACTTTATCTGCCAAGTCTCCACCTCTCATCTTTCGTTGTTGTATGATGTACAACAATTAGGCCTAGATTAGGCTATTTGGGAACAAATGGGCTCGAAATGTTGTACGAAATACAACAGTAGCAGGCTACACAGGGTGAAGCAGTTGTATTGTTGCACAAAATACAACTTGGACTATCGTGCACTCGGGGATTTTCAATTGGCGGGTTCCCAACATGCTTCACAAAGTTGCTGAACGACTCTCATTCAAATATTAGAGCCTCTTGAGCGCAGCTTGCTTTGTATCAAGCTTTATAAACACTCTCAGTTAAGAGCGGTATAAAATAATTCTCAGAAATGAGTGATTACTCACTTCTCAAATTCAATGTGATGGCGTATGATAAGTACATCAAGAAAAATAAGTGATTACTCACTCCCGAAAGAGGTGCAAGATATGACTACAGACCTTTCTATTCAAGTGCATGGTGTCAGCAAGCAATTTGATGAAAAGATTGTTCTGAATGACATTACTCTAGCTGTGCCGAAAGCCCATATTTTCGGATTGCTCGGCCCTTCCGGATCGGGGAAAACAACACTTGTACGTTTAATTGCTGGCATTGATGTTCCCACATCGGGGACCGTTCATGTGCTCGGGCAGCAGATGCCCCAGTTAGCGATGCTATCGAAAATCGGTTACATGGCGCAATCGGATGCCCTTTATGCAGAACTAACCGCTCAAGAGAATTTGGAGTTCTTCGCATCTTTGTATGGGTTAACGGGAACAAAGCGCAAGCAGCGCATCCATGACGTCATGGAGCTTGTTGATCTAGGATCTCATTTGAAGAAGCAGATTTCCAATTATTCTGGAGGAATGAAGCGCCGCTTATCACTCGCAATCTCTTTGCTGCACGAGCCAGGCATTCTAATTCTCGATGAGCCTACGGTGGGCATTGACCCCGTCTTACGCAAATCAATTTGGCAAGAGTTAACGAATCTCAGTTCGCAGGGCACAACGATTCTCGTGACCACCCACGTGATGGATGAAGCAGACAAATGTCATCAGCTTGGTATGATCCGTGACGGCAGACTCACGGCAGTAGGAACACCGGATGAGTTGAAACAGGCTACTTCCTCCGCAACGATTGAAGAAGCATTCTTATATTATGGAGGTGTCAAGCAATGAGAATTCGTGCGATTGTGATCCGTATTTTACGCCAGTTCTTTCACGATAAACGAACTTTAATGATGATGCTTGTAGCTCCAATGTTAATTCTTTTTATGATGTCATTGGTGTTTAACGGCAACACCTATGTCCCAAAACTAGGCGCTGTTAATGTCCCTGCTCCGCTCATTCAAAAACTGCAGGATCAAAATGCGGAAGTAATAACCTACACGGCAGATGAAGCCCAAACTGAGCTAGAAGCTGTGCATTTGGATGCCATTATTGCGATGAATGGGGCAGCGCCGCAAGTGACCTTAGAAGGAAGCGACCCCAGTAAAAATAGAGCTGTGCTGTTCTTGCTCCAAAAAGCACTGCAAAGCGCAGCACCAGCAAGCTCTAACGCTAGCTCTAGCTCCAATTTACAAGCGCCAGCCATCACCTATTTGCATGGCTCTGCTGATATGGCGGCGTTTGACAATTTCGGTCCTGTTCTCATAGGTTTTTTCGTCTTCTTCTTCGTTTTCCTGCTCTCTGGCGTTTCGTTCTTGAGGGAACGAACCGGCGGAACCTTGGAACGACTGCTGGCCACACCGCTGCGCCGGTGGGAAATCGTTGTCGGTTATATTCTAGGCTTTGGCATATTTACAACACTCCAAGCAACGCTCATTGCATGGTTCGCCACTAGTGTGCTGGGACTTATGTTGGTCGGCTCTTTCTGGTATGTTTTGTTAATCACCGTCCTGCTAGCATTGGCTGCCTTATCACTAGGAACGCTGATTTCAGCTTTTGCAAACAATGAATTCCAGATGATTCAGTTCATTCCGCTTATTATCGTCCCCCAGGTGTTCTTCTCAGGCTTATTCAGCCTCGATACGATGTCGGTATACCTCCGCTGGATTGGTGTCATCATGCCGCTTAAATACGGTGCAGATGCCCTACGGAATATAATGATCCGCGGTGCAGGTTGGGATCGCATTTGGTTGGACGTTCTCGTGTTAGCAGCATTCACGATTTGTTTCATGATCTTAAACATAGTGGCACTCCGGAAGCACCGTAGGATATAATGTTAGGATGTCCTATGTTGCAAAGCCAGTTTTGCTAAATAAAGAGGTGAACGCATTGTCCCAAGTCGAACCATGGTTAAACGAGCTTCTGCGTCTAAATGACGAAGAAGAGAAGATGACCGATAAGCAGATAAAAATTGTTCAAGCGGCTGTAGAGATTTTCTCTGAGAAAGGGTTCGCTGGCTCTTCGACCAGTGAAATTGCCCAAAAAGCTGGCGTAGCGGAAGGTACCATATTCCGTCACTATAAAACGAAAAAAGAATTGCTGCTATCGATCGTTGCCCCCATTATGACGAAGCTCATTGCACCGTTTGCAGTGAAGGATTTTACCAAGGTGTTGGAAGCTGATTATCCAGATGTTGAACAATTCTTGCGCGCCATCACTGTGAATCGTTTAGAATTCGCCCGCAAGCATTTTCCGGTTATCAAAATATTCATGCATGAAATCCCTTTCCATACGGAGCTTCGTGAACAGTTTAAAGAGACAGTTGCTGTATTAGTGCTGGAAAAAGCTTATAAAGTCATACGTCACTTTCAAGCTGAGGGTCAATTAATCGAACTTCCCGAAGCTACGAGTATGCGACTGATCGCCTCGACAATTATTGGCTTCTTGATTACTCGATTTTTGTTTGCGCCCGATTCGGAATGGGATGAACCCCAAGAAATCGAGCACACGATTAACTTCATCATGCACGGCTTATCACCTCGCAAGCCATAGCTCGCCGTTACAAAGAAAAAAGCTGCACACCAGCCTTCCCCTATTCGGGAAGCTAGTGTGCAGCTTTTTTCATCTGTCAGGCGGTTTGCTGCTGCGCCCGCGTCTGACGATCTACAAGAACGAAGCGCTGAAGCAGCAGGATCGCTGCTAAGCAGAGCACGCCGCCGATAATGAACGGCAGCGAATGCGCGATGGCGAATACCGCTCCTCCAAGGAGTGGGCCCGCAATGCGGCCCAGACTGTCCATAGAGGAGCTGAGGCCCGTCGCGACGCCTTGACCGACTTTCGTGCGCTGTGTAATCAGCGACGTCACACACGGGCGTATGAGGGCGTTACCTGCGCCGAAGACCGATAAGTAAATAGCAGCGGTCACTACGCTGCTGGAGTACAGCAGCAGGAAGAACCCTGCTGCGGATAACAATAACCCAATGCCGATCACGCGCTGCTCGGCTCCCTGTTTGACCAAGCGACGGACAACGCCGCCTTGGATTAAGGCGCCAACAATACCGCTAGCTAAGAACATCATGCCGATATCGAATGGCGTTGCGCCAATTTTGCCCATTTGGTAATACTGAAGCGTCGCTTCGAGCCCTGCCAATGTGAAAGATACGAAAAATGATAAAACATAAAGATACTTCGAAGCTCCATCGAAAGCAGTCCATCTTGATGGAGCTTTCTCCTTCACGGACGTGCGCTTGTCAACAGACAGCGATTCTTTCAGTATAGCAAAAGCAAAAAGAAAGGAAGCTAGTGCGAGACCAGATGCTACAAAGAATGGAAGATACGTCCCCCAGCGGCTTAAAATCCCGCCGATCGCTGGACCGAAAATAAAGCCTAACCCAATTGACATTCCCACCATACCCATGCCTTTTGTCCGATTCTCAGCGGTTGTAATATCAGCTACATAAGCCACAGCGCATGCTGTTGCTGCTCCTGAGAATAATCCACCTAGAATGCGGGATACGTACATGACCCACAGATTACCGTCAGCGAATCCAAATATCAAAAAGCTAACGCTAAACCCAAGCAGACCAATTAAGATAATCGGTCTGCGCCCGATGCGATCCGATAGTCCTCCCCAAATAGGGGACATGAGAAAAGAGGCTGCGGAATAGACCGATAATAGCAGTGCATTATGATATTCAGCGCCTGCACCTTTAACAACTTCAGGCAGCACAGGAATGATGATCCCGAAACCTACGAATATAGTCATCAACAACAGCATGATGATTCCGATCTGTTTATTCATGATGCTTATAATCCTCCAAACGAATCATTTTCCCTTATCGTACCATACCTTTTTTGGGGATGGAAATGAACATTTGAAGAACAAGCAGCACGACCAGCACCAAGCCGCTCATCAAGAATGGCGTATGATAGCCATACACGTCCCAAAGCTTTCCGGAAACGATCGGCCCAATGATCATCCCCAGCCCTTCAATCGTTAGGAAGAACCCCCAAACTGCGCCTCGTTTCTCCGGTGGAATGGCTGAAGCAATGAGTGCATTCCAAGAAGGAATAAGGAAGGCATAGCCCGCTCCAAGCACAGCAACCAAGACATAGAGCAGCAGCATTGTCTTCGCGAAAGTAAACAGCAGCAGCGCAGCAGCGCTTAGCAGACAACCCACAACTAAAAATGGACGAATGCCTAGACGATCAACTAACTTCCCCATCGGAACTAAGAAAACGACAGTAACAGCTCCGCCAGCAATTAGAAACATGCTGTATTGAAAAGATGTAAGCTTCAATATCTCTTTGGCATAGAGTGTGAGAATGGGAGTCAGAATACCAAGAGCGAACGTTTGCAGGAACATCGCGGGGAATAGCAACGGGCTGACAGACATTGAGCGCCGTACTTCACTTAGATACGTTTTTATCCGCTCCCAGAGTGGTTTTGCAGCAGCTCGGTTAGAAACCAAATCTTTCTCCGCACCGCCCTCTCCGTCCGTTCTTATTACGCCACTCTTTCTTGGCAGCATGAGCGCAACAAGAACGACAACCGTCATGCAGCCGATCAATAATCGAAATCCGGTGCTGTAGTTATTTTCTCCCACGAAAAAGTTAATAGCTACCGGTCCCAGCCCAACGCCTGAGAGCCAAGCCATATAGACAACGCTCATAATTGTAGCTTTACCCTCGTCGCCGGCCACTTCCGTCGTTCCTGTGATCACACAGGGCCATAATGGCGCCGTACCAAAGCCAAGCAGCGCACATCCTAGGATCATCCACATATATTGGGTAGTCGTTGCAATTAGAATGACCGAAACAAATGTCAGGAGCACACCGGTAAGCATGGTTGTTCGGTAACCCAACTTATCAATAATCCAGCCAACGGGTGTACGAAGCACATTATCACCAATATATTGAGCAGCTAGCGTCCAGCCAATAATAAATGTGGATGCACCTAATGTCGTTTTCATATAGACCGGTAAAATCGTTAAAAGCAAGGCTCCCTTCACAAATTCGACGACAAACATAATAATTAACAATTCGATCACAAATGGAGAAAACAAGCGATTATTCCGCCATTTTTGCATCCAAACCATAAGATTTCTCCTTATTTTGGCGTATTTTAACAAGTTGCTGTTAGTTTTACCTGAACTGGCACAAACTATTTTTTAAAAATAAGCTTGCATGATATCTCTATTTTGATATACTCATTTTGTTTGTTGCATTGTTCGACAAGCAATCCACGATAGAAGGGAAGCGATAATCAGGTGGATCATACCCGTACCCCCCTGTTCACTGCACTGCTCACACATGCTGAGAAAAATCCAATTCAATTCCATATTCCAGGCCATAAAAAAGGAGTCGGTATGGACCCGGAGTTTCGTTCCTTTATTGGGGACAACGCGCTATCTATCGACCTCATCAATATAGCACCGCTGGATGACCTGCATCAACCAATGGGCGTGATTGAAGAAGCTCAGAAGCTTGCTGCAGACGCCTATGGTGCTGATCATACGTTCTTCTCCGTACAAGGGACAAGCGGCGCCATTATGACCATGATTATGACCGTGTGTTCGGAAGGCGATAAAATTATCGTTCCGCGCAATGTACATAAATCCGTCTTGGCCGCGATTATTTTCGTAGGCGCTAAGCCCGTGTTCATCCAACCTGCCCGCGATAAAAACTTGGGTATTGATCACGGAATTCCTACGCGTTCTGTTCGCCGTGCACTCGAAAAGCATCCGGATGCCAAAGCTGTTCTGGTCATCAATCCGACCTACTATGGCGTATGTACCAATCTTAAAGAAATTGTTGACCTTGTTCACAGCTATAACATGCCTGTCCTTGTCGATGAAGCACATGGTGTGCTCATTCATTTCCATGATAAATTGCCGATGTCCGCGATGGAAGCTGGAGCTGATATGGCCGCGACTAGCGTTCATAAGCTAGGTGGTTCCATGACACAAAGCTCAGTCCTCAACGTGAAAGGGAATCGTGTTAATCCAAAGCGAATCCAAACGATTATTTCGATGCTTACGACAACTTCAACTTCCTATATATTGTTAGCTTCTTTAGATACTGCACGCAGACATCTGGCGATAAATGGCCATGCAATGGCCGAGCGCACGATTGAACTTGCTCAGTATACAAGAAAACAGATCAACGAAATCTCCAACCTCTACTGCTTTGGGGAAGAGATTCTGGGTGAAGAAGCGACTTACACCTATGATCCGACGAAAATATGCGTTCACGTACGCAAGCTTGGCATCACTGGCTTTGAGGTCGAGAACTGGCTGCGCGATCATTACAACATCGAAGTCGAAATGAGTGACATGTACAACATTCTCTGTCTTATAACGCCTGGTGACACCCAAGAGAACGTCGACACCCTTCTCGAAGCCTTACGCGAGCTTTCTCATATGAATGATGACGTTGTTGAAGTAAAAGAAGTTGTCATCAAAGTTCCTGCGATTCCACAACTAACTTTAACACCGCGGGATGCCTTCTATGGCGAAACCGAAATACTCCCATTCAAAGACGCTGCGGACCGCATTATTGCCGAATTTATTTATGTGTACCCGCCTGGTATTCCCATTTTGCTTCCAGGCGAAGTGATAACCCAAGAGCTTATTGATTACATTGTGGAGCATGTCGAAGTTGGGTTGCCGGTAAAAGGTCCAGAGGACCGCAGTGTTCAAAATGTGAAGGTTATCGTCGAGACGCAAGCGATTTTCTAGTATCCGCCTCGAGCGGTGTATATATTGTAAAACCGTTTACATGATGCTATGATGTTGGTGATGTTTAGCGAATGAGGTGAACAAGGAATGGCTCAAAGCGCTTATATTAAATTCGTAACAGGATCCACAGTTGCCGCACTCACCTTGGATGAACTAAAGGAAAGGCTGCTGCATTACCGTGATCAGCTCAGTCAGACAGCCAAGCAGCTTGGCTGGGAGTATGACGAGGCCGGATTCCCTTATACCATTGAGACGAAGCCGGAAGGCGAAGGCAAATGGTTCTATCTGAAAGGTATCAATCCTTTATACAAATATATTGTGATTGGTGTTGGGAATGAGCAGAACCAAGAGAAAGAGCAGCATTATGTGCAAGTCGTGTTGCCCGACGATGCCACACATGGCGACAAAAGCAAGGGCAATGAATTCTGCAAATACCTTAGTAAACTGCTGAAAGCTGAACTTCATCTATTCAACGGCAGAATCATGTATTTCAATCCCAGAAAATGAATGTATGCAAACAGAAACCCCCTAACAGATCACTCTGCTAGGGGGTTCTTATGTATAGCTCTTATTCTTCGCCTTCTTGAGCTACGATCTCATTGTAAATAGTCACTACACGTTCCCACTCTTCTTCATCTTCAATGTTGACAAGGAAGGCATCGTCGTCCTCTTCTTCAACACGGAAAATAACACCGTCAGCTTCAGGATCGTTGCGATCGAGCAAAACAGCATAAGCCTGCTCTTGAGATTGGAAGGTATATACCATCACCATCTCATGCTCTTCACCGTTCTCGTCCGTTACGATAAAAACATCTTCCCCTTGCTCGTGATCGTGGTCACAGTCCGGGCCGTGTACATGATCATGCTTATCATCGCTCACAGGCAGAACCTCATTTCGTCGAATAATTAGTTACGTAATTATCCTAACATTTTCGTTATAAGAGGTCAAACCACTTTCGTGTTTGCTTTTCCTACTCGGATTGAATCTGCTTCTCGGATACGACTGCATAGTCGTTAGAACCATCTTGCTTCATAGCAAATTTAACGACATACGTACCAGCTTCATTAAAGGAAACGCCATACAAAGGTACTTTCAACCAAAACGATTCTTTGGATTCCGAGATTGATTTCACAACCGGTGTAATAACGCTCTTCCCACTTGGTGAAACAACAGAAACCCGCACAGAATTAATGTTTGTCTTCAAGTTATCGACTTGAGCAAAGACGATAAAGTCTGCTTCCTTGCCGCGCTCTACAACACCGAATGGAACGATAGCGGAGTCTTTACGCACCTCAGTCGTAAAGAACATGTGTACATTTGGTTTGTATAAGTAGGCAGTCTTGTTCGAGTTATCCCATTTCACCAATGCTTGAAGCGCCTCACTTACTGCGCGTAGCGGTAGAACGGTTTTACCGTCAACAATAAGAGGAGGAACGTCTGTATCCCCGAATTCCACTGTCTCTTCATTAACGATTAATCGGGCAATATTATTACCTTTAAAATCCCCCCATATCGATGAAGCCACCACTGCAGCCGTACTTAGAACAAAAAACATCAGCATCAACGCTAATATCCGTTGAACTTTCATTCGCTTAACCTCCAGCTCTTGTTAGTAATCTTTGTGTCTGCATCTTTATACTCCGATGATTAACAAGAGTTGCGATGATTTTATAATTTTGATAAAAAAGCTAGAACACGTTGTGTATAGGCTTCCGGTTGCATCTGATAGGAGCCGACATGCCCCGCTTTTTGTGTGACCCAGAGTTCAAATACATCCGGATAGCGGCTCCACATGCTTTCACTGTTGGACCAA
This sequence comes from Paenibacillus andongensis, assembly GCF_025369935.1. Lineage (NCBI taxonomy): Bacteria > Bacillati > Bacillota > Bacilli > Caryophanales > Paenibacillaceae > Paenibacillus > Paenibacillus andongensis. The sequence goes on along the minus strand of NZ_CP104467.1, from coordinate 3,345,000 downwards.
GGAATAGCCTTATCATCACGACTATGAATAAAAAGAATCGGCCTTGGATAAATGTGATCTACCGCGGCGAGCGCATCAACACGATGAGGGTTGATACCAATTAATCTAGGTAAAATAAGTAGAATTAATGGTGTAAACGGAAAACGCGGAAGATTAGACCATACAGGCAAATTGTCCTTTAAGTAAGGACTAAGCTGACTGAAAGCGCTATCTGTAATGACCCCTAACACAGCCCTTTCTTCGGCTGCTGCTAGGATGGATGTACTGCCTCCCATTGAAAAGCCAATCAAGCAGATTTTACTTGGTTCGCGTTCTTGAACCCAGTCGATTGCACCGAGTACATCTTGCTTTTCCAAAAAGCCAACCGTCGTTATTTTCCCTTCCGAGTTCCCCGAGTTTCGAAAATCAAACATAAACACATGATATCCTGCTTCAACAATGGATTTAGCCAAAGCCAACGCTGGAAGCCCTTTTTCCAGACGTGTTCCTGCATAACCATGAGACATAATAACGGTCATTGGGATAGCATCCGTTGGCGCACATGGGGACTTCAAAAACCATCCATCTAAACGAACATCTCTAGATCGGCTTGGGAATGTAATATTCTCCATGTGCAAACCATAGTGATCAGGCGAGTCATCAACAGGTTTACGTTGCGGATGTGTGAGCTGCCAGCCAACATAGACCGATATACCTACTAGAGCCAGACAGATTAGAACGAACAAAATACTGATAATCATCCAAATCATGATGTAATCATCACCTTTTAATTAGATAGAATACGGGGTTAACCCGCCTTAATTCATTCAATTTTGTAACATTTTGACGCTATTCATTCAATAGTGGCTGCACATAATGGTTGAAATTTCGCAACCTCCCATGCTACATTAGAAAAAGATGGTTTTTGTCGAACAATGGAGGCTGCTGAATGAGTTTGCAAATTCAAATGTTGGGAACCGGCAGCGCGTTTGCCAAAACATTTTACAATACCAGTGCACTTATCCGTTCTAATGAAATGAACATCCTCATCGACTGTGGGGCAACAACGCCAAGATCGCTTCATGACATCGGTGTACAGCCTGACCAAATTGATGGTATCCTCATTTCGCATATTCATGCCGATCATGTAGGCGGATTAGAAGAAATGGCCTTTCGATTGTTATACCAATACAAGAATAAGAAAACGAAACTTTTCTTAACAGAATCGCTAGCAGGAGTCCTTTGGGAAAATACGCTAAAAGGCGGTATGTATAATCCTACAGACGGCTTCAGCAGACTAGAGGATTATTTCGAAGTCATCCTCATTGACGAAAATGTTCCGACTAACATACTACCTGATCTAACCATTGAAATTATATCAACACTTCACATACCCCATAAGCTTAACTACTCACTTTTTATCAATGGCCGTACATTCTATAGTGCTGACACCCAATTTAATGAGGAGCTTCTCGTTCAAGAAATTGTTAACAAAAGAAATTGTCATACCATTTTACACGATTGTCAACTAAGCGGGAACGGTTTAATTCATGCCACATTGGAAGAACTGCTCACCTTGCCTGATTATGTACAGGAACGAATCTATCTGATGCATTATGGCGATGATATGGTGAATTTTGTTGGAAAAACAGGCCGTATGACTTTCATACAACAACATGAAGTGATTGAAATTCCAGAATAATTATTTTACGCTCAGAACCTAGGGATGAATTGTCCTTAAGGTTTTTTTTTGAGAAAAAGGGTGATACTTTTCAATTTTGTTTACTTTTGTTAGAAGGGATTTAGTGAATAGACAGAGAACATGTCACAATGGTGTGAGAAACCTTTATGGGGTCATTCATAGCAGAGCGACAGCGTTTAGTTACATTCAGGAGATGATATAGTGGTTATCAATTGGATTTTTTATGTCTATGCTCTTGTTTTTTGTCTATACACAACTATTTTGTTTACTGCAATTAACATACCCTTGCTTGTTGTAGGATTGGTCCTTTATATCATCAGTCATAGGCTTCGAATGCAGCATGCGGCAATTCCCTGGCTTCGCTTACTTTTCATTGGATTTTTACATTACATCGGTCATTCGAATTTATGTCTTCCTTTGTACATACTAACACTTTCCTTCGATATTTATAAAGAAGAAAGCCGCAAAAAATCTTGGTTGTTGGCTGCGTCCTATGCATTGATTTATTTTTGCAATGTTTCTCTCATTATTGGTTTTTCCAGCAAGACCTTGCTAGGGATTTATGCTCTTAATAGTATACTTGATTTTACCGCGGTAGCCTTATTCACTCGTGCAGCCTATTCTACAATTAGAAAAGCAGATTCATTAAGAAATGAACGATATTTATATGCGCAAAAGGATTCACTAACAGGCCTATATAATTACGAAGAGTCGCATCGCAGACTGGAACAATACATACAACAAAAGCAAAGCCTAGTCCTTATTCTTATTGATTGTACGGACCTGAAAGCAATGAATACAACGCGCGGGTTTCAAGCGGGGAATTTCATTTTGAAGCAAATGGCTGATCTCCTCCAAATCTTGTTTAAAGACTCCCTCTTTATAGCCAGATACGGTGGTGATGAGTTCGCTGTGGTCATGCCGATGAATCCAGATCATGATTCTACCTCATCTTTCAAATTGAAGCTTGATTCAGAGCTTCCTAAATTGACTGGCATTCAAATCACGTATGGCATGGCTACTTATCCGTTAGAGGGTTTGACGAAAGATGATCTCATTTTATTAGCCGAGCATAACTTATTTATGAAGAAGCGTGAATCATGGTTAAAGCGCGAAGAGCATATGCTTAGATCGGAAAAACTGAAAGTCGTAGGTGAGCTTGCTTCTGGGATGGCTCATGAAATTCGAAATCCGTTGACAACGGTAAAGGGATTTTTGCAAATTTCCAAAGCAAATGGTTACAATATTGAAAATTGGTATGCGATGATTATGGATGAAATTGATCGGATGAGTGACTTAACGGCAGAATTCCTTCAATTCTCAAAACCCCACCGCATTGATTTCCAGGTCGATTCTCTCCATGAATGTGTACTTAAGGTTATTGCCTTAATGGAATCAGAAGCTACTCGTTTCGGCCACGAGATTCATTATCAAGAATGGGTGGATCCTGTCCTCGTATGGATGGACCAAGATAAAATGATACAGTTATTGCTAAATATTATTAAAAATGCTTGTGAAGCCATGGAAGAAAATGGCATTATCCACATGCAATTAAGCCGCGATCCGAAGAACGCGACTTTAATCATTGCAGATAACGGCCCAGGTATTCCAAGTGAGCAGTTGGAAAAAATCTTCCATCCCTTCTTCACAACGAAAGCAACCGGTACCGGACTTGGTTTATCTATTTGTTACAAAATCGTTCAAGATCACCAAGGGACCTTGGAAGTTGAGAGCGAAATCGGAAAAGGCACGCGGTTTATCATAACCTTTCCCCTAGTTGAAGAGCATTCACAGAATGAAAAAACCGCTTTTCTTTAAAGCGGTTTTTTCATTCTGACATGCAGGATGCCAGCATCATAAAAAGGTTCATCCGAGATAACTTTATAGCCAAGTTGGCTATAAAAGCCTTCGGCTTGACACTGCGCATCGAGGATCGCAAATGTACAATGCTTTTCGCGAGCTTGCTGCTCCATAGCAAGAATCATTTGTTTACCTAAGGATCGGCCTCTGTATTCTTTCAAAACCGCTACCCGCTGCAGTTTAGCCGTCTGAGGTTGATACTCATACCAACGAGCAGCCGCAACAGGCTGAACTCCATCTAACATAAGAAAATGATGGCATGATTCAGGTGATTCATCCTTTTCATCAATTTCCTCGTGCTCAGGTACTTGCTGTTCTTCAACGAACACTTTGAACCGTACTCCAAAACAGGCTTGTAATTGATCTTTTGTTGTGACTCGAATGATTTCCATGTGAACTTCTTCCTTTCTAAGAACATTTCTTGATCTTATCCCATTCAAGAAAAGTTGTCCACATGTACCGATCATCCTATTTCTTGTTTTCCAGCATATAACTAAAAGCACCTATCGCGATACCCAGCAGTGCTCCCCCTACGACTTCTCTTGGCAAATGACCTAGTCGTTCCTTTAAGGCTTTTCGTCTTCGTTCATGGTACAAACCCGGGTGCTGTTTAGCCAGACGCTCAACTTGCTCATCGAGCTCATTCACTTCAATCGCAATCTCTCCAGCAGCCCGCCTGATCCCCATCGCGTCATACATGACGACCGCTCCGAAAACCGAACTCACGGCAAAATCGATCGCAGAAACACCTCTTTTCATTGCTATATAGGTTGCAAGCGCAGATACCCCCGAAGAGTGCGAGCTTGGCATCCCTCCTGTTTGTGTCAGCTGTGACCAATCCCACTTTCCAGTTTTCCAATAGAAAAGTGGCAATTTCATTACCTGAGCAGTACCAATTCCAATCACTGCTGTTGTCAATGCTCGATTCATAACTTTCACCTCACTTCTAGCATCCATCACAGGTTTAGATTCTATTCGAAAAGTTTGATACAATAGAAATGTTGAAGAAAGTTTTCCTAACGGAAAACTCTAAGGAGTGTTAATAAATGAATATTGCTTTTTTCCTTTTGCCTAAATCCGAAGTTATCACAACGACATTGCAAGCAACGCTTCGTCAAACATTAGAACGTATGGAATATCACCGTTATACAGCTGTGCCTATTCTTTCCGATGATGGACTTTATGTAGGTACGGTTACTGAGGGAGATTTATTGTGGTTTCTTAAAAATTCAGACGGAATTGGCTTCGAAAATGCTCACCGTCATGTGCTGGCCGAGGTTCCTCTTCGTGTACAAAATAAACCGGTTCATATTCATGCCGAAATGGTCGATCTTATCGATTTGGCCAAAGTGCAAAACTTCGTTCCGATTGTAGATGATTCCGATAAATTCATCGGGATTGTTCGTAGAAGCGAAATTATTGAATACTGCGCGAAGCAGATCGTGTTTAAATCCCCCTCCGCTGCAGGAGAGAGGTAGTCCAAGCGCTATGCAGTAAGCAGATGACTTGTGTACTCAAATAGGCACTGCCCAGCATCAGAAATGGAAGCATACCATACACATAACGATCCACTGGAATAAATACCATATGGACACCTAAAAACAAGAGAAATGCCACTGTTAAATATTGAACCGAAGGCTTGCGAAAGCTGAAAATGATCATTGCTATGCTGCCTGCAGCAATTAAGAAAGTATGCAGCTGTGTAAGTGCATTCGCATACCACGACGGTACGGAAAAGGGATACGGTCCCACCCACATCGTTTTAAAAAATACGATTAATTTACCAATTGTCATCCATTTCATCCATAACAACGGTTCCTGGGCCAAACCTTCTTTTATCCGTCTCAAGCCTTCAGCGAACTGATTATTTGTATCGATATTATCCCAATCAATTGTACCTCGGAAGTAGGGGTCCGTTCCTCCAAGGAATGGATTGCCCGCTTCCCCTTTGGCGATAAAAATAAAAGAATCAAAAGTCATCCAATTCCGAATCCACCAAGGCATCATCATACAGGCAAAAGACGCAACTGCAAGTAATCCATAGGCTGCGTCTATTTTCTTCGTTCTCACCCAAAGAAACATATAGGGAACTACAGCTAGGGGAAGTACATTAGGACGAATAAGGACGCAAATCCCAAGCAGAACCCCCATCCATAGGTGATCCCGCCATTTGTTATCTTGTATGATGCGTACCTGCATGTAAAGCAGACCCGTAAAAACAGTCAAAAACGGAACCTCCGTCAAGATCAGTGAAGTTGACCAGACGTAGGAAGGATACACCGCGGCAAAAGCAGCGGCGATTAGCCCTGTTATGGGGTTAAACAGCCTTTTCCCAATCAGAAATAAGAATAGAATGGCTCCTAGTGAAATAAAGCAGTTCATGATACGAACGACCATTAATGCCGGCTCTAGATGTTCATGGCCTGTAAGGCTGAATACAGCCGCCAAGAGCAGCGGAAATCCGGGTGTCACGAGTGAATTAGGCACGGTATCGCGATAGGCGAATATGCCTTTGTCGAGCAATTGAATTGCTGTCTTCGTGTACTCTAATTGATCCCACTCTAGAGGTGGATATTCAGCTTCAAGCACATAGTGCAAGCGTATATACAAAGCTGCAGCCATGAGCAGCAGCAACCCAAGCCAAACTCCGAGTTTCATAAGTCCTACTCTCCTTATTAGAAGAACCTATCTCGCTAACAGGAACGCGCCTCCAACTAAGAAGAGCAGCCCTAACCATTGCGATGATGTAAACGTCTCCTTTAATACCAACCACCCGAACAACGAGCCTAGTACATACGCAATCGATTGGAGCGGATAAACGCGACTTAGATCGAATCGACTAAGCGCATAGAACCAGATCAACGTAGCCATGCCATAAAGTAAGCATCCCACTAGAATATAAGGCTGCATCAGTACGGTCCCTAAATTATCTATCCCTGTTAATGGCGTTCGATTGAGCGCTATTTTCCATGCAATTTGACCACACACCAGTAAACATACATTTAGGAATACAATGAGAATCGGTGTCGTCATCAATCTCATTCAGGCCCCTTTCCTCGCACTTGTTCCTGCAGCAGCGCAACTTCCTGTATCAATCGGGTTAATTTGCGATGAAGCTTCGAAATAACTAGCGTCAAATGCATGATAAATACTAGTGAGAATAACAATC